>NZ_JBFRCG010000028.1:0-96113 GCF_040965595.1 Paraburkholderia sp. EG287B
CATTGCGCGTGGCGTATTCACCAGCACCAGGGATCTCGACAAAAAGCTCATGCGGTACATACTTCAATACAATAAGCAAGCACTCCCATTGAAATGGAAGTACTCCGATCCATCGCGGCGAATCCGGTGCAATTCATCTGGTTCAACGGACCTAACTCACGACACTAGGTCAACGTCGTCACGATGCAAGGCGAGCGCCTCGCCGATCCTCATTCCCGTTACCGCGAGGACGCCGAACAGGCAATGAAAAGTCCATCGACGCAAGCCATTCGCGGGCCTTAGCTTCAAGGCCGCAGCCATCAGGTCTCGGATCTCCTTCTCATTGTAGAGATATGGTCGCTTGCGTTGCGGCCACCGAATGAGATCCGTAGGCAGCACCTCTGTATTGGGTTCTGACATGCTCAGATAACGAGCGAACCCACGAACGTCGTCCAACCGTAGTGCAGATGTCGGGCGGTTGGCGCCGAGTTCGGTAGCCCATTCAAGAGCCAGCCTGTTCGTCACGATCGTTGCGCTGTGACCTTCCATGAATCGGACGAATTCGGCAAGGCGCTTCTCCTGATTGGTAAACTTGAGTCCTAACCCGCGACGCATTGCAACGTAGTTGAGAAGGGCCCTGCGGATCGCATTCATCTCACACCTCCTGGCCAGGGTAGCGCAACCGTACGCAGCTGCGAAACGTCGACCTTCGCGTAAATCCTCGTTGTATCGGGGTGCTCGTGACGTAGTAACTGACCAATTTGGGTCAGCGACGCACCGGACCGGAGTAACTGGGTCGCAAGACTATGCCGGAAAAGATGGGGGCCCTTGGAAGCAACATCGTCGATCCCAACACGTTCCAATGCCATTCGGGCGATGAGGTAGACCGCAGATGATGACGCGAAGCCACGATGCGGAGCCAATTGACGTATGAATACGCGCCTGCTGTTCGATCGCGGGCGGCTATGCTCAAGGTAATCCGCCACAGCGGCGCCAACCTCCATTGGCAACGGTAATTCAGCACGTCGTCGCCCTTTACCCTTAATGGTAAGCGTGCCGGCACGCCAGTTGATATCGGCCAGTTCAAGTAACGTGACCTCGTTCGAGCGCAATCCCAGCCGGGCCAGTAGCAGGAGCACCGCGTAGTCTCGACGCCCGAGCGATGTATCTCGACGGCAGGCGTCAAGAACTGATTGAACCTGGTCGGGCTGGAGATAGGTCGGAAGCGAGGAGAGTGTCCATCGCCTTATACTCGGGACACTCGCTGCGAGGTCACAAGTGACGTAACCACGGTATCGCAGGAATCGTGAGAAAGAGCGGAGCGTCCAGCACATGATTTGCGCGGATCGTGGACTGTGATCACCGACGTGCAGCTCAATAAAGTCCACCACATCTCTCGCGGTCAGCTTACTGAGGGACCTCGTGCTGTCGATGCGCTTCTCGCGCAAAAACATGCGGATCACCGGGAGATGCCGAATCACCGATACCCTTGCAAGACCGTGATCCTGCTGCAAATGATGCACGAAATCCTGCTCCACCAGATCGGCGAACCTGGACGGTGTAGGTTGTGCCGGCGGACTCGCCTCGATCTCGCGCAGGAGGGCAAGCATCCTCATCAGAGCCGGACCTTCAAAGACTGATGGGCGCAGCTGTCGTCGCCGAAACGGCAGATACGAACTCACGGTCTGTTCGTCGACGTCATAAGCGGCAATGTGTTTACGAGCAAGCCAATGGCTGAAGTCACACACGACGTGCAGATTGCGCCATGCACCTTGTTGGCAGTGCCCTTCGTGTTGCAATCGATCGGCAAACAGATCAATGTAATTGCCAAGTGGCCCTTCGCGAAGCTGCACCAGCAATCTTGGTCGACGATAGTACGTTTCGATGCCCATGTCCGTCGCTCCTTCCCGTCAACTGGCGGGGTCGAGCTCCAGACTATGCCGAATACTCATGCAAGGTTCGGCCTACTGTGCACGCTAATAGCTCTGCGTTCGGCATAGTTGGGCAATCGGCATGAACGGCAAAGGCCAACGGTATCGATCCCTACCGCTACCTCACGTGGCTGTTCCAGCGGCTACCTCTGGCGAAGACTGTCGACGACTACGACGCGCTGCTTCCCTGGAAAATGCCTGCCCACTTCCGCTGACCAACACCGCTACTACACATCACGCGCTCTGCCACCTCGCTCTGAGGGGCGTCCTTCGTGGACCGCATACGGTCAAAGCACCTCTGGTGCGGGGTATCAATCGTGCTCCGGACACAGTCTTCTGCTTGCAACCGAAGGTGCCGTTCATGAGTGTAACGGGTAGGGAAAATACTACCGAGCCCTTTGCCCACTAATCATTATAATGATTACCATGATGAGGTTTCAGGGACCGCGGGATAGTCAGGGCGAGGTCTTGACGCATCTGCGGTCCGGGCTAATGTCGGCTTAATCGAAACAATGGACAAACTTTTCATGAACCAAATCTCGTCGGGAAAGGTGGTAGAAGGTGTCGACGCGAACGCATTCCTCGATAGCGAATATGGCCGCCTCACGGAGGTGCTCGTATGCGATGCAACGTACTACGATTGGGCGCGCTCAAACACCATGGTTATTGGCGCGCTGGATGCGGGGAAGACCGCGGATGTTGCCGCCGCGATGAGCCAGCATCGAGAGTTGCGGTCCGCGCTTGCCGAAGCTGGTGTCATCTGCCGTCTTCTTGAGCAGGATCCACACCTCTTTTATCAAACGTATACGCGAGATAGCAGCGTCATGACGCCCTTTGGCTTGCTTCTGTGCCAGATGGCTAGACCCGAGCGACAGGGAGAGTGGGGGCCGATCGTCGACTTCTGCGCCTCGTCTGATATTTCGGTGTGGAAAAAGGTGACTGCTGGAAGTCTCGAAGGTGGGGATGTCCAGATCCTGTCGCCGGGTCAAGTACTCATCGGCGTGAACGAGGTACGGACAACGTATGCGGCGGCCCAGCAGGTTGCCGCATGGTTTGCAGAGGCGGGCTGGCAAACACGCTTTATCAAGGTTCCGGCGTACTTTCTGCACCTCGACGTTCTGTTCAGTGTTGTCAACGACAAGGTAGCGCTGTGCGCCACAGATATTCTCGACCCGGACGATGTTGCGTGGCTGCGAGAAAGGTATGAACTGGTTGACGTCGGTTACCGCGAGGTGATGAGCATGGGTGCCAATGCCGTCGCCCTTGGCGACGATCGCGTGCTTTCCTCCAAACAAAATCCTCGTGTCAACGCCGCGTTGCGGGCACAGGGTTTTCATGTGTTCGATCCGGACCTCGAGCAATTCGTCATTGAGGGCGGCGCCGCGCATTGTCTGACGATGCCGCTTCGCCGGAATCTTGTCGGGGGGGCGAAATGAGCAAAGTCGAACTTAAGGGCGGTACGACGATCGCCGCTCCGAAGTTGCCGAAGGTGCAGTATGGTCGAGGCGTCTATGTCTTCGATACGACCGGCAAGCAATACATCGATGGCTCGTCTGGACCGGCTGTCTACAGTCTTGGACACGGGAATGAGGAAGTCAACGAGGCCGTCGCTGCGCAACTCAGACAGATCGCCCATGGCTACCGGTATCTGTTCACCAGCGACCCTCTGGAAGAGCTTTCCGATCTTGTCCGGGAGGCGTGTGGGCCGGACTTTACGTCGATGGTCTTTGTATCCGGAGGGTCGGAGGCGGTCGAGTCGGCATTGAAGCTCGCTTTGCAGTATCACAGCGCGCTTGGCAACTCGAGCCGTCGACGCTTTATCTCACGCCAGCGGTCATGGCACGGGAACACTCTTGGCGCCCTTTCCATATCCGGTTTTCTCGAACGCAGGGCGCCCTTCGAGGGCGCTCTCATTCCCGCATCGTTGATCAGCCCGGCCAACGAGTATCGGCCCCTCGATGGCGTGTCCGCGGATGAGCTGGGCAGGGCCTGTGCCGGCGAACTGGAACAGGAAATCCTGCGCATTGGCGCCGACAATGTTGCAGCGTTCGTATTTGAGCCCGTGGTCGGCGCAGCAGGTGGCGTTGTTCCTGCGCCGAAAGGCTATGCCAGGGCCGTCAGGGAAGTCTGCGATCGTCATGGGGTGCTGATGATCGCAGACGAGGTGATGTGTGGCTCAGGTCGATGCGGAACTTGGCGAGCGCTGGAATTCGATGACGTGGTCCCCGACATCATGCCGATCGCGAAGGGACTGGGTGGCGGCTATATCCCACTGGGGGCTACCGTCTATACGAAGAAGGTCGCAGAAGTTATCAACGGCGCGTACGGTGGCCCTATGACGGGGCACACCTTCACTGGCCATACGGCCGCGTGCGCTGCTGGCGTCGCTGTCCAGAAGATTATCAAGCGGGATCGTCTGATCGAACGCGTCCAGACCGCCGGGCAGCGGTTCGGCGAGATGCTCAGAGCAGAGTTGGCGGACATCGGAGCCGTCGGCGATATCCGCGGTCGCGGCTTTTTCTGGGGCATTGAATTTGTGGAAGACCGGGAGCGCAAGACACCGTTCGCCGCCGAAAAGCAACTCTATCTCAAGGTCAGGCAGAGGTCGCTCGCGAACGGACTAATCTGCTACCCGTCTGGCGGCAATGTCGACGGAGTATTGGGTGACACGGTCATACTTGCGCCGCCCTATATTGCTACGGATAACGAACTTGCTGAGATCGTCGAAAAGTTTGCGAGGTCGTCCCGTGAGGCTCTTTCTGAGCTCGGAAGGTGAGGTCTGTACACGACCAGCGAAACTGGAAATCACGCGCTTCAGCCCCTGACTTTATTAAACAAAATCGGTGAACATCATGAAAAAGCTTCACGTTTTGCTGGCTGTCGTCATTACTTTCATTGTCCTGCCGTCGCTTTCGTTCTCCAAGGATATCTCGACGATTCGGTTCGGCACATCCCCCGACTATCCTCCCTTCGAATCCAAGTCGCCTGACGGCAAGCTCGTCGGTATCGATATTGATCTGGGGAACGCTGTATGTGCCCAATTGCATGCGAAATGTGAATGGGTCGAAGGTGATTTCGACGGTCTGATTCCCAGCCTGAAAGCGAGAAAAATCGACGTGATTCTCTCCGGGATGATGGCAACCGAGCAGCGAAAAAAGGAAATCGACTTTAGCGACAAGCTGTACAGCGCGCATAGCCGGCTCCTGGTGTCCAAGGCGAGCACGTTGCAACCCACAGCTGAGAGCCTTCGGGGCAAGAGCGTCGGTGTCTTGCAGGGCTCGGTTGAGGAGACCATTGCAAAAGCGCAGTGGGCTAATTCGGGGGTGACCGTCGTCCCGTATGCCAACCAGGATCAGGCGCTCGCAGACCTTGTCAATGGCCGTTTGGATGGCGTTCTGGTGGAGCAGATCCAGGCTGGTGTGGGCTTTCTCAAGACCGAGCGGGGTCGTGGATTCAAGTTTGCCGGAGGACCTATCGTGGTGAACGGCATCGCTGACTATACCGCCATGGGTCTTCGCAAGGACGACCCGACTCTCAGGCAGTCCATCAACGACGCGCTGCAAAAAATCCGGTCCGATGGAACATACACGACCATCACTCACAAGTACGTTGACTTCGACATCTCGAATTAACGATCTGTACTGAGGCAGGATCCTGTCTACCGAATAGACCTGGAAACACCGGAAGGCATCCAAAATGTATATCGATAGAGGTGCAACGTGAGCGACAGTATCCTGACGCTGTCTGATCTGAGAATTGACGGTCACCGACTTTGGCGCAGTCTGATCGACCTTGCGAAGATCGGTGCAACGCAGAAGGGCGGAGTTTGTCGACTGGCCCTGACACAACTGGACAAGGAAGCCCGGGATCTGATTGCCCGTTGGGCAACCGAACTGGGATGTACCGTGCGAGTCGACAAAATAGGAAACATCGTAGCTCGCCGCCGTGGGACGAACCCCGAACTGCCCCCGGTAATGACGGGAAGTCATATCGACACGCAACCGACTGGCGGGAAGTTCGACGGAAATTATGGCGTTCTTGCAGGTCTTGAAGTGCTGCGAACACTTAACGACCACGGACTAAGGACCATTGCGCCAGTGGAAGTCGTCGTATGGACGAATGAAGAGGGATCCCGGTTTGTTCCAGTGATGATGGGATCCGGCGTGGCAAGCGGGGCCTTTCCACTCGAGTACGCGCTTTCTCGCGAAGACTCGGACCAGATATCAGTCGAGGATGCACTGAAGTCTATTGGCTATCAAGGTTGCGTTGAGCCATCGTACTCGCCAAAAGCATATTTCGAGGCGCATATCGAGCAGGGTCCGGTTCTCGAAACGGCGGCCTGTACGATCGGTGTCGTCACTGGAGCGCTGGGTCAGCGATGGTACAACGTCAAGGTTCAAGGACAGGAAGCTCACGCCGGTCCAACTCCAATGAATCTGCGTCGGGATGCCTTGCTTGTCGCGGCTGACCTCGTCAAAGGGGTCAATCACATCGCAACCGGGTCTTCCACGAACGCGCGGGGAACTGTCGGCTGTATCTCTGTGTTCCCGAATTCAAGGAACGTCATTCCAGGCCAGGTGGCAATGACTGTCGACCTTCGTGCCGATTCTGCCGAGCTCCTTGACTTACTGGACACGCAGTTCCGAAAGCTATGCTCGGAATGTGAATTGCCCGTCGAAGTCGAACAGGTCGTTCATTTCGCTCCTCAGCCCTTCGACAGCTTCCTGGTGGATTCGGTCAGGCGGAAAAGCGCAGATCTTGGTTATCCGTCGATGGATCTGCTTAGTGGTGCCGGACACGATGCGGTTTATCTGGCCAGCATAGCACCTACCGCGATGATCTTCGTTCCCTGCGAGGGCGGGATCAGTCATAACGAAATCGAGAACGCATCTCCAAAGGACCTGGAGGCAGGGACCAACGTCTTGCTCCAGATGATCATCGAAGCAGCGGGAGTTGACGACGCATAGTCGCCGGCGATGCTGGCACACTCCGCTTGCGCCGCTGCAGCAGGAGACGGGCCATAGTACCAACATATGATCTGCGAGAGGCCGGGCCGCGTCAGTATCCATCGCTCAACAGGCGAGGGTCTGAGGCGGAGCACTGCCTGCCTGGACGCAGACTTCCTGCTGAGACACAGGATGAGTATTTTATGAACACACTAAGCATACGCGACATCACGAAAAATTTTGGCGAGCATTCCGTACTCAAAGGTGTGTCCATGGAGGCGCGCGCGGGAGACGTGATCAGCCTGATCGGCTCTTCCGGGTCGGGCAAAAGCACGTTCCTCCGTTGCATCAATTTCCTGGAGAGCCCCAGCGGAGGCATCATCAAGTTGCACGACGAGGAGATCCAAACCTTCCCCAACGCCCGCGGTGATCTCATCGTCAGAGACAAAAAGCAGCTGCAACGATTGAGAGCTCGACTCGGAATGGTCTTTCAGCATTTCAATCTCTGGGCGCATATGACGGTGCTGGAAAACGTGACGGAGGCTCCGCATCGTGTCGCAAAGGTCAGCCGTTCGGAAGCGCGCGACCGCGCGCTCCGCTATCTCGAGAGAGTCGGCATGCCGCGGACCCATTGCGACGCGTATCCATCGCACTTGTCCGGGGGGCAGCAACAACGGGTTGCAATTGCGCGTGCCCTTGCCATGGAACCAGACGTCCTCCTCTTTGATGAACCGACGTCGGCGCTCGATCCCGAACTCGTTGGCGGGGTTCTCAGAGTCATGCAGGGACTAGCGGAAGAGGGGAGAACGATGGTCCTGGTGACACATGAAATGGAATTTGCCAGGTCGGTGTCAAGCCGTGTCATGTTCCTTGACCAGGGGCGAGTAGAAGAGGAGGGCGCTCCCGAAGAGATCTTCGTTCGCCCCCACAGTCCGCGACTCCAGCGCTTCCTCTCGGGCAGTCTCAAATGAACCTACATCGATCACAAGGCGATTCCTGGATCAGAAGGAGCAGGGCATGCTAAGCGGTTACGGCACAGAAATATTTTATGGCGCCATGGAGACGCTGAGACTGTCACTGCTATCGCTTGTCGTGGCGTTTCTCGTGGGGCTCCTCGGCGCGACGGCCAAGCTGTCCGGAAACCGGCTAAGCTTCTTTCTGTCCACCTGCTACACCACGATCATCCGGGGGGTCCCCGATCTTGTACTGATGTTGCTGACTTTTTACAGCATTCAAATCGCGTTGAACGTGGTGACCGACCGCTTCGGGGCAGCGCAGGTTGACATCAGTCCGTTCTGGGCGGGCTCCGTGACAATTGGTCTGGTGTACGGAGCATATTTCGTCGAGACTTTTCGAGGGGCCTATCTATCAATCAGCCGGGGGCAGATTGAGGCAGCGATGGCATACGGGATGACCTATTGGACTGCATTTAAACGGATCGTCTTTCCGCAACTTATGTTGCACGCTTTACCTGGAATCAGTAACAACTGGCAGGTTATCGTGAAGGCAACGGCGCTGGTATCGATTATCGGGCTATCAGACCTTGTCAAGGCTGCGCAGAATGCCGGACGCAGTACCTTCAGCAGTTTCTTCTTCATGCTGGTTGCAGCCGGTGTCTATCTGGTCCTGGCTGCGATTTCTACAGTCGCGCTTGACCGGCTGCAGCGCCACTACTCCAGACATGATCGAGGCGTCTCACGATGATTGACTTACTTCGACAGTACTGGCTCCCTCTACTTGTCTTCGACGGTGATCACTTTAGCGGACTGATAGTGACGCTATGGTTGCTTGTTCTTTCAGTCGCGTTTGGTTTCGTACTTGCGGTACCTCTTTCCATTGCGCGAAATTCGTCCAATCGATATGTTTCCGAGACGGTAAAGGCATACACATTCGCGATCCGCGGGACGCCACTCTATGTGCAGTTGCTGTTGATCTACACTGGAATATATGGCCTCGAATTTGTGAGGGCAAGCGACATTCTGAGTGCTTTCTTCAGAAGTGGTATGAACTGCACAGTTTTGGCATTTTCACTGAGTACCTCCGCCTACACTACGGAAATATTCGCAGGCGCAATGCGGGCCATTCCTCGTGGGGAGATAGAAGCCGCAAGAGCCTTTGGAATGTCATCAGGCGCGATCTACCGTGTCGTGATAATCCCGGCCATGCTTCGCCGCGCATTGCCGATGTACAGCAACGAGATCATCCTTATGTTGCATGCCACGACGCTTGCTTTCACCGCGACGGTGCCGGAGCTCATGAAGGTCGTGCGAGACATGAACTCGGCAACTTACATGACGTTCTCGAGCTTCACGATCGCTGCGCTGATATACCTATCGATATCATTTCTGCTGATCGGTGCATTCAAGAAAGCCGAGAAAAAATGGCTGGCGTTCCTCGCGCCAAGGTCGACCGGTGCAGGTCGTGTGACGAATTGTCTATCCACACGCCGCAGTCAGCGCTTTATGGGACATTTCCTGACGCTGCTTCCGATAAGGTGGCCTCTGAAGCATCTCCGCCGCGATTCGGAATAGGGAATACTTGTAGGAAATGCAGGTTTCGTGTGACCGTAAAACCTTTATCGTCAAGCGAATCGTTAATCAATGGATGACGGAGTTTTCTGGCGCGTTTACTGGCAGTCTGCCTTGCGCGTTTGAATCAAAGGAGTTGCCGCAATGTTGAAAACTACCATGGACCTGGTCGGTTACAGCGATCGACTCTCGGCCGTATCGGGCGAATCCATCGACTTCAAGGTATCCAGCCGCCTGGAGTGCCCCTTCACGGCGCGACTTGTTCGAGTGATCCATGCAGACGTCAATCCTGCGGGGCCTGGCTTGCGTATGGTGGACCTGAGCCACATCTACTCGACCATCGCGCCGTCAGTCGAGCAGTTGATTCATCGAGGTTCCTGGATTCATGTACCCGGCGTACCGTGGCCTAACCCTGACAATGACTGGTCAATTTCTGTCCGGGTGTTGCCGACGTTAGCAAAGAACGGCTCACAGTGCATTATGTCGCAGTGGGATTCGGACAAGGCACAAGGATGGCAGATTGGGATCGATGGTGAGGGGGCCACTGCAACCTGGTCCAACGACAGTGGTTCAACTGTGAATCTGCGCGCGAATTGCCCGGTGGGAGCCCGATGGTCGGGTATTTCCCTCTGTTTCGACGCCAGAACGCGAAAGCTGAAGCTGTCTTTTACGCCGATTGATTCGCGCTACATCGGCTCGGAAGCAGTTGCAACCGTGCCTACCGGTGGTTGGAGCGCTCCCGCGCCTGCCGTTGCAATCGCGGCTCTCTCCGCCGATGCGCCAACGCTCCATTTCAATGGGCGTATCGAAGCACCGCGAATCCACGCTGGTTCGATCGTGATCGCAGCATGGGATTTCGCGCTTGGAATTGATACGGGAGACGTATTTGACTGCGGTCCGGGTGCCCATCACGGCCGAATCGTTAATCTTCCTACGCGCGCAGTTCGCTCCTCGAATTGGACCGGCCGCGAGTTCTGTTGGCGTGCTGCGCCGGATGAGTATGCGGCGATTCATTTTCATCAGGAAGATATTGACGACGTCAATTGGGAAACGTCCTTTACCTTCACTGTTCCTGACGACCTTCCTTCCGGTTCTTACGCGATGGCACTTGCAGACGACCGGGGAGTTGATCGCGACTGGCTACCGTTCTGGGTGAGCGCACGTCCCGGACGGCCGGGCCACGAACTCGCGATCGTCATACCGACGTACACCTATCAGGCTTACGCAAACTTTGCGCGCGGTAACTTTGATGAAGATTTCCGCGCCAAGGTGAATGCATGGCAAGCATATCCACATAATCCGGACGATCATCCGGAAGTTGGGTTGTCAACCTACAACCTGCACGCTGACGGCAGCGGCGTCGCCTTTTCTACCCGTCTGCGGCCCATGCTGACGATGCGCCCTGGTTTCATGACATTCAATGAGCCACGCGGATCAGGCTGTCGCCACTACATTGCAGATCACTATCTGCTCGACTGGCTCGAACACGAGGGTGTCGGGTTTGACATCGTGACGGACGACGATCTCGAGCGTCACGGTCAGGCTATGCTCAAACCTTATCGGGCGGTGCTCACAGGCACCCATCCTGAGTACCACACTGAACGCACACTTGACGCCATCGAGGGATATCTGAAGCAGGGAGGCAATCTTGCCTACCTTGGAGGCAACGGGTTCTACTGGAAAATTGCCCTGTCCGAACTGTTTCCCGGCGCGCTTGAGCTACGCCGTGGCAACAACGGGATCCGGAACTGGACCAGTTTGCCAGGCGAACTCCATAACGCATTCGATGGTCGACTGGGAGGTCTTTGGCGCGACAGCGGTCGGCCTCCGCAGCGGCTGGTTGGTATTGGATTCTCGGCGCAGGGGCCTTTCGAAGGCTCGTACTATCGCGTTCACGATGACGCGCGTGAACAGCCTGGAGGCTGGCTGCTTGATGGCGTCTCTTCGGGAATCATCGGGGATTACGGACTCTCGGGGGGCGGTGCAGCAGGGTTTGAACTCGACTCGACTTCAACCATTGCGGGTTCGCCAGAGCAATACACGCTCCTCGCGACATCCGAAGGGCATTCATCGGCATTCGGTGCCGCGCTCGACGCACTCACTGCGCATGACGAGTCGCTCGATCACGGCCCGCTTGGGTCGTTGATCAAGGCCGAGATGATCTGGTACGAGACAGGTTGGGGAGGATCCGTCTTTTCGGTGGGTTCGATAACCTGGTGCGGCAGCCTTTCACACAACGGGTACTGCAACGACATTGCAAAAATCATGAAGAACTACGCGATGCGCATGACGCGGCGCGACGCCTAGTCCCGGAAGTTTCAGCGGGCGACCGCATCCATCCGGGGATGGCCGCACGACGTTCTTTCACCACAGTGGCTGCCGGCGCAAATGCCGGTAGCTGCTGCTGACGTCTGGTTCCAGTTCGTGGCATCGCCCACAAAGGATCCACTGCGTTGCTGCGGAACAGTCGCTCGACTAATCGTCTTTTCGCTCTTAGAGGCAAGCATGTCAGACAAGCCAACGCATTCGGGACCTACCATCATCACCGCCGCAGTCACGGGATCTATCCATACACCGTCACTGTCCCCATATCTGCCGTACAAGGTCGAGGACATTGCTGCCCATGCTATTCAGGCTGCGGAAGCTGGTGCGGCCATCATCCATCTTCATGTCAGGGATCCCCTGAATGGTCAGCCGTCATCGAGCCCCGATCTTTTCCGCAGTGTCGTGGAGCAAATAGCGTCAGCCACGGACGCCGTCATCAACGTGACGACCGGAGGCAGTTCGTCCATGTCGATTGATGAACGCCTCGCCGCTCCGCTCCAGCTCAATCCGGAGATGTGCTCGTTGAACATGGGGTCAATGAATTTTGGCATGTTCCCGCTGGCCGAGCGGCGCAACGAGTGGCAATTCGATTGGGAAAAGCCGTTCCTTGAAGCGTCACGACAGACAATATTCAAGAACACGTTCGCTGATATTGAGGAGATCCTGTCCGTCATTGGCACTCAGCGAGGAGCTCGTTTTGAGCTTGAATGTTATGACGTCGGGCATATTCAGACTGTCGCGCATTATCGGTCCCGCGGGCTCCTAACCGGCCCGATCTTCCTGCAGTTTGTGCTCGGCATTCTCGGCGGAATTGATGCTGCACCGGAACAACTGCTCCATCTGAAGCATACTGCCGATCGATTGCTCGGGCGAGACTACGAATTCTCGGTGCTTGCCGGCGGTCGGCACCAGATACCGCTTGGAACGATGGGCGTGCTGCTCGGGGGCAATGTTCGTGTAGGCTTGGAGGACAGCCTGACAATAGGCCGCGGCAAACTTGCGCAAAGTAGTGCTGAGCAGGTGTCCAAGATTCGACGCATCATTGAAGAACTCGGTAAGGAAATAGCTACCCCGGACCAGGTTCGAGCGCGACTGGAGCTCAAGGGCAGAAGTCACGTAAATTTTTGAGCGTCTACGGCCGCAAGGTGCGCACGGCATGGCCCCGGCCCGGCTGGTCGAGGCCATGTGTGAATCCTCCGCAAACTGGAGGCCGCCACAAGGTCAACAGGCTCGGAAGCGACAGCGCTCGCCAAACGGCCAGCACCGCAAGGCCCCGTAGCGCCTGTGCGAAAGGGGTTGCCTGCTTCTCAACGGGTTGCCTTGGCTTTCTGCCGCTTAACGGGCGGCTCATCATGTGCTCCGCCGTTACGCTTTCCACGCCTGCTTTCGATGGATTCGGCCATTCCATGAAGATGGCGATGCATCAACGAGTGCACGTGCTCAACATCCCCACGGCGGAACATTTCGATCAATTCCTCGTGTTCCCTGATCACCTTCAGCGACGAATCCTCGTCGTCGAACGTGAGCAGATCTTCAATCATCTCCCTTTCCGCCCTGCAAAGGAACAAGCCGACGAATCGAAGCAACGGATTGGGACAATTTCTGGCTATGATTTCGTGGAAATCTATTTCCGCGTTCTTATGTCCGCGTCGGTCGAGTTCACCCCTGAGTCCCGCACGGCAGAGTTCGACCGTATTCTCGAGGGACTGCAGGACGTCCGGTGTCACAGATTCGCACGACGAACGCGCAATTTCAGGTTCGATACTTTCCCGGGCATCGTAAATGTGTTGCCATGTGAGATTGCGGAAATAGAGATAAGTTTGCAGTCCCTGTAACACGGTGTCCGTGGGTATATCCGCAAGACTGACGCCGCCGTTTTTCCCGGGCGTAACTTCGACGAGGCCGTGACTCTCCAGAATCGCGAGCGCTTCCCGTACCGTGGCTCTTGCCGAGCCGTAAGTCGCCATCAGGTCTTTCTCGCTCGGCAACCGATCGCCTGGACTTAGATTATCGCGGATAATCATTGCCCTGATGTCCTCGGCGATGTAACGCGCCTGTCGCATCGCAGTCCGCCCCGATCTTGCAGTAATACTTTTGGGCAGGACGACGCGGGACTGCTCCGTGGTTGCCGAGCGTGAGGCGGACTGGGCCAGGCTCGCCGAGGAGCGTGTTGTAGTTCGTCTAATCATCTTTGACATATGGTGACTCTCGGACCCGAATGGTCTGGCTGCAGCTTGTGCCGCCTTGAAACAGGAACAACGTTTCAAAATCGGCAGTTAGGCGCGCGCGATAGGCGCCGTTACGCTGGCGCGACAAGGAAACGCTCGAATGACACCGATTGTAATCTATGCAACCAAACGAACGTGCCGCTCAACAGCGCGCCTGCCGCTGCCGTGATGGGAAATCGTCGGCGGACGGAAAGAAATTTCCCCTCGCGAAGCGGTTGGTGCGACCACTCTGATCAGTTTGCCGTCGGTTTGAGCCTAGCCTCGTTCACCACGAACGTGCCGGCCGCGTTTGCAAGCAGCCGTCCAGACTCGTCGACCACCTCGGCGGTAGCGAAAGCGAGGCGGCGTCCCAACTGGGTCACCGAGCCGCTGGCCAATACGGTCGAGCCGTTAGCCTCCTGAGCTCCCATGAAGCGAACCGACATCTCGGCGGTCGCAGATACTTGCGTGGCGCCAAGAGCGGAGTCCACAGCCAGCGCCATGGCGCAATCGAGTATCGTGGCGAGTGCACCGCCATGCAACTTTCCGGTCGGATTGCCTGCAAACGACGATGCAGTCATCGATAACTGAACGAATCCAGAGCACGCTTGAACGACCGAGATCTTCAGCGTCTCGTAGATCGGAGACACCCATCCACGACCGGCCTGTACGCGCTGTAACCATTCGACCGTTCCTTCGTTGGATTGCCGGGTGAACATCTCAAGTGCCATACCATCCTCCAGGTGAGCGCAAAGGGTCGATGCACTCAAAGAAATTGATTTTGGGAAATCAGAGAAATCATTATAATGTTTTAACTTGGTGACGTCGAAGGCTGTATCGGCGTCACGCTTCAGATGCGCGTCCACTGTCCGGGCAGCGCGTTGGCTTGACGAAAGAAGAGGATGCTTGACCCCGATATGTTGGAGTGCGTGACGATCAGCGGGCCAAGGACTGCCGCTCCCAAGGCGGCGTTAGCGATGCTCCCGACTTGGCGAGGGCGAGCATCAGTGCCTCGCACAGGAGCGCGAAATGAACGCCAGTACGAATCCTGCATGCGAGCGCAAGCGTTCGGAAATAGTGGCGGTCTGGCCGTTCGATTGCGCAGTTGTGGGCCCGGTACGCCTTACACCCAGTGACGCAATCGATGATGTTGTGACAGCGGGAAACGCGGGGCTTCGCTGGTCAGAGCTATCGTGTCGTGATCGAGCAAGGATCCATTTTGAAGTTGCGGACCTGGTTGACGCGCTCCAGACAGTTGGCGTCGACTATTGCACTCGAGGCGGGAAAGACAAGCCGACAGGCAATCGGACCTTCCCAGTCGTTATAGAGGAACCAATGTCAACAATTAAATCTTTCTTGCAGGAACGCCGGATGTTTCCCGTTGCCGCGGAAATCAAGTCGCAGGCTAACGTGTCCGGCATGGACGCATACAAGGCGCTGTGCGCCGAAGCCGAACGCGATTACGAAGGCTTCTGGGCGCGCCTCGCGCGCGAAACCCTGAGCTGGCAAAAGCCCTTCACGAAGGTGCTCGACGAATCGAAGGCGCCGTTCTACACGTGGTTCGAAGACGGCGAACTCAATGCCTCGTACAACAGCCTCGACCGCCACGTCGAAGCGGGCAATGGCGAGCGCGTCGCGATCGTTTTCGAAGCCGACGACGGCACCGTCACGAACGTCACCTACAAAGACCTGCTCGCGCGCGTGTCGCGCTTCGCCAATGCGCTGAAGAAACGCGGCGTGAAGAAGGGCGACCGCGTGGTCATCTACATGCCGATGTCGGTGGAAGGCGTGGTCGCCATGCAGGCTTGCGCGCGCATCGGCGCGACGCATTCGGTCGTGTTCGGCGGCTTCTCGTCGAAGTCGCTCAACGAACGCATGGTCGACGTGGGCGCGGTCGCGCTCATCACCGCCGACGAACAGATGCGCGGCGGCAAGGCGCTGCCGCTGAAGAACATCGCCGACGAAGCGCTCGCCATGGGCGGCTGCGAGGCGGTGCACAGCGTGATCGTCTACCAGCGCACGGGCGGCAAGGTCGCATGGCACGAAGGCCGCGACCAGTGGATGCACGAACTTTCGGCGGCCGAGAGCGATACGTGCGCGCCGGTGCCGGTGGGCGCGGAACACCCGCTCTTCATCCTCTACACGTCGGGCTCGACGGGCAAGCCGAAGGGCGTGCAGCACAGCACGGGCGGCTACCTGCTGTGGGCCGCGCAAACGATGAAGTGGACCTTCGATCACAAGCCCTCGGACGTGTTCTGGTGCACGGCCGACATCGGCTGGATCACGGGCCACAGCTACATCGCCTATGGCCCGCTCACGATCGGCGCGACCCAGGTCGTGTTCGAAGGCGTGCCGACGTACCCGAACGCCGGCCGCTTCTGGGACATGATCGCCAAGCACAAGGTCACGGTGTTCTACACCGCGCCCACGGCGATCCGCTCGCTCATCAAGGCATCCGAAGCCGACGCGAAGGTGCATCCGAAGAGCTACGACCTTTCTTTGCTGCGCATTCTCGGCACGGTCGGCGAGCCGATCAATCCCGAAGCGTGGATGTGGTACTACGAAAACGTGGGCGGCAAGCGCTGCCCGATCGTCGACACCTGGTGGCAGACCGAAACCGGTGGCCACATGATCACGCCGCTGCCGGGCGCGACGCCGCTCGTGCCGGGTTCGTGCACGCTGCCGCTGCCGGGCATCATGGCCGCGATCGTCGACGAAACCGGCCAGGACGTGCCGAACGGGCAGGGCGGCATTCTCGTCGTGAAGCGTCCGTGGCCCGCGATGATCCGCAACGTGTGGGGCAACCCGGAGCGCTACAAGTCGGGATGCTTCCCCGAAGAACTGGGCGGCAAGCTGTATCTGGCCGGCGACGGCAGCGTGCGCGACAAGGACACGGGCTACTTCACGATCATGGGCCGTATCGACGACGTGCTGAACGTCTCGGGCCACCGCCTCGGCACGATGGAAATCGAGTCGGCGCTGGTGGCGAACCCGCTCGTGGCCGAAGCCGCCGTGGTGGGCCGCCCCGACGACACCACCGGCGAAGCCGTGGTGGCGTTCGTGGTGCTCAAGGCCACGCGTCCGCAGGGCGACGAGGCCGTGAAGCTCGCCAACGATCTGCGCGCCTGGGTGGGCAAGGAGATCGGGCCGATCGCCAAGCCCCGCGACATCCGCTTCGGCGAGAACCTGCCGAAGACGCGCTCGGGCAAGATCATGCGCCGTCTGCTGCGCTCGCTCGCGAAGGGCGAGGCGATCACGCAGGACGTGTCGACGCTTGAGAACCCCACGATTCTTGATCAGCTTGGCGAGACGCGATAGCTCAATCTGGATCGCATCCGGAAGCCGAAAAACCGAAGAAAACTCACCCGTCATGGAGACCCGCAATGGCAATCGACGCAATTGTCGCAAATATGGATGACGTCTGGTCGACAATGGACGATAGCCCGGATACTGAAGCGGGTCGCGAACAGCGCACGGCGCTTAAACAGTTGCTTCAGCGCATCAGGGATGACGGATATTCGCTGCTATTGATGAGCAATCTAAGCGCCGAGTATTTAAATCGTGCCATTGGCTCCGCGCTCGGACAGGACGGAGTGACGTACTTTTCCGCGATCCTTTCGTCGCAGGAATTCACTGATCGTTATGCCATTGCGCTGCACACGCTCGAGACTGCTCCCCATCGCGTCATCGCCCTGGGGAGCAGTGGCAAGGAATTGCAGGAAGCGCGGACGTTTGGCATCGCCCGGTGCATTCACCTCAATGAGGCACTGAGCCAATTGCCTTTGTAGAGAGGGGCTGACCGACATTCGCGTTAGAGATGGCACCGGAACCGAGGGGCCCCGCGCAGCGTAAAACCCGGCAAGTATCAAGCGGACAGTGTTCGGTTCGCTTTGTGATGCGCTTGCGAGCGGGGACGTTCAGCGTAGATAGTTTTTCATGAATGTCCACAGTTCCGGGATGTCCGAAGTTGCGGCGTTAAAGCGGAACCACGCTGACGCCGGTTCTCCCGGGCGGAAATACGACCCCGGTGCGAGCCAGATTCCCTTGGCAAGCGCTTCATTCGTTACCGCCATGCTGTCTTCTGGACGAATCGGCAACCGTGCCCATAGGAACAGACCAGCCTTTGGCATGTGGAAAATCTCCAGACCAGAATTGGTCATCGATTCGGCTACGCGCATGTGAGCATTAAAGAGCCGTTCGCGGATATGCGCGATATGGCGGTCATAATGCCCATCGATTAGCACATTTGCCACCGCGCGTTCTGTGACTTCCGATGAGGTAAGTCCAACTGCCATCTTGGTCAACGCGAATCGTGAAATGAGGTCTCGGCATGCCGCAATATAACCAACGCGCACTGCAGGCGTGATGGTCTTGGAGAAGCCTGAGAGATAGATGACATTCTTCAACCCTTCCATTGCAGCGAGGCACGGCGCTCCAGCAGGTGCCAACTCCCTGGAGATATCATCTTCCACAACCCAAAGACCTTCTCTATCTGCAATTTGAAGCAGTCGAAATGCAGAAGAAACAGAAAGCGAGGCACCTGAGGGGTTCTGCAGCACGGTGTTGATAAACATGCCCTTAGGGCGGTGTTCACGGACGATCTCTTCCAGTTGCGCGATGTCGATGCCATCAGGTGTGCACGGGACGCTCACGACATTGATGAAGGTTACCTTGAGAATCTGGAGGAGATTGCAGTAGCACGGGTCCTCCACAATCACGGTGTCGCCCGGTTGCAACAGAGTTCGGACGACGAGGTCTAGTGCCTGTGTGACGCCTTGCGTGAGCAGAATGTCCGAGCTTCCAACAGACAGCGAGTATCGGCGCAAGCCGCTCGCGATGTACTCGCGCAGCGCCGCCAGGCCGTATGGATGGCCATACCCCCCGATTCGTGGGCCAGGAACGCGACTTACGACGCGCAATGCGTGCTGAATGCCGCTCTCGTTTACCCAGTCATTCGGAATCCAGCCACACCCTGCCTTGATTGGTACGGAATGGTCTGCAAAAACATCCGATAGCAGCCATGATGCGTTCAAACTCGGCCCACTCCACGCGGGCGCATCTGGCGTGTGAGCCTCAGGCGTTGCCACGCGATATCCAGCGCCAGGTCGGGCAACAACCAGGCCAAGCGAAACGAGCCGTTGATACGCTTCCGAAACCGTGTACGTGCTAAGGGCGTGCGTCTTCGCGAAATTACGTACCGAGGGCAGTTTTGTGCCAGCGGGATAGGTGCCGTGACTTAATTCCTGTTCGATTGACGCGACAATCTGGTCAACCAGAGTGCCTTCGCTTTTTCGCACTCGCGAGAGGTTCAGCTTGAACATTTCAATACAGTCTGAGGGAAAAAATCAACACGGTTTGGTCGTTTGATTTGTGCTGTCCAGTGATTGTATCGCGCGACGTAGGTAGAGTAGGTGCCATCTTCACGGAGACACACATGAGCACTTCTAACATACCTGACCTCTCGAACTTCTGGATGCCGTTCACGGCGAACCGTCAATTCAAGGCGGCGCCGCGTCTTTTCAAGTCGGCCAAGGGCATGTACTACACGACGGTCGATGACCGCCCCGTATTGGATGCAACTGCAGGTCTTTGGTGTGTGAATGCCGGACACGGTCGCTCGGAAATTACGGAGGCGGTCGCCCAGCAACTCGCGACGATGGATTACGCGCCGACGTTCCAGATGGGCCATCCGCTCGCATTCGAGGCAGCGACGAAAGTAGCGGAGTTCATGCCCGCGGGTCTCGACCGCATCTTCTTCACGAATTCAGGTTCGGAATCGGTCGATACGGCCCTGAAGATTGCACTGGCCTATCATCGGGCACGCGGCGAAGGCCAGCGTACGCGTTTCATCGGCCGGGAGCGCGGCTATCACGGTGTCGGCTTTGGTGGCATCTCTGTTGGCGGTATTCTTGCGAACCGGAAGACGTTCTCGGGCAACCTGATGCCGCACGTCGACCATCTGCCGCATACACTGAACATCGCGGAGGCTGCGTTCACGCGCGGCCAGCCAACGTGGGGCGCCCACCTCGCGGACGCACTCGAACGCCTCGTGGCGCTGCACGACGCATCGACCATTGCGGCGGTTATCGTGGAGCCGCTCGCAGGTTCGACGGGCGTGCTTGTGCCACCGAAGGGGTACCTCGAGCGGCTGCGTGAACTGTGCACGAAACACGGCATCCTGCTGATTTTCGACGAGGTCATCACCGGCTTCGGCCGACTCGGCGCGCCGACGGCGAGCGAGTACTGTGGTGTAACGCCGGACATCCTCACGATGGCCAAGGCTATCAACAATGCGGCGGTTCCATTGGGCGCGGTGGCGGCTAGTCGCCTGGTGCACGACGCGGTTGTCAACGCGGGGGGTGAAAACGCCATTGAATTTTTTCACGGCTATACCTATACGGCGCACCCGGCAGCTATCGCGGCGGCAATTGCGACCTTTGACATATATAAGCGCGACCGCCTCTTCAACCGGGCGCGCGAGCTCTCTGGCGTCTTCGAGGATGCTGCACACGAGCTGCGTACTTCCCCGCACGTGAAGGACATCCGCAATCTTGGCCTCGTTGCTGGTATTGAACTCGAATCGCGGCCTGGTGCAGTGGGCGCCCGTGCATACGAAGTCTTCCTGAAATGCTTCGAGGCCGGCGTGCTCGTGCGCTACACAGGGGACATCCTTGCATTCTCGCCGCCGCTGATTATCGACGAAGAGAAGATTACCCAGATTTTCTCGACGGTTCGTGACGCCCTGCGCAACGTGGCCTGAAATCTCACGTCTGGCAGAAATTGGCCAGACAGCCTTGGAGTATGGAAATGAATGTTGTCAACGAGAGGGCAAGACTCGCTTCGAAGCAGGTCAGCCACTTCATCAACGGTCGGATAGTTGAGCCGTCGAGCGGGCAGTTTAAGGACGTGTTCAACCCCGCGACCGGTGAGGTGACCGGTTCAGTCGCGCTTGCTTCGGTAGTGGAAGTTGACCAGGCAGTGCAGGCGGCTAGGGCGGCCTTCCCGGGCTGGAGTGAAACGGCTCCGCTAAAACGCGCACGTGTCCTGTTCAAGTTCAAGGAGTTGCTGGACAAGCACCACAACGAACTCGCAATGCTCATCACGCGCGAACACGGCAAGGTGTTCACTGACGCCCAAGGCGAGGTGGTGCGAGGCATCGAAGTTGTGGAATTTGCCTGCGGTATTCCCAACCTGCTCAAAACCGATTTCACCGACCAGATCGGTACTGGCATCGACAACTGGAACCTGCGCCAGCCACTGGGTGTGGTAGCCGGCATCACGCCGTTCAATTTCCCTGTAATGGTGCCGATGTGGATGTTCCCCGTCGCATTGGCCTGCGGAAACACGTTTGTGCTCAAGCCGTCCGAGCGCGATCCGTCGGCGTCGTTGCGTCTCGCCGAATTGATGAAGGAAGCTGGTCTGCCCGACGGCGTCTTCAACGTCGTCAACGGAGACAAGGTGGCAGTTGACGCACTCATCGAACATCCCGATGTCGCTGCGCTGTCGTTCGTCGGCTCGACCCCGATTGCGGAATATATCCATACCGAAGCTTCGCGCCGCGGCAAGCGCGTCCAGGCACTCGGCGGTGCCAAGAATCACCTCGTCGTAATGCCCGACGCCGATCTCGACCAAGCCGTGGACGCCCTGATTGGTGCTGCATATGGCTCGGCAGGTGAACGTTGCATGGCCATTTCGGTCGCGGTTGCTGTTGGCAGCACCGCTGACGCGCTCATCGAGAAATTGATTCCGCGCGTCAAGTCACTGGTCATCAAAAACGGCGAATACCTCGATGCGGAAATGGGGCCACTGGTGACCGCCGAGCATAAGGCGAAGGTGGCGGGATACATCGCTTCGGGCGAATTGGAGGGCGCGAAACTCATCGTTGATGGGCGCGACCATCCGGTGTGCTCGGAGCCTGGCTATTTTCTTGGCGGCACGCTGTTCGACGGCGTTCATACGAGCATGAAGATCTACAAGGAGGAGATCTTTGGCCCGGTTCTCGGCGTGATTCGTGTGCCGGACTTCGCTACGGCGGTCAAGCATCATCAATGCACATGAGTTCGCAAACGGTGTCTCGCTATACACCACGGATGGTGGAGTTGCTCGAGCGTTTGCTCGGCAGATCAAGGTGGGCATGGTCGGGGTGAACGTGCCGATTCCGGTGCCGATGGCATGGCATTCGTTTGGCGGTTGGAAACGCTCGCTGTTCGGCGATCATCATACATACGGCGAGGAAGGTGTGCGGTTCTACACGCGCTACAAGAGCGTGATGCAGCGTTGGCCGGACAGCATTGTCAAGGGTGCCGAGTTCACGATGCCTGTCGCTAAGTAATGCTCCAGCCGCTGTGCCGGTTGCCGGGGCCGCGGTGATTGGCGGTGGTTATACAGCGGGCAGTCTCCGGCCACGAGAGAGCTTCGCGCCGTCGACCCGAACCTCACGCATTCTTAATGTCGTGAAAGTAAGGACGATGGCGCATTTTTTGGTCGGGCCGATAGGCTCGATGCAGATTCCCAAAACCATCAGACTCCTTCTCCGGTCGAACCGCTATCAGGAAGACGCGTGACTCAACCGGGCACGCGCTGCTGTGATGGAAAAGCGTCGACGGACGCAAAGAGAACATCCCGCCTTGGCGTGCCGAATGGTGCGACGACAGCCATCCCGATTTGCCGTCGGTGTGAGCCTTGCCTCGTTCACGACCAACGTGGCGCCCGCGCGTTCAAGCCGCCTTCAAGATTCATCGGCTACCTCAGCGGCAGCGAAAGCGAGGTGACGCCTCAACTGGGTCACCGAGTCGCTGGCCAATACGCTCAACCCGTTAGACCATTCGACGGTTCCTTCGTCAGATTGCCGGTGACCAAATCGCATGTCATACCACCTTCCCCTAAGCGTAAAGGGCCGACGCCATCCACCATTTCAAAATTAATTTTGACAAAACAGGGGAATCATTATAATGATTACCTAGCGGTGCCGATGGCGTCGTGTTCGGAGGGGCGCAACGCGCGGAAACCAGCGCCTCTGATCCAGAGGATCACCTGGGTGCCAGATTTCTCGTGATGCTGCTGCTGTTTTACAGGATCCCCTGGCGGGTGCCAGGGGATTATGACGTACGCTCTCTGAGCGTTCCAAGTATTGATTGCATAGGGCGGTAGATCAATTACAAAACAGGAGACGCTCGAAAGAAATGTTTAGGTATGCGTAATATTCGATGAAAGAATAGTAAATTCGAAAAATATCGTTACCAATTGGTAACCAGGTTCGGAGAATACGATGAAAGCACGCAACGTACTCGCAGCATCCGTCTTGTCGGCATGTGTCGTTCCCGCAATGGCGCAAAGCTCGGTAGCGCTCTACGGCGTGATCGACGAAGGCTTCGACTTCACCAACAACGTGGGTGGGAGCAAGGTCTACGAGCTCCAGAGCGGCTATGTTCAAGGTAGCCGGTGGGGCCTGAAGGGCACAGAGGATCTAGGCGGCGGTCTGAAGGCCGTGTTCCGGCTCGAAAGCGGCTACGATGTCAACAACGGAAAACTCGCGCAGGGGGGCTTGATGTTCGGGCGGCAGGCCTACGTTGGCGTCGCCAGTGATACATATGGCTCGGTCACACTTGGTCGTCAGTACGATTCGCTGGTCGATTTTCTGGCGCAAACCACCGCGAACGGCAACTGGGCGGGCTATCTGTTTTCCCACCCTTATGACAACGACAACACGGATAACACGTTTCGCGTAAACAATACCGTGAAGTACACCAGTCCGTCGCTCGCCGGCTTCCAGTTCGGAGGTACGTACAGCTTTAGCAACGACACAAATTTTGCCAATAATAGACAATACAGCGTTGGGGCGCAGTACACGAATGGCGCCCTGTTGATCGCGGCATCGTACCTGCAGGCCAACAATCCGTCTTCAACGGCCACTGGCGCGATTAACAACGGCGGCGACGAAAATTTTCTGGGCGAGCGCCTGCGCATCTTCGGTGCAGGAATTAACTATACGATCGGGTCGGCGACATTGGGCTTCGCATATACGAACACCGATGTCGCGCAACCGCTCAGCACCAGCTATGTGGGCGCGATCACACCGCCTGCTGGGTCGACCCTGTCGTCGCTGCGCTTCCAGAACTTCGAACTGAACGGGAAATATCAGTTTACCCCGGCGTTCTTTGTCGGCGCGATGTACACCTACACGCGGGCGGATTTCAATGCGACCACCGGAAAACTGCATCCCAACTACCAGTCGATCGGGTTGATGGCTGACTACAACCTGTCGAAGCGTACGGATCTGTACCTGCAGGGTGCATACCAGCACGTTGGCGGCGACAAGACCCAAACGGTGCTCGACGTCGCGTATGTGCCCGGTGCGGCAGGCGTTTCTTCGAACTCGAATCAGTTCGTGATTCGGGCAGCGTTACGGCACAAGTTTTGAGGCTTATAACGACTTAAGGCGCGGTTGCGGCTCGACGCGTCTTCGGGGCGGTGCGGCCGGGTCAAATCGTGCCGCTACCGGATGCTGGTGTGATGACGCCTGCTGTTGCTGAGACGCGAACGTGCCCGTCAGGCCGCATGCGGTGTCACACCAGACAGAACATGGGCAAAGCGTCGCGCTTTACATCCAGGAGACTTCCTATGCTTCAGTGTCCAGTTACCGATGAGCAATGGATTGTCGTGGCTCATCTGATCCCGCCGCATGGGCGTCAAGGCTGGGGGCGACCGGCACGGGATCGCCGCACGATTCTCGATGCAATTCTTTGGGTGACTGTCAACGGCGAACGATGGCATCGTCTGCCCAGAAGTTTTGGGCCGCCGCAGACGGCATACATGAAGTGGCTGCAATGGCGGCGTAGCGGAGTGATGGACAAAATCCTTGCGCTTCTCTCCGCCGGGGAAGATGGTCTGGGCTGACCGTGCATGTGTGGATGCGCATTGGAGTGTTTATGGTACGCCCCGCCGCGAATCCGCGCTGAGAATCGGGCATCGGAGTGGCCGGTCGCCTTTGGCCGGTCGATCAATCCTCGCCCGGGCTGCGAGAGATGCACGCGGTCAGACGGCATATCCGATTTGCATGAGCAGTCGCCATCGCGCGGACGCCTAGTCGGCCGCCTGATCGCACGCGAGCGTTGCGCATTGTTGTTGCCGGCTGCGTGCCCTCATCGACCGAGGTGCTGATACCCCCAGACGCTGTGGTTCATAGCGAGCGCGGACTCATCTTCTATGGCGACCGACTGTTTAAGAGACAAGCCTGTCGGCGACACTTCTGCTTCGTGTGGAAGATTGGCGCCCGATATGACATGAAAACCCCCCGGGAGTATCGTGAAACGATGAGCGATGAAATCCAGACGTCCGGTATCAACCGCCGCAAGCAAGTAACGGGTGCCGACTTCGTAGAGCGGGCCATGAGCTCAGTTGACGAATTTTCGGAGCCGCTGCAGGAATGGCTCAATGAGCATGCGTGGGGCAGCACATGGTTGAGCGACGGACTCGACCTGCGCACCAGGAGTCTGTGTACCTGCGCGATGCTTGCTGCTCTCGGCAGGGGTAACGAGCTTAAGGGACATATCTGCGGCGCCATCAACAATGGCGCAACCATCGTCGAAATCCGGGAGGTCTTACTCCACAGCGCGATATATGCTGGGGCGCCTGCTGCCGTCGAAGCGTTCCGGAACGCTCGCGAGGTGGTCGACGGGCTAGGACTGAATGTTCGGGCTCGGGCATAGCACGCACCAGATCAGGACACGTGGCGTTCAATTGGCAAGTCGGTAACCAGCATATGGCGTGGAGCGTGTCCGATTGCGAATGGCAACTTCACTGCCGTTACTGACAGCTGCGGTATCAGTCCGCACGCCCAGAAAACGGTCTTGATAGCGCTATCGATCTTGAGTCGCTGCGAGCCGGTAACGTCTTTCGATCTTCAGGAGCCCAGTACCGTCACCGTCGAAATGATGGAGGAGCCTTATGCCGATTTCGGGAGTGTCGTTGAGACGTATGGTCCAGGACTGGTTGGCACCCGACCCGAAGAGAGGATTTCGAATCAGCCACTACGGACGGTACGGCACGGGACGTTATGTTTGTGTCGTCGCAGACAACGGCAGCGGCTCGAAGGCGATGTTCTTTTTTCGCCACCGGGACGGAAGATGGTGCATTTTTCCACCCGATCCGGAGAGACCGGCCATGCGTGGTGAAGTCTCGTATGCGGAGGCTAGTGATGCAGGAGTTTAGGCTGGGAAAGTAGCGGCAGGGCGGAGCAACGGAATTCGCCGTGCGGCTTTCGGCGTCGATGGGATGGCCGAGTATCGTGTTTCCTTGTGGTCAGTCTTACAGCGGATTATTGCGCCGACCGTGTACCGGGGGTGAGAGTGAAAGTGAATGCTCTGTTGAACATGCTGGAACTGGAGACGTTTGCTGCGGTGGTCGAACATCGCAGCTTCGCGCAGGCGGCGGTTGCGCTGAACATCTCCTCCGCAGCAGCGACACGGCGGGTCAAGCGGCTCGAACAGTCGATCGGGGCGATGCTCCTGTTGCGCGAACCAGTCGTGCTGCCGACGAAAGCGGGAGAAGAGGTCTTTCGTCATTTCATGACGGTCCGGCTTCAGGAGGATGACCTGCTCCGGCGTGTCATGCCGGGGAGAGCGACGACAACAGCGCTTGCGCTTGCCGTCAATGCCGATTCCCTTGCCACCTGGTTCGAGCCGGTGACGCGCGAGCTGGCGCAACACCATGTGGCGCTCGAGATTGTCGTGGACGATCAGGACCACACGCTCGAGGCGCTGGCGCGCGGCGACGTCAAGGGGTTTCTGTGCACGCAACCGGAACCGGTTGTCGATCGTTTCGTGGCCGAGTCGATCGGTCAGATGCGCTACCTGTGTGTCGCCACACCGGGATTCGCGCGCGAACATTTCGGCGTGACGGTCGGCCGGTACCCGCGACACTATTTTCCTTCGCCTGTGGCGTTGCTCAATGCGATCCTGGACGATCTCGGCTACGGGCTGGTCCCCGCCATGCAGGCGGAGCCGTTGATCGGCTGCGGCAGACTGTTTACGCTCGCGTCAGGGCACGATCTGCTGATCGATCTGTACTGGCATCACTGGGAGCAGGAGCCCGAGCCGCTCGCGACGATCAGCGCACTGGTCATGGCGGCGGCGCGGCGGAGCCTGGTCCAGTCGGCACCAAGGGGCGAGGGCGCCAGTTGACGGGCCGTTGCGACTTAGAACCCTTAACAAAATGAACGAAGGGGCTGTTACCCCTCGATGAATGCTGTTAACCTTTTCATTGTTTCGACGACGAAAAGGACATGGCCAAGCCAATACTCGACGACGAACTGTGGGCACTCATCGAACCGCTGCTGCCCCCTCCCAAACCACGGCGAACCCGTTATCCGGGGCGCAAGCCGCTCGACAATCGTGCAGTGCTCACCGGCATTCTCTTCGTCTTACAGACAGGGCTGCGTTGGGACCTGCTACCTCGCGAAATGGGTTGCGGAAGCGGCATGAGTTGCTGGCGTCGCCTCCGTGACTGGCAAGCGGCTGGCGTCTGGGAGCAGTTGCACGAGGTGCTGCTTGCACGATTGCGCGCAGCTGACCAAATCGACTGGTCTCGCGTCATCGTCGACTCCTCTTCAATCCGCGCTGTGGGCTCAGGTCAAAAACAGGACCGAATCCCACAGACCGCGCGCGACCTAGTTCAAAGCACCATCTCATCACCGAGGCGCAGGGCATCCCGCTCGCGGTGATTCTGACCGGCGCCAACCGTAACGACGTCACTCAACTTCAAGCGCTGGTCGAGGCAATCCCGCCAATCGGCGGCAAGCGTGGCAGACCGCTGTCGAAGCCTCGGGTCGTTCAGGGCGACAGGGGCTACGACCACGACAAGTATCGACGTCCACTGCATGCCGTCGGCATTGCAACCGAAATCGCTCGGCGTGGTCAGCCTCATGGTAGTGGGCAAAACACGCTGGGTTGTGGAGCGGACCATCTCGTGGCTTCACAACTTCCGCCGACTGCGCATCCGCTTCGAACAGCTCGCTTTCATCCACGAGGCTTTCCTCAGAATCGCCTGCTGCATCATATGCTGGCGACACCTGCAAAAGTCATTCTGTTAACACCTCTTAGTGGTAGTGACGCTTTCCGTTGACCCTATCAGCCGCCCCGTCACGCTGCTCATCGGTGCACACGTCTCTTCATAGAATCAGTCGACGCGAACATAGTGGACGCGTCGCTACTCTCGATTATCGGCTTGACGCCCATCAGCCACTCGCTTGACAACCAGATGTCCGCGCTCGCGCAATACCGTGGTGCGGTAGGGGGTAGTGGATGCGAGCGTCGTGCAGACATCGACGCAGCAGGCCAGGCTTCCTCCTTACAACGGATCGGGCCGTTCTGAACTCGAGCGAGGCACGTGGGTGCGACATCGGCCGCCGCCTGCTGGCTGCCGCGAGCTCGCCGTTCCGCATCAGATTGGAGCTGTCGGACGCTTTCCGCACAATTTGCCATGCAGATGCCATTATGGACTGCTAAAAAGTCATGACGACAAGAAAGATGGAAGTTTGTCAACTTTGGCCGGACCAGCGAATGGTACCGTCAGAAATACGGACGCGATGCCAGTCGGATGCCGTGGCGCAAGGTCCATCTGTCGATCCGGAGATGAACGTCCACTCGATCGTGTTCACGGAAGACACCGTGTCCGATGAGGCCGGTCTGAAAGCATACTGGCGGTCGGTGTGAATGTGGACTGTGTGATCGCCAACGGTGCGTACTACAGCATCGCACAGGCTGAAGCGTGGTCAGTCAGCGGCGTGCTGCGGATGATTCCGCTACCGTCGAACGCGATCGATAATTTACTTTAACCAACCAACCAACCAACCAACCAACCAACCAACCAACCAACCAACCAACCAACCAACCAACCAACCAACCAACCAACCAACCAACCAACCAACCTCGTAGGGAAATAATGACTGGAAAATCTTTGATGATAAAGATGGCGGCAGCCATCCTTATCGCCTTATCTTTCGCGGCATGCTCGGGGAAAGGCCCAGACAGCGGCGCCCAAGCTACCAGCACGCCCCGCGCGCAAACCTACAGGTGTTCGAACTAATGGAACACATGCAAATTAGTCGCCGCCAGTTCATGCGTCTTGCGGCAGCCGCAGCGGGTACGACAGTCGCGTCGACTATTTTCCCTGGGGCTATCCAACGCGCACTGGCTACTCCGGCAAACAACGGTACCGGCACGATCAATGACGTTGAGCACATCGTTATTCTGATGCTCGAGAACCGTTCGTTCGACCACTACCTGGGCTCGCTGTCCGGCGTTCGTGGTTTCAACGACCCGTCGGTAACCTCGGATATCTGGTCTCAGCCGGACGGCAATGGTGGGATCGTTACGCCGTTCCACATTGATACCAACAACACTAACTTCCCGATCTGGAAGGGTCTGCCGCACTCGTGGCCGGATAGTCAAGCTGCCAACAATGGCGGCCGCATGAATAATTGGGTCCCGGCGAAAGGCGGGGCAACGATGGGTTACATCAACCGCCAGGACATTCCGTTTCACTACGCCTTGGCTGATGCATTTACTGTGTGCGACGCGTACCACGCATCGATGCCCGGCCCGACCTGCCCGAACCGTCTGTACATGCTGACCGGCAGTAACGATCCGCATGGTCTCGGCGGCTTTGGGCCGATTATCGATAACAACAACATTACCCAGTTCACCAATGGTCAGGGCAATATGTACGGTCCGGGCTGGGTGACCTACGCTGAATCGCTGCAAAATGCAGGCATCAGTTGGGGCGCGTACCGTCAAGGCACCGACAAGACGAGCAACGACAACAGCGATGGCGGTATGAACGTGCTTCTCGCCTTCCAGAATTTCGTCAATGCTCTGCCGGGCAATCCGCTGTACGACCGTGGCGTCAACCCGCGAACGCTGGCGCAATTCAAGCAAGACGTGCTGGCCAATACGCTGCCGCAGGTTTCGTGGCTGTTCGCTCCGCGAATTTTCTGTGAGCACCCACTGTGGCCGCCAGCATACGGCGTCGAGTGGATCGCACGTATTCTGGATGCACTGACGTCGAATCCGGATGTTTGGAGCAAGACCGCCTTCATCGTAACCTATGACGAGAACGACGGCTTCTTCGACCACGTGGCTCCACCGCGCCCTGCGGCTACGTCGGCCAACGGTTTGAGCACCGTGGAAACGAGCGACGAGATCAACCCTGGCGACGGCAACCCCTTTGGTCTGGGCAATCGTGTGCCGACGTTTGTCGTTTCGCCGTGGAGTCGCGGAGGTTATGTTTGCTCGCAGATGTTCGACCATACTTCGCTGATCCGCTTCATTGAACAGCGATTTGGCGTGCACTGCGGCAACATCACGCCGTGGCGTCGCGCAGTTTGCGGTGACTTGACTTCGGCATTTAACTTCAAGACGCCTAACGATGTTTTCCCGACTTCGGTTCCGACTATCAGTATGTCAGTGCCGCTGCCTACTAACGCCGTGGATTTTGCTGCTGTGACGGCAGCAAACATCAACAAACCTGTTCCGACGCCACCGGCAACGCCGGCCGGCAAGCCGGTGGTTGAGTCCGGCACTCGTCCGGCACGTGCAATTCCGTATGAGCTGTTCGCGAAGTGCGCGGTCACCGGTGGCGGCCCTGCAGTGCACTTCGGTAACACGGGTGGTGTCGGAGTGTGCTACCGCGTTGTTGACCGTCTGAACCTGTCGAATGCACCAAAGTACTACACGGTTGAAGACGGCAAGACCCTGGATGATTTCTGGACATTAACCAGCGGTGCATACGATCTGCGCGTCACCGGTCCCAACGGCTTCGTTCGCGAGTATGTTGATACTCCGAGCACCAGCGCCGCCCTGCAAGTTGAAACGTGCTACGGTAGCGATGGCGCGATCCGCCTCTCGCTGATTAACGTTGGTTCGGGCGATGTGAATGCCACGGTCAGCGACAACGCTTACAAGATGGCGCCGCAGACGACCAGGGTTCCGGCGGGTCAAACCGTTGAACTGCCGATCGATCTCACCGCGAGCATGAGTTGGTACAACTTTAGCATCACCCTTAAGGAAAACAGCAATTTCATGTGCAAGGTTGCTGGTCACGTCGAAACCGGTGCAGATAGCATTACCGATCCGGCCATGGCCTCGTAAGGTGTTGCAATGCAGTTGTAGTTCTGCTGATTTGCGGGATAGCTCTGCTAAGAGTTTAGCGAAAACTGGTTTGAATTTTGTTGCCGTAGCCAGCCAGCAGATCGGCTAGATTCTCATGATTTTCGTATTAAACTCAGCAGTTTAGGCGGAGATGTGGCGGGTTTTCGCTTATCCCGGCCACTCAGCATGGGTAGCCGAAATCTGACCGATACGGCTATTCCTCTTGGGCGGGGTGGAAGCGACGCACGATGACAAGGACATGCCAAGCAACGGCATCGAACGCTGCCTTCTCGGCGCATAAGGAAGGTTGCGTTCGCTCGTCCGCAGGTGGTCCTGGGCGCCTGCGATTTGCTGCTCGACCGTCGGCGAAAGTGACGAAGACGTCAAGACCAGCCTCGTCTATCGTGATGCGACGCTTCCCTTGTTCGCGTGGGGACGCTAAGCATCGCGGAGCTGAGAATCCAGTCGAACTCCGAGAACTCGTTCAAGATTCGGCAGTTCTCACGCTGGTTTCGGCGCCGGACGCGGTGCAGAAATTCTGCAATATCGAGCTTTTTGGTTCTGCAGATATTGCATTTAGCTATCCGGCGGTGTTCAGCCTTTTAATATCCAATGTTCCGCCTGGCCCCATTTGGAGTTCTATCGACCCGAAGCCAGAACTGTTACGGTATAGAGACCTGTTTCATTATCACAATTCGAACGAGCGGGCGATCTTTATACGCACTCGAGAGGGGGCACTTAGATATTCGCGTGGACGAGCACGATGGGTTCGATCTTTCGCTTGCAGGGCTGGACGAGCAAGGCGTTCTCCATAAGCACGCAAGGCTGACGGACGCCACCTTGCGAACCGAAGCGCAACTGGCCTTGAAAGACAGAAATGATGTGCCGCGCGGATTTTACGAGGCACTGGGTAATCTGCTTGCATGATCACTGCTAGGCGGCGGAGGAATCACTCGCGAAGAGATGAGGTGATTAAAAGCGAGAAATGCGTCCGCTTGTGAAGACGGTCCGACGTCGGAATGTCCCAGCAGACGCCGATGTGCCCGCCCCCCAAAGCCGTCAGCGCTAGTCTACGGCCGACCGGCGGCGGGACGGGCGTTCCGTTGTTGCTCTATTCGTACCGCGGCCTTTTGCCGATGCCTTGCGCCGGTGATTGATTAATTTCCGTCTACGGCTTAAGAAAAGAAACAAAGTAACTCCGCGTGATACCAGTGCGCTTAGCTAAATGGGGCGCGAAAAAAGCACCCGCTACGCGGGTGCTCCAGACTGCTGACAAACCATTAGCCTACGACCAGGGGTTTGTCGTTTAATGGGGTCATGCTGAAGAAACCGACGCCCTTCCAACAAGAACTCGAGATGGTGACGCTCGAGATGCTCGTGCCCAAGGACCACCTGCTGCGCAAGATCGAGGCGGCGGTGGACTTCGAATTCATCCGCGAGAAGGTTGCGCACTTGTACTGCGCCGACACAGCCGTCCAGCGCTCGATCCGGTGGTGCTGCTCAAGCTGCTGTTCATCGGCTACCTGTTCGGGGTGCGAAGCGAGCGGCAATTGATGTACTAGGTGCAGGTCAATGTCGCGTACCGCTGGTTTGCAGGCTTTCGCCAGACCGACAAGGTGCCGGACGCCTCGACGTTTTCGCAGAAGCGGCGGCGCTTCACCGACACAACTGTGAATCAGGCGGATCTTCGACGAGATCGTGCATCAGGCGATGGGACGTGGCATGGTCGATGGCCGCGTGCTTTGCAGCGACAACACGCATTTGAAGGCCAACGCCAACACGAACAAGTTTGACGTGGTGGAAGTGGCGCAAACGCCCGCGGCCTATCTGGCCGAATTGGAGGCGGCGATCGACACGGATCGGGCCGCGCACGGCAAGAAGCCATGAAGCGCGACGATGACGACGATCAAGCGCCGCCGAGGAAAGACATCAAGGTCAGTCGCGCCGATCCGAAAAGCGGCTACATGGTGCGCGACGATAAGCCAGCAGCTTCTTCGATCTGGACCACCGCACAGTGGACGCCAAGCATGCGATCATCACCGACACGCACGTGACGCCGGCCTCGGTGCATGACAGCTAACCCTATCTGGCGCGGCCGGAACGCCAGCACGACCAATCGGGTCGGCTACCGCGAATACAAATCCGATCCCCAGCTCTGCCGACGTTGCGCGGTGCGCCCGCAATGCACGAACAGCGTCAATGCGGTGAAGGTGGTGGTGCGCCATGGCCGGGAGCGCGCCAAGGAGCGTGTGGACGCGCGAAGGCTGATCGAGTTGGGCAAGGGCCCTTATGCCCGACGCCGAGCAGTGCCTGCTGGCTGCGGCGGCACAGAACATCAAGAAGATCGCGCTGCTGGTGGCGCGTCTGCGCTTTTTACGCGGCCTCTCACGCCCTCGCGCGACTTTGCAACGGCTCGTCGCACACCTGCAAGCCTGCCTGGACCGCTTCGCCCTACGACCAACCGAAATCGCCGTCACCTAAAACACAAAACCCCACGCTCCGGAATCTTCGCAAAGGTGGACAAGTTTATGGCGATAGTGGGAATGTTGTCGTTGAGAAGTATGGTCCAGGACTGGTTGGCGCCCGACCCGGAGAGAGGATTCCGGGTCAGTCATTACGGGCGATCCGGGGCGGGACGTTACGTTTGCGTCGTCGCAGACAATGGGAGCGGATCGAAGGCGATGTTCTTTTTTCGTCACCGAGACGGCAAATGGTGCATTTATCCTTCCGGTCCAGAGCGGCCTGCCATGCACAGTAAAGTCTCGTGTACGGAACCGAGTGGTGCAAGCGTCTAGGTCGGGAAAAGTACCGGCAGGCCTGTGAAGGAAATCGGCCCGTGGCTATCCCCATCTGCTGGATACCGGTTACGGTTTTCTGTCACGGTTAGTTCTGCAACGGATTACGCGTCGTTCTTGACCACCGGGCGCCCGGGCAAGACGACCATCGACCCGCGCCAATACCGGACGCTGCATGGCGTTGATGTTCCCGTGTCAGACGCGCTCGAAGAGCGAGGGGGAAAGTGGACGATGCTGAACACGCCGGACCATACGTTCGAGGCACTCGCGCGCGGCGACGTCAAGGGCTTTCTGTCCACGCAACCGGAACCGGTTGTCGATCGTTGGCAGTGCCTGAGCGTGCGAAAGAGAAAGGATACGAGGACGTTTCCAGCACTCGAACTTTGATGTGCCGTGGATGCACTGCCTGGCCCACCATGCGCGGCTGCGCACCGAGCGGCACTCGGAAAAATCTCATCGAATCAAACGTTTATCAGGTATTCAAGCTTTACGAGACTTCCTCGTACGATTTTGGACTCCAGGAGAGGACTCATATTTCACGCTTAGGGAAGGTCTGCACAACACGCTTTCAGAGCACTGATCTTCTTCCACGTTGGGCATATCAGCCGTAAGCGTCTGCTGACAGGTTGGTCGTCTGGCTTTTGAAGCATGATGACCTTCGTTTTCCGATACTCACGGCCTGCCCCCGAGCGTTTCACGCCTTGTTCAAAGCGCCTGCGCGACATCCAAAGGTTGCCCAGCGCAAACAGTGTCGTGATCTGCGCGGTGTTCTTCACCAATCCTCGGTACTGCGTCTTCGTATAGCCAAACTGCTGGTTGAGCACGCGGAACGGATGTTCAACCTTGGCGCGCACGCCAGCCTTCAGGCGCTCAATCTGGTTGTATATCGCGTCCAGACGATTGTTCAGGTCCAGTTGTCGACGCTTGCCTGGTCGCATCGCGACATGCCAGCGTACCGGGTTCGCCTGACAGCACTTCTCAATACCCTGATATCCGGCGTCAGCGTACACATCCTTTTCCTGGCCGTGCAACAGCGCTTCGGCCGCATTGATGTCGTGGACGTTGGCCGCCGTACCAATGACGGTGTGAACCAGACCCGACTCTGCGTCCACGCCGATGTCGGGTAAGCGCGTGCTGTTGCCAGCACGCCCCCCCCCACGAACCGGACGTGCGAGTCACCCCGCATCCGGCTCAAGCCATTCACCAGCACCAGCGTTGGTACCGGGCAATCAATCGTCAGTCGCGGCTCGACGACGGGCAAAGTAGGACGACCACGCAGGGTCACACGGATTGGCCTGGCCACGTACCTTCACCTGACGAACAATCGGAACCGCCGCAGCCCGGAGCAGCCGGGTTACACCCCGTGGGCTTCGGACCGGGCAGTAAACGCCCAGGTACGGTTCCCCTCTACGTGGAAGTATTTGTGTTTCACCCAGCCCGCGCCTTTCGTGGGGTCCCGACGCATCGCCCATTTCCACAAGAGGCGCCAGATGTGAGCATCTATCGACGTAAAATGAGCTTTTGAGACCACATGACGGTGATACATGGCCCAACCCCGAATCACCGGGTTGAGCTGTACGATCAGATTCCTCTGTGTGGCGCTCCCGTGCTGCCTCACGATTTCCCTCACCTTCTCCAGAAGTCCCTTCACACTTTTGTTGGCCGGTTTGATGAGTAGCTTACCCGCGTACTTGCGGACATTCTGCCCAAGGAAATCGAACCCATCGGCAATATGGGTGACTCTGGTTTTCTCTTCTGAGAGTTCCAGACCCCGAACGACCAAGAATTGCTTAACCGCAGGGAGTACGTTCTGCTCCAGAACGTCTTTCGACACTCCAGTCACAACGAAGTCGTCCGCATACCGGTTAACGTTGATCTTGAACTTTCGGCGCGCGCGTTCCGTCGGTCCCACGCTTGCATCTACTGCCGCTTCCGGTCCGTCCAGCGTCATATTCGCGATGACGGGCGAGATGAGACCTCCCTGCGGAGTTCCCGCCTCAGTCGCGAACAGGGTTCCTCCATCGATAAATCCAGCCTTAAGCCATTGTTGCAGGACCACCTTATCCATCGGAATGTGTTGAAGAATCCAGTCGTGACTAAAATTATCGAAACAGCCACGTATGTCTCCCTCCAGAATCCACTCCGGCGACTTGCGCTTGGCCAGAGTGGTAAAGCAGCATTCGATAGCATCGGTAGTCGAACGTCCGGGCCGAAACCCGTACGAGTTCGGATCCGCCAGGGTCTCCGCCATGGGCTCCAACGCGAGCTTCCATAGTGCCTGCATTGCTCTGCACAGCATGCGGGGAATTCCGAGGGGACGCTTCTTGCCATTGCTCTTGGGGATGTAGACGCGACGAAGCGGCAACGCACGATAACCGTGGTGTTGCATTGCTTCCATCCCTTTCCATCTGGCCGCCGGGGTCGACCAGAGCTTGCCATCTATACCCGGCGCTCTCTTGCCGCGATTCTCAGTCACTCGTTTCACGGCTAGCATCTTGCCGCTGTGCGAGCGGGTCAGCAGACGCTGCAGGGCTTTGACCTTGCCCCATCTGCCTTCCTTGGTTGCCTTGGCGATACGCACCTGAAGTCGCTTCACCTCATCCGTGATGCGAGGCCAATCAGCCTGAAGCCACATCTCTGTGGGACGCGAGGGTGCACCAGCTCCGATTGCCCCTGCTTGCGCAGTGCCACCAGTTACCGTCATCTGCCTTCCCTCGTATAACGATTAATCAAGTTCTCTCGCCATGAATGACCACGCGGAAGCGTTCGAATGAGGCCGTAGTTCCGGGAGTTGACGGGCGCGGAGGGAGCGGCTATCGAATGGGCCTGGCCCTCGCGGCCGCAGGCAGGTGCGGTGCGACGTTCCAGGGCAGCAGCTCGTCGATGCGGTTGGCCGGATGCTCGGCAATGTGCTCGAGCACGTAGGCGAGATACGCTTCGGGGTCCAGACCGTTCAGACGTGCGGTCCCAATGAGGGAGTACATCGCTGCCGCCCGCTCGCCTCCGCTGTCGGAGCCGGCGAACATGAAGTTACGGCGACCAAGAGCGACCCCTCTTAATGCCCGCTCGGCAAGGAGGTTATCGATTTCCGCACGACCGTCGTCGCAGTAGCGCACGAGCGCCGGCCAGCGGTTCAGCGCGTACTGGATCGCTTTCGTCGTGTCAGATTTCGCCGAGAGCGTGACGAGCGTCGCCTCGAACCAGCGTTTGAGGTCATCGAGCAACGGCAACGCCTGCGCCTGGCGCACACCGCGACGTTCATCCGGTGGCTTGCCGCGGATCTGTTCCTCGATGGCATAGAGCGCACCGATGCGGCGCAGGGCTTCCTCTGTCAGCGTAGTGGGTCGTACTGCGTGCAGGTCATGGATTTTCCGCCTCGCGTGCGCCATGCAGGCAATCTCCTGAATCCGGCCGTGACGATACAGTTCTTGGAAGCCAGAGAACCCGTCGGCCTAAAGCAGTCCCTCGAACTTCGCGAGATGCTGCTGCGGATGTTGGCCCGACCGGTCGGGGGAGAACGCAAACCAGACAGCCGGCGTCTCTATCGAAGCGCTGTTGCGATCGTCGCGCACGTAGACCCAGAGGTAACCGGTTTTGGTGCGACCGTTACCCGGTGCCAGCACCGGCAGCGGTGTGTCGTCCGCGTGCACCTTGACACCGCCCAACACGTAGCGGCGCACCGCGTCGACCAGCGGTTTGAGCAGCCACGTCAGGCTGCCCAGCCAGTGCCCCATCATGCCGGGCTCGATCTGGACGCCGTCGTGCGCGTACATGACCGACTGCCGGTAAAACGGAACGTGGTACATGAACTTCGATGCGACGACGTGGGCGAGCAGTCCCGGGCCCGGCATGCCACGCTCGATGGGACGGCTGGGAGCGGCCGCCTGCACGATGCAGTCGCAGCACGCACACGCGAGCTTCGGACGGCGGTGGCGGATGACACGGAAGTGCGCACGCACGTATTCGAGTTGCTCGGCGACGTCCTCGCCCAGCAGCTTGAGTGTGCCGCCACATTCGGGGCAGTTTTCTGCAGCCGGCAGATGAACACGCTCGTCGCGTTCGAGGTGGGCGGGCAGCGGTTCGCGAACGGGAGCTTCGCGGTGTGCTCGTGTTTTCTTCGGCGCCGCTGCGGCGGCTGCCCCCTCGTCGGCCTGCAGGTCTTCGAGCTGCAGTTCAAGCTGCTCGATCTGGCGATCGAGCTTCTCCGACTTGCGGCCGAACTGCATGCGGCGCAGCTTCGCGATGGTCAGCTTCAGGTGCTCGATTTCGATGGCGCGCGATGAGAGCTGCTCGCGCAGATTGGCAACCATCGCCTTGAGCGCGTCAACGTCATCGGGAAGATCGGCGGCCAGAGCAGACATTCAGCCAGTCTACACGGCGCAGCCTTGTAGAGCCCACCACGTAATGAACGTTTACAACGCGCTGCGCGGGCGCACCGCTTCGACTGGCTGCCGCCAGTCGAAGCCTTCCAGCAGGAGGGATAGCTGCGCGGTCGTCAACGCAACGACGCCGCCATCGGCACGTGGCCACGCGAAACGTCCTTTTTCCAGACGCTTCGCGAACAGACATAGGCCACCATCACACCAGTAAATCGCCTTCAGAAGATCGCCGCGGCGCCCTCTAAAAACAAAGACATGACCCGAGTATGGGTCACGGTCGAGCACCGTCTGCACTTTCACCGCCAGGGAATTGAAACCGCAACGCATATCAGTTGCGCCCGCAGCAATCCAGATCTTCGTATTGCCCTGGCAATCCGATCATTTCAGGCAATCCCGAAGAAACCGCTCGGCCAGATCCATCGACAGTCCACAGATTCGAACACGCCGCTTGCCGACTTCGATCTCCACTTCGCAACTTGCGACCGTGCCGACCGGTTGTCGCTCAGTTGCTGCCCTCGCAGCCGCATCGATAATATTCACCGGCAGCATCACAGCATTGTCAGCGCCCGGCACGTCACCCGTGTGTACGGCCACTGACACTGCAGCCTTAGCCTGCGCTTCGAGATACCGCCGCCGCCACTTAAACACCATGTTGTCGTTCAGGCCTTGCTCGCGTGCAATCTGCTCCACGCATGCTCCAGGCTTGAGCGTCATTTCGACAATCGAGCGCCGGAACTCCGGCGTAAAATTCGGGCGCTTGGGCGCCGCAGTTACCACTTCGTCCGACCTGTCCACAATAGAGTCCTCCAAATATTTGGTGGACTCTATGCTGCCCAGCTCTCGTCATGCTTTCACGACGGCCATGATCGAATGCTTACGACCACGCGGAAGTCAGCCCGCTTTCGCGTCGGGCGATGTTTCAGCCCGTATCCCGGCCGTTACAGCCAGGCGTTTGCTTTTTCCGCAATCCTCTACCCGCAGCGCTAACAGCGTTCCTCGCGGTTCGCCTGCCGTTTCCGGCAGCGCTACGGGCTTACCCTGGGCATGAGCACGCAAGTCGATGGGGATTCGGGGCGTTTTGAGCGACTTGCGTGATGTAGCTGAGGGGATCTCCCTCAGGCATCTTGCACAAACGACGCCCAAGGGAGAGTCTCGCGTTTTCCAAGACCCGAGACCTTTGCAGTGTGCCACACGAGTGCCCGTAATCCTGACTTCTACCGCCTGCTGCTGCGGATCGATCAAGACTTCGCCGAGCAAACCCGCTCGCAGCACTGCCGCCGCTGCAGAGGCGTTCTGCACAGCGCCCGCTATCGCCGCAAACCACGCGGCCTTACCCGGCAAGCCCGCGCCGAGTGCGGCGATTTCCGCTACAGCTTCTGCTGCGCCGAGTGCCGCCGTCGCACCACGCCGTTCTCCGTGCGCTTTCTCGGCCGTCGCGTCTACGTTGCCGCAATCATGGTCGTCGTCAGTGCCACGCGCGCCAGTGCCGGCACGGCTGCCGCGATGCATCAGCTCGGCGAGCTGGGCGTGCCGCGCGCAACGATCGCGCAATGGCGGCACTTGTGGCACTGGTGGCAGACCGACTTCGTCAGCACGCCGTTCTGGACGCTTGGGCGGGCGGCGTTCGTGCCGCCCGTCGAGACCGTGCAGGCGCCGGCGAGCCTGCTCGAGCGCTTCGCTGCGGCGTTACAGCCTGAGCCGCTGCTGTGCCTGCTGCGCTGGCTCTCGCCGCTCACCAGCGGCAGCGCCATGAGCACCGTGCATGAGGGACGGTAGCCGCCCGCAGAACTTCTCGCTCGCCCCCTCCGAACAGCGCTTGTAGTCTCGCCTCTCCCCTGAATCGCGGCGCGGTGCGCCGCATCTTTGGAGAACGCATGACTGAACTTCACGATCTACCCGTGCGGGATCGTTGGGCGCGCCTGCGCTTCGCGATCGTCGGCCCCTTGCTTGCAGCACCGCCCGAGTCGGGGCAACTGCGCGAACTCATCACCGCACTGGCCGCCAGACGCTGGCGTCATCCCGTCACTGGTGATGATATCCAGTTCGGCCGCTCGACCATCGAACGATGGTTCTATCAGGCCCGCAAGGCGCCACACGATCCGGTGGCGAGACTGCGCAACCGCAAGCGCCCCAGTGGCGCCGGCGCAAACCTGTCGCCTCAGACGGTACAGGCGATCCGCACGCAGTACCGCGAGCATCCCGGCTGGACCTGCCAGCTGCACTTCGATAACCTCAAGGTCACGCTCGGTGCGGCGAACCTGCCGTCGTACACGACCGTGCGCCGTTACATGCGTGCGCAGGGCCTGTTCCGGGAACGCCAGCCCCGGCACACGAGCGCCGGCGCGATGCTCGCGCGCGATCGCCTCGAGAAGCTCGAGGTCCGCAGCTTCGAGGTCGAGCAAGTCAACGCGCTCTGGCATCTCGACTTCCATCACGGCTCGCGCAAGCTGTTCACCCATGACGGCCAGTGGATCACGCCGATGCTGCTGTGCGTGATCGATGACCGCTCGCGCGTCGTCTGTCACGCGCAATGGTTTCTCGATGAGACTGCGCGCAGCCTGATCCACGGACTCGCCCAGGCGTTCCAGCGCCGTGGGCTGCCGCGCGCGCTGATGACCGACAACGGTGCGGCAATGCTCGCCGAGGAGACGACTGCCGGGCTGCTCGCGCTCGGCGTGCTGCACCAGACAACGCTGCCATATTCTCCGTATCAGAACGCGAAGCAGGAGACGTTCTGGGCGCGTATCGAGGGGCGCGTGATGGCCATGCTCGAAGGCGAGCCCAATCTCACGCTCGAACTGCTCAACCAGGCCACCCACGCCTGGATCGAGCGCGAGTACCATCACGCGCATCATTCCGAGATCGGCGGCACGCCGCTCAAGCGCTACCTGGCCGGTCCCGACGTGCGGCGCGAGTGTCCCTCCAGCGATGCACTACGGGCCGCGTTTCGCATTGACGTGACACGAACCCAGCGGCGTTCGGACGGCACCGTGAGCCTGGCCGGCACGCGCTTCGAGATCCCCTCAGCTTACCGGCACCTGCAGCGCGTACGCCTGCGCTACGCACGCTGGGACCTGAGTCGCGTCGATCTCATCGACGCCGACAGCGACGCCGTGCTGTGCCCGCTGCGACCACTGGACAAGGCCGCCAATGCCGACGGCCAGCGCCGTCGCATTGATGCCGTCATTGTCGAGCCGCCACCGGCCACTGCGCCCGGCATCGCACCGCTGCTGCGCCAGATGCTGGCCGAACATGCGGCAACCGGGCTGCCGCCGGCCTGGATTCCCGCTGACTGGCAGGAGGGCGCATGAGCCAACGCCTGCAAGCCCTCTACGGCCTGAAGTGGAACCCGTTCTCGCCGGAGCTGCCGCTCGAAGCGCTGTACGTGCCGCCCCGCGTCGAGAACTTCTGCTGGCGCATCGAGAACGCGCTCGTGCGCGAAGGCGGCTTCGCGATGATCCACGGCGAGCCCGGCACCGGCAAGAGCGTCGTCATGCGCGTGCTGGCCGAGAAGCTCGAGCGGCTCACCGATCTGATGGTCGTCTCGATCAATCACCCGCAAAGCAGTCTCGCCGACTTCTATCGCGAGATGGGCGACATCTTCAATCTGGAGCTCAAGGCACACAACCGCTGGGGCGGCTTCCGGTCGCTGCGCGAGCGGTGGCTATCACATCTGCAGAGCACGCGCCGACGTCCGATCCTGTTGATTGACGAGGCCCAGGAGATGAGCGCCGGCGTACTCAACGAACTGCGGCTCATGGCCAGCGCCCGCTTCGATTCGCAGCCGCTGCTGTGCGTGGTGCTCGCCGGCGATACGCGCTTGACCGACAAGCTGCGGCGCGACGAACTGCTGCCGCTGGGCAGCCGCATCCGATCTCGCCTGGCGACCGAGAAGGCCACGGTGGATGACCTGCTGGCCTGCCTCGATCATCTGCTCGCGAGCGCCGGCGCCCCGCAGCTGATGACGCCGCCGCTGCGCCACACGCTGTGCGAACACGCGCTGGGCAACTACCGCGTGCTCACCACGCTTGCCAACGATCTGCTCGCCACCGCCGCGCAGCGGGAATTGACCGAACTCGACGAGAAGCTGTACTTCGAGGTCTTTGCCCCGTCAACACCATCCTCGCGCCGAACGCCCGCACGTCAACCTAATGGAGCCCGATGACATGTCCCGTAAAACATCACCTCACAAACCCGATGCGGCCCGACGCCTGCCGTTGCCCGAACTCTCCGACGAGGCCGCCTACATGATGCAGTTCTTCATTGAAGACTTCTATCTCTGGTTCAGCCGCGCCTACGCTACCCAGATCCGGCGCTACCGCGAGCCTTGGTACCGCGGTCCGACGCAACCGCCGCATCAGGTCGTCGACGAGCCGTTCTGAAACAACAACGGGGGCTTCATCGCCCCCCGTTTTACTTCGTCCTTTCAACATCATTTAGCTTGCCCATTGCCCCATCGATTCACGTGCTCACGCTCACTTACCCTCCTTCCGCATGAATTTCAGAGCGGAGCGGATCCCTCCTATCCGCCGACGGCAGATTGTCCATGATGGCCCAGCTCACATAGGCCATGCCTCGCCGCGTGCCATTTTGGCTCAAGCCTGTCAGCACATTTGGCTTGTACAATGATGACGACGTTTAACGGAGGTTCACATACGTTGATCGTTGCCGCTCGTCCCTAGCCCCTCACCCCCCCTGTGCTGGCAGATTCCGCTTTCCCTCGCGGGTCGGCGTACCGAAATCAATCGGCGGTTACATTGTTCCCAGAGCTTCACACCGAGCTGTTACCGGCTCCGCATGTCTGGGTAGAGAACGGTTGATGGAACAACCGGTTTAATCACAACGGACAACTCGTTGAGTTAGACAGAAATTCAAGCGACTTTCAGGTCGCATGCGCCTTCATCCCGAAATACCATTGATTTCCCTTCTTCGTCTGGTGCATCTCCGCGTCTCGTTTGCCAGAGTCGTTTTTCGTCGAAGTGGGTGCGCTAATCAAGGTCGCATCGACCGCTGACCCTACCTTCAACATCAAGCCTTGTTCACTCAGGATCTCATTAACCACTGCGAGCATCTGCGCGGCCAGACTGTGCGTTTCGAGAAGGTGACGGAACCGCAGAATCGTGCTCTCGTCCGGCAAACGCGTCATACCTTCGCCCAGCCCCGCAAACTCACGAGACAGCGGCACGTCATAAAGCGCCTCTTCCATCGCCGGGTCTGACAGACCAAACCACTGCTGCATGAAGTGGATCTGCAGCATTGTCGCAACCGCAAACGGCGGCCTTCCAGTCTTACCCTTCGGATAGTGCGGTTCAATCAACGCAATCAACCTCGACCATGGCACCACGCGCCTCATCTCATCGAGAAATTCCCACTTGCGCGTGCGTTTCGTTGAAAGATCCAGACCAAGACCCAGCTGTGTCATCGACGAACTCCTTGGACTTGCCTATCCTCCAGGATAGGCCAACCAGTCCTCAATGTCAGGACTTTTGCAGACCTTCCTTAGATCGCACTTACAAATGAATCAATATTAGAAATTCTTAATCGCATAGAAAAACATTTTATATCAGTGCGGCTGGCAATTAGTGATACCGTGGTATTCATTTTGCATCGCATGGAGAATCCAGTTTTTTCGCCCTTGTGCGCGGCAATGAATTTGCGCAATTACAGCAATCCCCGTCTGGCCCTTGATGGCCGTCGGTGCCGACGATGATGGTCGTTGACGATCGGAAGTCAGAGATCTACACGTTCACTGGGCGGAGTTGCAGAGATTTAGCTCTTAACGGACTTCTAACGCGATATTGAGAACAGGAAATACTGAAAATTTCCTTGTTTTGTTATCAGTGCGGCAATGGAGGACGCGGCATGAATATAAAGATATTCGCAATATCCATGATTATGTCTTTTACGCCAGTAGCTGCCAGAGCGGATACTCCTTTACCGGTGATACCCTCCAGCTACGTAGTCGACAAAATTACTCAAAGGATGTTCGAGCCATCGAGTACCTCTTCCGATCTTGTCCTGCTGTCCGCCCACCGCGGATATTGGGAAAAATATCCTGAGAACTCGTCTTACGCCCTACAAGATGCTTGGAACCGCGGATACGAAACTGTTGAGATCGATGCGCGATTTACCGCCGATAAACAGGTGATTGTCGCGCACGATTTTAATATAGACCGTATTTCGACAGGATCTGGCGCGGTGAGCAGCCTAACATATTCGCAACTTAAGCAGGTCGATCTGAAGGATCGGCATGGAAAAGTGTTTTCAGATGCAAATGGTAATAAAGGAAAATTCTTGAGCTTCTCAGAGGTTTTGGATCTTCTTGAACAGTACGTCACCTCAGACGGACTAGGTTATGTCGTTATTGTTGACATCAAGACGGCGCCCGGCGGGTCCGGCCTGGAAATCATGCAGAAACTCCTGGACCTTATAGCTGCCAAAAATAATCCCTCACTAAGCAAGGCCGTTGTAATCAAGATCAACGCGAGAGATGCGGTTGATCTCGGGTCTGTACTGAGTCGAACTACATACAATCCCAACGTGAACGGCGGCTTGGTTCTCGTAGAAAATCCTGACGCCGACAACGTCAAGATATCAAATTATGATCCCAATCAGGACGTTAACTACGGTCAGTGGAACACCGCGCCATTCCCTATACAGTTCGAGATGAATCAATACTATAGAGGTGATGGTCTCGAAAATTACTTCCATTATGCAGATCAGCAAAAGGGATTTGCTACGTATATAGAAAGCAATCTATTTCCAGAAGGAGTGGCTACCGCAGCCGGAATGTGTTGCGTAGCTCACATCACGGACCCGAAGTCTACAGCGTCGGCCCCAATCATCCCGGATTATCGAGGTGATCCGGAGATGGCAGTTATAAATCCTACCAACCTGATAACAACAGACTCGGTCGATGCAGTAGGGGATATGCTGCAGGCATTGAGGCGACGAAATATCAACTTACTAAAGCGATAGATTATTCCTGTCTTTTACAAGGTGGCTCCGTCATGTCAAAGCTTTTTAGACTCTTTGTGCTGCATGGCACTGCAATTGCTGGGCTATATATAACCGCAGCATCCGCGCAGACATGCTCCAACGAAGCAGAATGCCGGCAATCGGCAGGTGCCAAGCAAATACAGTTACTAACACCTGTTGTAGTGCCAATACAATATGACTATCCAAAACTAATTATCCATAACCATGGGCCAGATTTCGACACTGACTATCAAGTTCCTAACGGAACAACGATAGTTTACGACTTCTACACGGATCGCAATTCCTTCAACCTTCCCAGCCAGACGTCGATTATCACGAACGAAATAGCGCGGCTCGATCCAGCGAAGGGTTTTACAATTCTCGTTATTCACCGGACCCGTGATAACTTCGCAGCGGGCGGGGGCGCATCGGTCTCGCTACTCAGTTCGGCGGATAATACGGCTTATGCCTCCTTCATGCTTGGGTCTCAACCAAGTGCTACAGGGCAGAAGTGGTCCTTTGGTAAAAGCTTGCTGCAAAGTAAGCGTCCTCAGACAGCTTACTGGCAAAAGCCTTGGGACATGAACATTCTCGGACCAACCGGAAGCTTCTCAGGTACCGAATGGGTTTATTACACGTTTACGCCGGACGGTAAGGTCAAAATCGATCTGTTTGCGCCATATACATACTCTCTTGCCTTCACGGCGTATCAGTGGGATGAGGCGGTACTTGACAGCGGCTTCCCGCACTTTGCGTACAAGGCTGGAGGGCCAACCTCACGACCAAATCAAGCTCCGTTCGGCTCTGTTGGCCCCTTGATGGTTGGTGCCGTGAATGTGCCTGGTCAAGGTTCTCCGACCCTTACTCCAGTCCAGGCTTTGCCAGGATTTGAACGTGCGGTCGTGTTCTCCGGGCCATTGTCCAATCGTGAGATAGTTGCCTTTCAAAAATCACTCAAGGGCAGCCTGTTTCTCGATGTCGACATGCTTCCCTGCAACAGCGGCGCTTTCCTCGCCGGAGAAATCCGCACGCCTTGTGGCAAGGGCAGTCCAGGCAATCCTCCCGCCGATGTCAGTAGCATCACTCCAGTTGGGCTAAATACCAATGTCGATCCCAAAGGGGTTACCCTAGCTGCCAACGACGGAGGGGGAGGTAGTTTTTCGACGATCAAGGCCGCAGTTGACGCGCTTCCGCCAAGCGGCGGCGTGATCCGGATCCCACTTGGCGTCTATACCGAGACATTGGACATTACGAAGCCGAACGTGAAGCTGATCGGCACCGGCACTGACGCATCGCAGGTTTTGATCACCGGCAATCACTCGGCGAACGCGACCGATCCGGGGACTGGGCAACCGTATGGAACGGCTGGCAGCTACACCGTGGCTGTGGACGCCAACGATGTCTACCTCAGCAATCTCACCATCCGGAATTCAGCCGATTACGAAGCTCCCGATTTTGGCGCCAAGGGCCAAGCTGTAGCCTTACGCTCGAACGGAGACCGGGATGTCTATCGAGCGGTACGATTACTTGGTGGCCAGGATACGCTGTACGTTAATGGGCCGGGGCGAGCTTATTTCAGCAATTGCTACGTCGAGGGAAATGTCGACTATATCTTCGGTAATGGTAAAGCAGTGTTTGATGGTTGCACTCTCAAGACCAAGATTCATGACGGCCTGATCGGTGAAGCGACGATTACCGCACAAAAGCGTGAGAGCGCCAGCGAGGCTAGCAGCTTCGGCTTCGATCACACGAAGAGCCCATATATGTCGAACGCTTGGCTAGGCCGTCCGTGGGGAAGTCACTCAACCGTCTACTTCCTCAACTCCACGATGGGACCGCAGCTTACCAGCGATGGCTGGATCGAGTTCATCCCGCCGCTGAACGGGCTGCCGGGCACTAACAATCTGCCGACCTCCACCTATCGTGAATACAATACGCGGTATGCCGACATGAATGGCCAAGGGGCCGCGCCGTTCGATATCGGCCAGCGCGAGACGACGTCGCCGAAGAGCAACGTCGCGCTGAGTTCGGCGGAGGCTGCCGCACTAGCACCTGACATTTATCTGGCTGGCACCGACGGTTGGCAACCTACCTTGGTGAGCGACGCCAGTCCGAACCTTGGGCAGCAGGTGCCAGTTCCCACTCCAGCCGCCGGGGGCCCCCAAGCCCCGCTGATCTCCGCAACGGTCGGCGGCAACGGCAACGTGCAGGTCACTTGGGCTGGCCAACCTGCCAATCCCGCAGAAACGGGTTATGTCATTACTGCGCGGCAACATGGCAAGAGTTGCGGACCGTTCCAGCTGCCGGCTTATGCTTATAGCGGGTATGTTGAAGTTGCCTTTAATGGCTCTGGTGCAATTAGCGCGGGGGCGAATCGGTTAAGGTGTCGGGCTGAACGAACTGAGAACCGATGATGAGCAAGCTGAAGAGCCTGGACGAACTGTTTGCTGGCCGTCACTTTGACCGCGATGTAATCATTCTGTGTGTTCGCTGGTACCTGCGCTACAAGCGGAATTTTCAAGCTAGTTGTCGCCTCAACGATTAAATTTCAGGCGGCCTTCTTCTCCCGGAGACGGTTTGGGGCGCCGCCCTGGTTGTCGCTTCGATCTGGGTTCAGGTGCGCAGCATGTACCCGCTGCCAGTTGCGCGTGGGGCCTTTCCATCGCAGCGGGTTGCGTTGCCGTGCAGTCTCATAGAGCGCCACTCGTCGATCCAGAATGTTCTGGTCGAGGTTGGCATGGCGCTGCGCCGGCGTCACGAACTGGATCGCGCTGTGACGATGCTGTTGTACCAGCGCACCAGCGCGCCCACCCAGGTGCGCGCGGCGAGCAGGGTATCGAACGCCTTGAGCGGGTAAGCAGGTCGGTACTTCAAGGTCTTGAACAGCGACTCAGAATAGGGGTTGTCGTTGCTCACGCCCGGGCGACTCAATGACGGCATGACACCCAGCGCCTGGAGGGTAGCGAGCATCGTCGCACCTTTCATCGGGCCGCCGTTATCCGAATGCAGAATCACCTGGTTGGGCTGTATCGCTTCGCGCGCGCAGAGGTCCTTGAGAACTTCGCTGGCCAGCGCGCTGCTTTCCTCGGCATAAACCTGCCAGCCGACGATCTTTCGGCTGAAGACATCCAGAAACAAGTACAGGTAAAAATACTGTCCACGGATCGTCGTCGGCAAATACGTGATGTCCCAGGAATACAGCTGGTTCGGCGCATCGGCGCAAACCGAACGGGGTTTGCTGCGAGCGTGGGCCGGCCGCTCGCTGCGCCGGTGGGCGAGTTGCCTCTCGGCCTTCAGTACCCGGTAGAACGTCGATTCCGAGGCGATATAGCGTTGCTGGTCTGCCAGTCGCGGCACGATCTGGCTTGGCGGCAGATGACCGAATTCGGCCGAGTTCGCGACTGCCAGAAGCTCGGCGCGTTCCTCGGCAGAGAGCTTGTGGCGCGGCTCGTGGTGCCGTAACGAGCGCCCGTCCACCGCGTCAGGTTCACGGCACGAGGTATCGCACGCATCGCGAAGCCGTGGCGGACTTGTTCGAATACATTGAAGTGTTTTATAACCGCAGTCGTCGTCATTCATCGCTTGGCTTCATGTCGCCAACTCAGTTCATGCAAGACTGGCTTGCGGCTCAGCGGACAAAGGATACGGCTGCATAACCCGGGGCCTCTGGAAGGCGAAAAACCAAGGGAAGCTCACTGTTCTATACCGCCTACGATCTTTGCACGCATTTCCTCGTGCGCACGTGCGTCGACAGGCTCGCAGGAGACGGGCAGCACACGATCGCGAAGGCGATGCAGCAGGTCCAGGTGAAGGGGCTGCATCGCGTTGAGCTTCGTGACGCTAAAAGCCGCCCTATGATCGTCACACTTGAGCTTCGCTATCAGCGAATGACGGTATTGCCGCCTGTTGGCAAACAAGGCAGCTACCCTGCGTTACAGCTGACTGTCCTTCACGCCCAAGAGCGTGACCCACCGCCTGGGCGCCACCGCATTGAATGGAAGCTGATCACCGATCTGCCAGTGAGATCACGTGCCGAGGCAATCGAAAAACTCCACTGGTACGCCATGCGCTGGAAGATCGAAACCTTCCACAAGATTCTGAAATCGGGCTGCAGGGCTGAGGAGTCGAGGCTTCGTACAGCGGACCGACTCACGAACCTGATCGCGGTATTCTGCGTCCTGAGTTGGCGTATATTCTGGCTCACGATGATTGGCCGGTCCGCGCCACAGGCAGCAGCCGAACTCGCTTTTACGCAAACCGAAATCGAACTGCTTGAACACGTGGTTCGCGAACCGCATCACAACGCACAGGCACCACCACTTGTACGCAGCGTCATGAGGCTCGCACAGCTCGGCGGTTACCTTGCGCGCGCCAACGATCCTCCGCCAGGAAATACTATCATGTGGCGCGGGATGCGACGTCTAACCGACATCCAACTTGGCTACGAACTTGCACTAAAAGGAAGTGGGTAATAACAAGGTGCACCGTACGCTTACATCCTTGCGCACTTGCCACGCGAAGATAAGCGTCGACGTCATTGACCTGAACGTGAGAGAGCGGCCGCCCAAACTGCTCGTACTAATGTAGAAACCGCTTGATGTGGCGAAAGTAAAGCCTAATTGTCGCTTCGCTCAGGTCGCGCTCGTGGCTCGCCCATCTGCAGTATTCATCCAGTTGCGACTGGAACGCGATCTGCTGTGCCGGCTGATGAAGACAGCCAAGATAGCGTAGCCAGCCGCGAGCGTTGACAATGATCCTTCTCCGTGTCCAGCGGCTGTCGAGATTGCAATGGCAGAGCTCATCACGATTTCCGCCAGAGAACACGGCCGATTCAATCGTGACCTGCAAGGCACTGCAAGCGACCCAGAGAATATCCCACGCTTTGCGCAGCACTGTTAGCTGCGAGTCACCTCGCTGCCTAGCAAGAAAATAGTGCTGAGAATCTCAGGAGCGCGCAATATGAGGTAATGTTAGAAGACCGTCACCAAGCGATACTGCGGTTTGAAGTTTCTGTGATGCCATGTTAAGCGTTGGCAACACAATTTCTTCTTGCTCCGCCAATTCCAACGTGTACCCAATATCCTTGGAAGCATTGGTAATTGAAACCGAAAGGACGTCTCTATCTTCGCTTAGAAGAAAGGTCACAAACTTCTGAAAAATGCCACTGTTAGTTGACCCCTGACTAACAATATCACGGAGGAGTCTCAGATCAATATCTGATTTTTTCGCCAGCTGACAGGTCTCAGCGACGACAGCAGCAATGCCCATCGTCATCCCATTATAGATGAGCTTGAGTTTATGACCGGCCCCCACGCCGCCCGCGTGAATTATCCCCTCGCAAAACGAGGCCACGACACCAGATACTGTTGGATAGATATGTAGATCTGCGCCGACAAGTGCATTGAGTTTTCCTTGAAGGGCCTGTTCAGGACTTCGCGTTACAGGCGAATCAACGAAATGGATGCCGCTTCGTGCCGCATCTTTTGCAAGAGCATGAGTTGATGAGGGCTTGGAGGTTGAACAGTCAATAATGACGCTGCCTGACAACAAATATGCAAATAGCCCATTGGGTGGTTGGCAAATCGACTCGACCTCAGTACTCGAAGGCAAAGAGAGGACGACAATACCTATCTTCGCCATTTCTGCAACAGACATACACTCGCTAGCGCCCAACTTGAGCAAACAATCCACACCATTTCTATTTTTGTTTGCCATAACATGCAGTCGTGCACCATGACGTATCAGGTTTATCCCGATCCCCGTGCCAATCCGACCGACTCCGATCAGGGCGATATCTTTACCATCCACATTGGGTTCGGTACTTCGTATTAATCTCGACTCGTTCATATGCATCACACTTTCCTTTCAGACGTCGAATTTATAAGATTCCATTTTTTTCGAAAATACCCTCCAATTCGAAGTGGGAGCGAATGAGGTAATCCGGTTGGGCATCACGCAGCCGCGCATCGGAAACCGCGCCGCCGGTAATGGCAACGCTCTTGAGATGCAGAGTTCGTGAAATGCTGCATTCTTCTGGTGTATCACCCACAATAAATGTCAGACTTGGATCGATACCCATTTTTTTAATGTAGATGGCCAATTTTTCACCTTTAGTCACGTCCTCGTACTGAGTAGCACGATTATCGTAGGCCAGGACGTCAGTGATGTAATTCTGGATGCCCAGTCGTCGCAACGCAATCTTAATGGGGCCGCAAATGTGATTACTTAATACAATTACCCTCATGGAATTTTTCTTCGCCAACTTGAGCATCTCACTCACTCCATCTCTTGGCAAAACTGATCCAACACGGGATTCATAGTAATCGTGAAAAAGTGCGTTGCCATCGTTTTGAGCGATGGCAATTTCATTTTCGGTCAACCCCAAATTTCGATAGAGGACAGAAAATGGGAATTCACACTTTTCCTGGAAGATGGCAAGATCGAGAGACGGCTTGTTGAACCGAAAAATAATTGAATTGATCGTCTGCAGTATAAGTTCCGTGTCATCGAGTAACGTGCCATTCCAATCGAGAACAAGTGTTGATTTCATTTTTGATCCACAAAGTTGCTTTTAAATTAAAAAGGTCAAACTGTCTTTTCAACCACTATTTTGTGAAAATTTCGCGCCGCCATCCTCAGCCCGCTCTGCGTTGGCATACGCAACGTAAACGGCGAAAGATCGTTACAATCATCAGCACCAGGCAAAACTGCAATCAATGACCGCAGCGGCAAATAGGTGACGCTGCCTGCTTTGATGAATAGGGCAATTTCCTGCTCGATAATGCGAATCATGCTGGGGTCCATGTTCTGCAACGACAGGCCACATTGTCTTATGTGATCAGGCAACCTACGCCATATTTTCCAAAAAGCCAACTCCTCCATGTGCTGTATCCCAACGCCATAGTAGTTAGGTGCGATAATCGGCGGTGAGCCAATCACCCAATGGACGCCGCTTGCGCCTGCGTCGATGAGTTTTTGGGTTACATCTTTGCTGGTATCGGCGCGAATGAGGGCTTCGTCCACGATGACAATCATTCTTCCTGACACGCGAACATCAATAACTTGATATTTCTGGTTAATGAGTGACTTGCGTTGATGAGCATCACTGATCAGTGTGCGCTGGGATAAATTTAACCTGACGACTTCCGCCCTTTCATAATTTTCTGGATCTTTCTTGGATAGCTGTGAAAAAAGTCCGTCAGCATATGGTCTACCGGTATCTGGCATCGATGAAATGATAATCTTCTCCCTATGAGGGCCATACCCGATCTTTTGAGGCACCAGCTCGCTCAGTTCAGAACCTATTTTGTAGCGCGTTGACTCATGGCATTGATTTTTGTTTTTTGTCTCAAGGTTTCCAATATAGATTGACTCGAATGCGCATAGGGTAGCGGGATGTTTTTCGTCACCGACAAAATGATCCGTCAAAAGTCCGGTTTGCGCGTCGATTACCTTTATGTGACTCGGCAAGACTTCCTCGTATTCACCGTCAAAGTCAATGAAGGCCCCATTTTCTGATGCAAACAATATAAACTTGTCCGTCGTCGTCATGAAATCCAATGGGCGTATCCCCCCTTGATTCCTATATGCAACGAGGTTGCCATGCCCATCCAAAAGCAGAGCACTGACAGCCCCATCGATTCGAAGATCAATTTCTCGAAAAACTTTTTTATAATTGATGGGCTCACCAAATTTCCAGTAGTCTCTTCTGCAAATTAATTCGACAAATCGCATGAAAATCTCGGCATCGTCATTTCCGCGTGGTAAGATGCCGTGTTTTTGTAATTCATCTTTCAAGTCATGACCGTTAGCCAAAGCGCCATTTAGTGAAATAGAGATAAATGTGTTCTTCTCATTGTGATTGAATTCACTGTTTGATCGTGGTTGCACGTTAGACGGATCACTTTTTACTGGGGTATGACTATGAATGTGCGCCAAGCCTACAGAAGCAGGGTGGCTGATTGTTATGGAATATTCGCTTTGTTCTATAGGAATATATTTTGATGGGAGGCAATTTGAGCGATATCGCGTTGTGCCTGTTTTTTCCATAAACACTAATAGGTCGGCGCCGCATTGCCCCCTATTTGCCAGCTTTGCCGCCATCTTCCCCAGACGGCTAAGTACCGTTTCATCTGAAACACTGTCTGGTAGTTTAAATGCTGCTGCAATTCCTGCCATATTTTATTTTCTCCTAGGTTCATTTAGAAGTACTGGCGAGTTGTGTAAAACGATGACTGACCGCTTCAAGAGGCTTGTTCAGTGTTGCCTTTAAACTGCAGCATGTGATGCGATGCGCAACAAACCTTGTCAAATAGGCTCGATTGCCTCGCTGGCCGTTTGCTGCTCGCTGTACCGTTCGCTCCATTCCGGTGGTCAAGCTGTTGAGGTTATGCCTTACAAATTTTCGTCTCAAAAGATCGTGCATGGCACGAACCCGTTACTGCGGAAGCCGCAGCGGTGCGGGCGGCAGCGACCCGTTGTTTGCAAGTCTCATACCAACGCTCTTTTCCGGTCAGATCCGCGCCCCTCAGGGTCAGCCTAGGCGTACATTCAAACCGGACAAGCCCGCCATTTGCTGGCTTAGAAGCTCGAACAACACGAGTCAAAGGGGCGTTAACGCCTGCCGTTCTCTGTAATCCCGGAAATGCGACCTCCACCAATACCGCCGGAGAAGCATGAGGAACTGCTCTGCTGCAGTGCAAGGGGAGGCAACGCTTGCGTAGCCTCAACATACAAACCAGACAATTCCGCCAATTTGTTGCGCTACCGATTGGTGGCGCCGGGAATTCAGACAGGGGTGTAAGTAGAGCGACTGGCTACTATCCACGGCGTCAGAATAGTTGTCGGTGTGCCAAGAAGGAAAGCGACCGAAGGTCGTCGTACATGCTGTATCCGTGATGAGGGTTGGCCCCTCGGTTGCGCCGATCAGGCGATGATACGAAACCACCCAGAGCTGCACTCGTTAAGAGCGGGGGAAGAGGCTCAGCTGGGCCGTTGGTCCGTTCGCATGCGCGTGAGGCATGATTGTGAACTGGAGCCGTCGGTCAGGTAGCGGGATTCGGCTGGCTGGCGTGTGCAGCTTGCGGCCACACGCCAAGGCGGGAGCTCGTGTCATGGATCGGCGATATGGAGCCAATCCGTGATCGGCGTAATGAAGCCACCTGAGGATCGGCGTATAGGAGCCATGGCATGATCGGGGTATTGGAGCCAGTCTATGATCGCCGTAAAGAAGCCACCTGATCGTCGTCACGCAGTGGCCAGTAGTTCCGGGATATAGGCGGTTCGAACTTTCCCAGTCGGTACCTTCGCGACAGCACCATGGCTTCGACGATCCTTGACCGACTGCTTCATCGCTCCAAACTTCTCGAGTTTGAAGGCACGAGCTATCGCCTGCGTGAAGCCGCCACCAGACTTGCCGTCACTGGGGAATCCGACGCATAATCCGCTCGTCCTGCCTGGGGGAATTTAGCCGCCCACAAGTGGAATGATATGAACGGCCCCGCCTACCGTGAAGGCGCCTGATGGGGCGGATCCTCACGGGCCGTTCATATAGAGGAGTTTGAACTGCCCATCCGGGCGAAGAAGTTCGGCATGACGCACTTCATCAACCCGAACGAAGTCGAGAACGTCGTCGATCACATCGTGCAGCTGACCGATGGCGGTGCCGACTACTCGTTCGAAGGCATCGGCAACGTGAAGGTGATGCGTCAGGCGCTCGAATGCACGCACAAGGGCTGGGGCCAGTCGTTCATCATCGGCGTCGCGGCGGCGGGCGAGGAGATCAGTACGCGGCCGTTCCAACTGGTGACGGGCCGCGAATGGAAGGGCTCGGCGTTCGGCGGCGCGCGCGGCCGCACCGACGTGCCGAAAATCGTCGACTGGTACATGGAAGGCAAGATCAACATCGACGATCTCATTATGCATCGGCTGCCGCTCGAGCGTATCAACGAAGGCTTCGACCTGATGAAGCAAGGTGAGTCGATCCGCTCCGTCGTTATATACCAGGACGGTCAGTAGGCCCCGGCCCCGGATCCGCCATACAGGCCGTACAGAGCAGGAATATCAACGTCCCATGCATGACGGATTTGAGTGCCCATGTGCCGGTAAAGTCGCGAGGAAAATGTCTTCTAACAGGCCAGGAGTTCCGAACAGCTCGTTCGGCGGTCGTGTACGTTCCGGAGGGTATCGCGACAGCTGCTTCTCCTTTTGTCTTCCAGCGGACACTTCAGCGATCCATCTAAAAGGCTGGCTCCGCCTGTTGGCGGGGCCGAGCGTTCGGCGGGGCGAGGCGACATTGGCTGCATGTCCCGACTGTCGCCGTGTGCCCTGTCTGCCCTGTTACGAAAGCGACGGCTGCCACTCCAGGTTCGGGAGATCGGATAGGCTCGCGCGCACAATGCCGGACCTGGCCTTGCTGTCCAGAATGATGCTGAAACCGAGCGCCGGATCGCGCTCCGGGTAGTCACGGCGAAAATGTCCTCCGCGACTCTCGCGACGTTCTAGCGCCGCGCTCGCCATGAGTCTGGCCACCAGGATCATGTTCGCGCACTCGATGGCCGCGATGCGATCCCTCGGACTGACGATCCGCGACTGCGTGAGGCGCTCCTCAAGGTGTGCGCAGACCTTGAGTAGTGCATTCAGGCCGTCGGCGTCACGAATGATGAGCAGATGACGGTTTGCCGCACGCTGCAGTTCAGCGTGGATCGATTCTACTAATTCTGATCCCGTTTCATGGTGTGCGAAACGGCGTTCAAGTTGTCCGATTTCCATCTCAACGTCCAGGATGTCCGGCATCGGAACGCGCTTCGCCCGTGCTGCGGCGGCAATGCCCGCGCGTCGCCCAAAAACCTGGCAGGTGACCGCCATGTTTCCGCCAAGGCGGTCTGCTCCGTGGGGGCCGGCTGCCACTTCACCAGCTGCGAAGAGGCCGGGGAGCGACGACTGGCTATCTGGATCAATCAGGATGCCGCCATTGACTGCGTGTGCTGAACAGGTAATCTGGAACCTGTCCTTGTGCAAATCTACACCGCGATCCTTGTACCATTGCCACGTCAGCGGCCACATGTTCGTGATGCTGCGGGTCTTGTCTGCAAAGAGGGTCTCGAAGTCGCAGTCAATGAAATCCATATAAACACCGCCTTCGTCGGACCCTCTGCCGTCGTTGATCGCCTGCTGGATGGCGATTTCAATGTAACGGGAGATGTCACTCGCGCTAAACGGGAAGTGCTTTGCCTTCTGCGCGATGACAGCCTCGGGCGATAGTCCGGCGGGAAGGTAATCGGCGAGGAACGGCTTGCCATTGCGGTCGGTCAGTCTGGGCTGTGCATCCCACAGATAGTTGCCGAACAGGTTGACGAACGGCGTGAGTGTGCTGACACCTGCCTGCATGAACTCAAGGTTGGCAAGCCGTGCGCCGGCCCGGTAAGCCATGGCGTATCCGTCGCCCGTGATGTCGGTCGGGTAAAGATTCTTCGCGAAGATCTGGCTGGCTCCGCCGGTGGTCAGGATGGTCGACTTCGAGCGGATGATGAGCGGAACGCCATCGGCGCCGAGCGCGATGACACCGACACATTGACCGTCGCGCACAATGAGATCGACGATCATGGTGCGGTCCAGCACACCGATCTGCCGCCGGCTGGCCTCCTGACCTAGCGCCTTGACGATCGGCTTGAAGTGTTCGGGGATCACATGGGAGCGGGGTCTGGATGAAAAACATGCCTGGAAGACGAGGTAGCCGTTCCCGCTTTTCTCGAACGTGACGCCGTACTTCTCCAGATACTGCATCGCGTCCCCGGCCTCCTGCGCGAGGATTCGGGCAAGCCGCGGGTCCGCCATGTCCTGTGCGGCATTCAGGATGTCCTCGACGAATACATCAGGGCCATCGCCGACCTTTCCGGCGTCGTCCGGCACGTTGAATGCACCCACCTCGGCAACGCTATGGAACGTTGCGCCGGACTTCCGGAATTCTCCCTTGATGGCGACGAGCACTGATGCGCCACTGGCTTGGGCTTCGAGCGCTGCGCGAAGGGCTGCGCCCCCGCCGCCGACGATCAATACATCAGTGGAAATGGCGCGTGATGGTTGGGTCATGAGGTTTCCCCTGTTATGCGGATCTTGACGAGGCCCGCGGCCTGCTGTTCGATGTAAAGTTGCTCATAAGAATGAAAGCGCTTTCAAATATCATTGTAGTGCAATGCGGTGAAGCCGGGAGATGGTGTTAACGCTGAGCGTCTTGCCGTCGGTCATTTCGGGCCACGGGCGCGTGGTAGCGTCCTTGTTCGCGGCCTGGCGGTCGAACTGCGTGCGACCAGGCGGTAAGGCAGCGCCGTATTCAGCGGTATCGGCACCCCCTCAACTGCACTGACGAGGTAATCCGCCGCGGACCGACCAATTTCCCTGGCGGGTGTTGCAATCGTAGTCAGCGGGGGCTCAAGTTGCGCGGCGAGTTCGATGTCGTCGAATCCGGTGACCGAGATGTCATGGGGCACACGCAGGCCCATGGTTCGCGCTTCTGCAAGAGCGCCGACCGCCAGCGTGTCGGTCGTGCAGATTACGGCTGTGATTACTGGCGCCGCGAGGAGCAGTTCGCGCAGGCCCTCGCGTCCCTGCGAGATGGAGTGGGCGCAGTTCACGACGCGGGACGCTTCCAGTGCGTGACCTGCCTCGCGCAAGGCACGACTCACGCCGGCAATTCGGGCTTTCGTGCGGTCGCTGGCGAGCTGCGTGTTGGCAACGACGCCAAATTCCCGGTGCCCAAGCCGCAGAAGATAGCGCGCCATGTCATAAGTGGCGCTCTCATTGTCGATGCCGATGGCAGGTACGCCCTGCTGTGACTCGCAGACGTAGGTTGTCAGAACGGGCGTGCCACTGCGCACGATCGTTTCGCAGGTTTCTGGTAGATGCGAATTCCCCACCAGGACCATGCCATCCACCCCGCGATCGATCAGCGTTCGCACCTCGTGAAGCTCGCGATGCGGATCGTATTGCGAAGCAGCGATCAGCAGCGTGTAGTTCAACTCGGACAGGCGGCTTTGCAGCGCCTCGATGCCCTCTGCAAAGATGCTGGTCGCAAGCGTTGGCACGACGACCGCCATGGTGCGGGTACGACGGGATATCAGCGATCTTGCAGCGTTGTCAGGTGCATACGCCAAGGCTGATATGGCCTGCTGCACTTTCTGGCGGAGCACTTCGCGCACTTTGTCGGGGTGGTTGAGGACCCGGGAGACCGTTGCTGGCGACACATCTGCGAGGCGCGCCACGTCTGCGATTCTTGCCTTGCCGTTGCCGGAAGAGTCGGCGATCAGGTTCGCGATGTTTGCCATATTGTCGCTGCTGGGGCGCTGTTGTTGAACGTCGAGACCGCGATTCCCCGCCCGTCAGTCCTGAAAACCGACGCCGGCGAGGGGTGCGGGCGTTTACCCTGCCAACAGAAAATCTTGACAGTTTTCCTCCGCTGGAACAGTATAGCTGAAAGCGCTTTCAATAAATCAAAAAAGGGCTTCCTTGACGGGGCATGTTCGACAGGTGAGTTGCCTGGCGATGCGTCCACGCCGAAGACCGTCAACAGACGGTCGATCAAATTAAACGCGGTGTTCAGGAGACAGATATGGAAGCAGGACTCGGTGGCACGAGGTCGGGAGGTTTTGCTGGCGCGCCGGCAGCGTCGGGCAGACGCGTGACGTGTGGTCTTGGGGGAGGCGTACTGCTCGAATGGTACGACTGGAACGTGTACGGGGTCATGGCGGCGTTCCTCTCGCCACATTTCTTTCCCTCCACCGATCCGGTCAGCTCGCTGCTTGCGGCGCTTGCCGTGTACGGTGCGGGATTCCTTGCGCGCCCCGTTGGTGCCGCCATTCTCGGACCGATCGCCGACCGGATCAGTCACAAGAGGGTCATGATGATTTCAGTCTCGGCCATGGCACTCTCGTCGTTGCTGATCGCAATACTTCCGACCTATGAACGCATTGGCACCTGGGCCGCATTCATTCTGTTTGCGATCCGTGTGATCCAGGGGCTGGCAACCGGCGCGGAGGCGGGCGTGGCGAATGCGATTGCCATCGAACTCGCTCCGCCGGGACGGCAGGGCCGATATCTCGGGCTCGTTAGCGGCACATTTATTCAGGCCGGGATTTTCGGTTCCACACTGGTCGCTTTTCTGGTCAGTGCATCCGTGACCCGCGCGGAGCTAATGGATTGGGCGTGGCGTATTCCCTTTGCTGTTGGCGGGGTCCTCGGCCTCGCTGTCATCTGGTTGCGCAGTGCCGTACCGGAGACGCTCATCAGGTCGGCCCTTCATCGGCGGGACGAACTTGAGCAGGTCCAGCAGACTACGGGCGGGGTATGGAAAACGCTCTGGAAGGTGCGGCTTTCCCTGCTGGCAGTCGTGCTCGTAATTGGGTCCATCCAGATTGCGAACTACGCGTGGAACACGGGGTTGCCGAACATGGCAAACGCCGTCTTCAAGGAGAACAGCACGGCCGTCTTCGGCATCACGACAGCGATGGGGATCGTCTGGATCATTTCGGGACCGCTCATTGGGGCGCTCGCCGACAGGATCAGGCTCTCGCGTGCGTTCACGATCCTCCGGCTGCTGCTCATCCCTGCGTTCTTCGTCACGCTGCTCTACACCAAACCGAATGTCGCGCTGTTCGCGCTCATCATGATTGGCGGCGGCGCCATCGTCGGGTTCAACATGAGCCTCTATAACTATGTGGCGACGACCCTCATGCCGAAAAGCGTGCGCACGACCGGTGTGTCAGTGGGATACGCGCTGGGTGTGTCGATCTTCGGCGGGCCTTCGGCATACCTGCTGGTCTGGCTTCAGCACCATCATGCCGCGTGGATGTTTCCTGTCTACGGTTCGATCGTCACTGCGCTGAGCGTGGTGGTGTACTGGAGCGCCAAGCGCCGCGGGATGACCTACGCCGCGGACTGATCCATGCTGGACGGGCAGTGAAGTCCCACTAGTGCGAGCGGTTACTGATCAATAAGTCCTGCATCGCGGCGTGGCCGCCTGCAGGCAACTGTGAGGTTATGTCATGAATCATCTCAAGGGGCTGCGTGTCGTCAGCTTCAACCATTTCCTGATGGGTCCTGTCGGAATCCAGTTTCTGGCGGACATTGGGGCGGACGTGATTGCGGTGGAACCGACCGAAGGCGCGTTCCAGCGCAGCTGGGGCGGTGCGAACAAGAGCGTCGATGGGCAGACCATGCTTTTGCTGTCTGGCAACCGGAACAAGAAAAGCCTCGCGCTCGACCTGAAGGACCCTCAGGGGCTGGCGATCGCGCGCAAGCTGATTGCAACCGCCGATGTGCTCGCGGAGAACTTTCGGCCCGGCGTGCTTGACAAGCTGGGCCTGGGCTACGACGCGGTGCGTGCGATCAAGCCGGACATCATCTACGCATCGGCATCGGGCTATGGTGCGGACGGCCCCTATGTGAATCGCCCTGGGCAGGACCTGCTCATTCAGGCGTTGTCGGGCTTGGCAACCATCACCGGGACGCCTGATGGCGGTCCACGTGCGGTCGGTGTGTCGGCAGCGGACCATCATGGCGCAGCGCTTTTTGCAGCCGGGATTCTGGCGGCGCTCGTGCGGCGCGAACGGACCGGCGAGGGCGGGCGCGTGGATGTCAGCCTGCTGTCAGCAGCGATCGATCTGCAGCTTGAGTCATTTACCTGCTACCTGAATGGCCAGCGGCCCGATGACGTCAGGCAGCCGTATCCGCTTTCCGGTTGGTACTTCGGTGCGCCATACGGCATCTACCGGACCCGCGATGGCTACATCGCGATCTCGCTCGGAAAACTGTCGACGCTGTATGACGCGCTCGACTGCCCTGCCGAGAGCCGGATCGATGACTCCGACGCCTATGTGCGGCGCGAAGAAGCAGCCCAGGTGATTGCCGGTGCAGTGCGTGGATTGACGACAGACGAATGTGAAGGGCGCTTTGTAAAGCAAGGGATCTGGCATGCCCGTGTCAACGACTATGCGGATGTTGTCGAGGACCCACAGGTTCGGCACAACCAGACCTTCAGGACCGTGCGCGGTGCAACGGGCAGTGACATCACGCTGGTGTCGCACCCCGTCAGATATGACGGATGTACGCCCGAGGTGACGCTCGCGCCCCAACCGCTGGGCGCGCAGACCGAAGAGATCCTGCGCGAGCTCGGCTACGACGACGGAGCGATCGATGGGCTTCTCGCGAGCGGAGTGATCGCGGCAGCGCCGGCTCCTCAGGAGAGCGGTGGATGAGGCGATTGCGGTATGTATCGCTGGTCCGGGGCGCATTTGCCATCCCGGTTGTGAGGAAATGAAATGGAGTGCCTGAAATGACCTCAACGACGAATGTACTGGAAGGTCTTCGCGTACTGAGCTTCTGCCACTATCTGCAGGGGCCGGCCGCCGGTCAGTACCTGGCGGACATGGGCGCGGATGTCGTCAAGGTCGAACCGCCATCGGGCGCGTTCGAGCGTCACTGGGCCGGTGCGGACACTTTTGTGAAAGACGTCAGCGCCTTTTACCTGTGTGGCAACCGGAACAAGCGCAGTCTTGCGATCGATGTCAAGCAACCAGAGGGACGCGAGATCGTGCTTCGTCTGGCTAGGGACTTCGACGTTGTGTTGGAGAATTTCCGTCCTGGTGTCATGGACCGGCTGGGTCTTGGCTATGAAGATATCCGCAAGGTCAAGCCTGACATCATCTACGCGTCCGCCAGTGGATTCGGTACCTCAGGGCCGGATCGGGACCGCCCGGGGCAGGATCTGCTGGTCCAGGCCCGAACGGGACTCGTCGCAGCCACCGCGGTTGCGGGAACTGCGCCGACCGCGGTCGGATGCGCGGTCGTCGATCAGCATGGCGCATCGCTTCTGGCGATGGGCATCCTTGGCGCATACGTCCGACGCCTGAAGACCGGCAAGGGCACCCGGGTCGAGGCTAGCCTGCTTAACGCCGGTATTGACCTGCAGGCCGAGGCCCTGACGCTGTACTACTCGGGCAATCGCGACGCGAACATTCTCCGCCGCGACTCGCACCTGGCGACATGGTTTCATGCGGCCCCGTACGGGGTTTATCGGGCCGTCGACGCCCATATTGTGCTGTCGTTGAACGAAGTCGGAAAACTTGCGCAGGCACTCCGGAGTGACGAGCTGGCAACCGCAGCGGCTGGCCTGGTGACCGGATCGGCTTATACGGAGCGCGACGCGCTCGCAACGCTGATCGCTGCGGCGATTGCACCGTTGACCTACGACGCATTGTCCAGCGCGTTCGATGCGGCAGGCATCTGGTACCAGAAGGTGCAGAACTATGACGAGCTTCGCCACGACCCCCAGGTGGTGCACAACGAGTGCTTCAGGGAAGTCAATGTCGGTGAGCGCGTTGCGACGCTCGTGGCCCATCCGTTGCGATACGACGGCAGCACACCCGGGTTACGGCACCTCGCGCTGTCGGCAGGAGAGGATACCTCCGACGTGCTCGCTGAGCTCGGCATGGGCGCCGACGAAGTGGAAGAACTGGAACGGCGGGGCATCGTCAGGGCGACTGCTGCAGCGGATGCGACCAGCTGTTGCTAACGGCAAATTTGAGCTGATCGCGCATTGTGCGTGCAACAGGTTAAATGGGAATGAGAGGGACCGAAATGAACGATCAATGGACAACGATTGAGACGACATCGCCAGTGGACGGTGTACTGCTCGTCAGGCTGAACCGTCCTGCGCAGCGCAACGCGTTGAGCGCGGGCCTGCTGAAGGAGGTGGCGCAAGCCCTGTTGCAGGCGCAGAGCGATCCCGGCGTGAGGGCTGTTGTCGTGACGGGTAACGAGAAGGTCTTCTCCGCTGGCGCGGATATCAAGGAGATGCAGAAGTACGGCTTTGATGCACTGAGCAACCATGAAAGACAGGCTGCATGGGATGCGGTCGCGGCGTTCAGGAAGCCGGTGGTCGCGGCAGTCCAGGGCATCTGTTTTGGCGGCGGCCTCGAATTCGCGATGCTGGCAGACATCATGATCGCAGGCGTTGGGACCGTCTTCGGACAGCCCGAAATCACCATCGGCATCCTACCAGGCGATGGCGCGACACAGCGATTGACGCGGGTCGTAGGCAAGTCGCTCGCGATGCAGATGATAATGACAGGCGAGCCTGTCACGGCTGAAGTCGCACTGCGAGCGGGCCTCGTCAGTGAAGTGGTTTCAGTGGACAGCGTTGTCGAGCGTGCGGTCGAGATCGCGTCCGTGATCGCGCGCCGGGCGCCGGTGGCCCTGCAGCTCGCGAAGGAGGCAGTGCTGGCGTCGTATGAGACAGCACTGTCGGCGGGGCTGACCGTCGAGCGCCGGGCGATACGATACGCCTTCACGACGCGTGACCAGCAGGAGGGGATGAACGCTTTCGTTGAGAAGCGCGCGCCGGAGTTCCTCGGGCACTGACGTACCGGGCCCGGTCGCCCAACGGCCTGGCAGTACAGTGCAATTCTTCAGGAAGTGTGGCCTGTCGCGATAGCGATATCCCGATCAGCGGCGCATTCCGCTCAATCGATAGTTCTACAGATCATGAACAGAAAACCTAGTACGAAATTCACGGGCGTGTTCCCGGTCGTTCCCACCATTTTCCGCGACGACGGCGCACTGGACCTGGATAGTCAGCGACGCTGCGTCGATTTCATGATTGATGCTGGCTCGGACGGGCTTTGCATTCTGGCGAACTACTCCGAGCAGTTTTCGTTGACAGACGCAGAGCGGGAACGTATCACGACCGCGGTGCTCGATCACGTAGCGGGGCGCGTCCCGGTCATCGTCACCACGAGCCACTTTTCGTCGATGGTCTGCGCGCAGCGCAGCCGGCACGCGCAGGATGCGGGCGCCGCGATGATCATGGCGATGCCGCCTTACCACGGTGCGACGTTTCGTGCGACCGAGGCTGCGGTGGTCGGCTTTTTCTCCCAGGTATCAGATGCAGTCGATATCCCGATCATGGTCCAGGACGCGCCGGTTGCTGGCACACCGTTGTCCCCCGCATTTCTGGCCCGGATGGCCCGGGAGATCGACAACCTGTCGTACTTCAAGATCGAGGTGCCGCAGGCTGCAGCGAAGCTGCGGGAGCTCATCCGGCTTGGCGGCGATGCAATCGTGGGGCCGTGGGACGGTGAAGAAGCCATCACACTGCTCGCGGATCTGGATGCAGGCGCTACGGGTGCGATGACGGGTGGCGGCTATCCCGATGGCATCCAGCAGGTACTGCGTGCGCATGTCTCGGGTGATCGGGAGGGCGCTCTGAATGCCTATGAACGATGGCTGCCGCTGATCAATTTCGAAAACCGGCAATGTGGCCTCGCGGCATGCAAGATCCTCATGAAGGAGGGTGGCATTATTGACTCCGATCATGTTCGACATCCGCTCTTGCCCGTCGAGCCGCAGACACGCGCCGGATTGCTGGAGATCGCGCGACGACTGGATCCCATGGTGCTTCGCTGGGCGCGCTAGGAACGTTCATCTCGCTATGCAGTAAATGCATTCGCCGGTGCATCGGTTCTTCGCATGTCCTTGTGAGCCCCGACAAGCGTGGACGCCGGTTCGCGTGTGGGACTATTAATTTCAGAGGAGTATGAAATGACCTTGACGGGGGAAATGCTCGTCGGCTCTGCCACGGTACGCGGCAGCGATGGCAGCCAGTGTGCATTCAATCCGGCGACCAACGCTGGTATTCTGGAACCCAGGTTCGGGTTAGGTGGCCCAGCAGAAGTCGAGCGCGCGGCGCACCTCGCAGCGGGAGCTTTCGACGTCTATCGCACATTGCCCCTCGAGAAGCGTGCGACATTCCTCGAGACGATTGCCCGAAATATCCTGGATATCGGTGATGAACTGATCGGGCGCGCGCATGCGGAGACGGGACTGTCCGTTCAACGTCTGGAAGGTGAGCGCTCTCGCACAGTCGGCCAGTTGCTCATGTTCGCGAAGGTCGTGCGGGATGGCCATTTCCTCGGCGCGACCATCGATCATGCACAACCCGAGCGCGGGCCGTCGCCGCTCTCGGACCTGCGCCTCGCGAAAATCCCGCTCGGGCCGGTGGCTGTATTCGGCGCGAGCAATTTTCCGCTCGCCTTCTCGGTCGCGGGGGGCGACACGGCTTCAGCGCTCGCGGCCGGTGCGCCGGTAATCGTCAAGGCGCATGGCGCACATCTCGGGACGTCGGAACTGGTGGGGCGCGCGATACAGAAAGCGGTCACGGAGCAAGGCTTGCCGGAAGGGGTGTTTTCGTTGCTCTTTGGTGCTGGCCGTCAGATTGGAGAAGCGCTGGTCGCGCACCCCTTCATCAAGGCCGTAGGCTTCACCGGCTCCCGACAGGGAGGTCTCGCGCTGCTCGCGATCGCGAACGCGCGGTCCGAGCCAATTCCGGTGTATGCCGAAATGAGCAGTATCAATCCGGTTTTCCTGTTTCCTGGCGCACTCGCGGGCCGGGCGGAAACCATCGGCAGGGCATTCGTCGACTCACTGACGTTGGGCGCTGGGCAGTTCTGCACGAATCCGGGCCTGGTGCTGGCGATCGACAGCCCTGATCTGGAGCGTTTCGTGAATGCTGCGGCCGACGCACTGGCCGTGAAGCCTGCGCAAACGATGCTCACGCCGGGCATTTTTGACGCATTTGTGAGCGGCAACCGAAAGCTTGAAGCAATGCCAGACGTGACGGTAGTGGCGCATGGGCAGTTGGCTGGTGAGCGCCACAATGCCGCACGCGCGGGGTTGTACATCACCGACGCATCGCGTTTTCTGGCATCAGGGGAGCTCCGCGAAGAAGTGTTCGGGCCGGCCTCGATAATCGTTCGGGCGCGCAATTTCGACGAACTCCTCCAGATTACTGAATCGCTCGAGGGGCAACTGACCGCGACGATTCAGATAGACGCCAACGACTACGAGGACGCGCGACGACTGTTGCCTGTACTCGAACGCAAGGCCGGCCGTATTCTCGCGAACGGTTTCCCGACGGGCGTGGAAGTCTGTCACGCCATGGTTCATGGCGGTCCGTTTCCGTCGACGTCAAATTCGATGTTCACGTCCGTGGGTGCGACAGCGATCGACCGGTTCCTTCGCCCCGTGTGCTATCAGGACGTGCCCGACTGCGTGCTACCGGTTGCGTTGAAGACCAGGAATCCCCTGAAGGTCTGGTGCCTCATTGATGGGGAAGTTCGTCCACCGGGAGATTCAGCAAAGGTCGAAGCATAGAAAGGGCGGGGCGTCGAGTGATCTCGCTGCCTCTTTTGGCTCGCCACGATACCGCACCCGGTTTCCAGTGGTCTATGGTCGCGATCGTGAAGGATGCAAATGCGACGTGGGGTTAGATATGCGGGACAAGGTTGACACTCGGGGCCGTGGCGTCGCAACCGAACCTTCGCCAGGCTGCTACACGTCCTGGCGCTGTTACGCCGCGATCTCGCGGCCGCACAGGGTTTGCGATGGTGCTATTCGCACTCTTCGCAAACTCCATCGTATTGCTACGGAGGCTGCAGTTGCGCTGCAGCCAATATGAGCTGCCGGGCCATCGGGTCCAGTGATTGTCTTTGAGTTTTCAGAAAGTTTGATCCATGTTGCTTCGAAATACCCAGCTTCGCGCATCCTGCCTCCTCTTTGATATGGATGGCACTCTGCTCAACTCCCACGCGCCGACCGTCCGAGCGTACACGGAGTGGGCAAACCGTTACAGCCTGGACCCTCTCCACGTACTTCGCCAGTCCCAAGGACGGCGCACCATCGATTCATTGCGCGCGCTGGCGCCTCCTGATGCAGATCTGGAATCCGATGCACTCACCGTCATGCGCAGGGAGCGGGAGGACACCGCGGGCATCGTTGAGGTTCGGGGAGCGGGTACATTCCTGCGCGGTCTTCCAGCAGAGCGCTGGGCAATCGTGACCTCGGCCGACAGGATACTGGCCCACAACCGTATCAGAGCTGCCGGTTTGCCGATGCCCGACGTATTGGTGACTGCGAACGACGTGCAAAAGGGCAAGCCGTCACCCGACGGATATCTACTCGCGGCACATCTGTTGAATGTTGAGGCGGCCAACTGCATCGTGTTTGAGGACGCCCCGGCAGGCATCGAGGCGGGATTGAGGGCCGGGGCGCGGGTCGTTGTGGTGGCATCACCTCTGATGGAGGGCAGGCTGGAACAGCTTGACTATGTGGAGGACCTGAGCGGTGTGACGATATCGCTTGAGGGCAACGACCTCATTGTGCACATCGCCTGATCTGATGTGCGCGCCGCGGGCCATATGGTAGCTTGGCAATTTTGCTGCGGGTGGGGTGGTCGGGCGCAGCCGCGATGGATTTTTTTGCAGATATCGTACCGGTACGTATCAGACGATGCCGAGGATGCGGATTTGCGCAGTCGTCGGCTAGTGCCGGACAATCGGGGCTACGACACGCGGCAGAGAAAATCATCGGGCTCGCGGGGCCGGCAGCCGCTCAGCGGTTGAGGTGGCCTGGTATGACGCACTGCTGCAATCCAGTGCTTCGTCAATGAGCTCGACCCAGTGGCGTACGCGCGTTCTGCCCGCACCATCGAGATGCATCTGACAACCGATGTTCGCCGTCGCGATGATGTCCGGCTGTCCGCTTTCGAGCGCTGTCAGCTTGTTATCGCGCAGCTTTTGCGCCAGCTCGGGCTGCGTGATCGAATACGTGCCCGCTGAGCCGCAGCACAGATGACCGTCGGGGACGGAGGACAGATCGAAGCCGAGCCGCGTCAGTACGCTTTCGACTGCGCCGCCGAGCTTCTGCGCATGTTGCAGCGTGCAGGGACAATGAAACGCGACGCGCAACGCGTTGGCATCGCCGGCCGGCTGCAGGGCGTCGAGCGGCTCGGCCGCCAGCACTTCGACGAGGTCGAGCGCCAGCGCGCTCACACGCGCGGCCTTCACAGCGTAGAGCGGATCGTTGCGTAGCAAGTGTCCGTATTCCTTCACGAACGCGCCACAGCCGCTCGCCGTCTGCACGATCGCTTCGGCGCCTGCTTCGATTGCGGGCCACCATGCGTCGATATTGCGGCGCGCGCGGTCGAGGCCCGCGTCCTGCGCGTTCAGGTGATAGTCGGTGGCGCCGCAGCAGCCCGCTTCGCGAGCGGGCGTCACGCTGATACCGAGTCGATCGAGCACGCGCGCCGCCGCGGCATTCGTATTGGGCGACAGCGACGGCTGCGCGCAACCTTCGAGCATCAGCACGCGGCGTGCGTGACGCGTCGAGGGCCGCGGTTTCGCGGGCACGGTGGCGCGCGCCGGAATCTTCGCCTGCATCGCGGCGGGCAACAGCGGCCGTACGGCGCGGCCCGTCTTGAGCAGCGCATCGAATACAGCGGGACGCGGAATCACAGTGCGCAAGCCTTTGCGCGTCAGGCGTTCGCCGACAGGCCGTTCGATGCGCCGTTCGAGTTCCGCGCGTCCGATATCGAGCAGCCGGTGATACGTGACGCCCGACGGGCACGTCGTTTCGCAATTGCGGCACGTGAGGCAGCGGTCCAGATGCAATTGCGTCCTGTCGGTGACGGGCTCGCCTTCGAGCAGTTGCTTGATCAGATAGATGCGCCCGCGCGGTCCGTCGAGTTCGTTGCCGAGCAGTTGATACGTCGGACACGTCGCATTGCAGAAGCCGCAATGCACGCACGAACGCAGGATGCTTTCGGCTTCCTCGGCATCGGGCAGGGCTTTCGCGTGAGAGTCGAGATTCGTTTGCATGAGTGCGCTCGCTTCAGAGATCGGCGTACAGTCGGCCAGGATTCAACACGCCATTCGGATCGAGGCGGTGTTTCAGTTGACGCTGATAACGCAGCAGCGGTACGGCGAGCGGCTGGAACGGCTCGCGTTCGCGCGACGGCGTGAAGCAGGTAGCATGTCCGCCCGCCGCATGCGCAAGCTGGCGGATTTCGGCAGTGGGTGCTTCGCTCTTGAGCCAGCGCTGCGCGCCCGCCCAGTCGATCAGCACGTCGCCGGGCAACGGCATCAACGGCGTCGCATTCGGCAGCGACAGACGCCACAGCGGACGCGGGTCCGCGAAGAACGGCAGCTGATGATCGCGCAACGCATCCCAGAACGCGCAGTCGATCTCCTCGCCGCCGATCCGCTCTACAGCCGATTTCACCGATCCACTGCCGCCTTCGAGCCGCACATGCAGCTTGCCGTCGATATAACAGGCGCCGCTTAACGGCAGCGCGGCCTTGCGCCATGCGGACAGTTCGCGCATCGCGTCGTCGACGCCCAGCGTGAGCGCAAAACTGCGACGCTCGCGCGGCCTCGGCAGCACTTTCAGCGACACTTCCGTCAACACGCCGAGCGAACCGAAGCTGCCGGCGAGCAGGCGCGACATGTCGTAGCCCGCGACGTTCTTCATCACCTGGCCGCCGAAGCGCAGATGATCGCCGTCGCCCGTAATTACGCGGCAGCCGAGCACGAAGTCGCGCATCGAGCCCGCCCACGGGCGGCTCGGACCAGAGAGCCCACTCGCGACGGCGCCGCCTGTCGTGCCTTCGCCGTCGAAAAGCGGCGGCTCGCACGGCAGCATCTGGTTCGCGTCGTCGAGCACCGCGTTCAGTTCGACGAGCGGCGTGCCCGCGCGCACGGTGATCACGAGTTCGGTCGGGTCATACGCGACGATGCCGCGATGCGAACGCGTGTCGAGTTCCTCGCCTTGTACGTCGTGGCCGAGAAAGCGCTTGCTGTCGCTGCCGCGTATGCGCAGCGGCGTGTGCTGCGCAATTGCGGCCTGAACCTGCGCGATGAGGCGCGCGCTGTCGTCCATTGAATCGAATTCGCGTCGCATCAGAAGCGCTCCAGCTCGGGAAACGGCAGCTTGCCGTGATGAATGTGCATCGCGCCGAACTCGGCGCAGCGATGCAGCGTCGGAATGTTCTTGCCGGGATTGAGCAGGCCGTCGGGATCGAATGCGGCTTTCAGCGAATGGAACAGCGTGAGTTCTTCGCTGCTGAACTGCACGCACATCTGGTTGATCTTCTCGCGTCCCACACCATGCTCGCCTGTGATGCTGCCGCCCACGTCGACGCACAGTTCGAGGATCTTCGCGCCGAGCGTTTCGGCGCGTTCCATTTCGCCGGGTGCGTTTGCATCGAAGAGAATCAGCGGATGCATGTTGCCGTCGCCCGCATGAAAGACGTTCGCGACGCGCAGGCCATATTCGTCCGACAGCGCCGCGATACCGCGCAGCACGCGCGCCAGTTCGCGGCGCGGGATCGTGCCGTCCATGCAGTAGTAATCGGGCGACACGCGGCCTACAGCGGGAAACGCATTCTTGCGGCCGGCCCAGAAGCGCTGGCGTTCGGCTTCGTCCTTCGCGATGCGGATGTCGGTTGCGCCCGCTTCGCGCAGCAATGCGCCGACGCGATCGCAGTCTTCCTGCACGTCGGATTCCGCGCCGTCGAGTTCGCATAGCAGGATCGCTTCGGCGTCGACGGGATAGCCCGCGTGGATGAAGTCTTCGGCGGCGCGGATCGCGAGGTTGTCCATCATTTCGAGGCCGCCAGGAATCACGCCCGCGCCGATGATCTGTGCGACGGCCGCGCCCGCTTTTTCCACATCGTCGAAGCTCGCCATGAGCACCTTCGCGCTTTGCGGCTTGGTCAGCAGTTTCACCGTGACTTCCGTGACGATGCCGAGCATGCCTTCGGAGCCCGTCAGCAACACGAGCAGGTCGAAGCCGGGCGAATCGAGCGCTTCGGAGCCGAGCGTCAGGCGCTCGCCGTCGATGGTCATGACTTCGAGCTTCAGGATGTTATGCACGGTCAGGCCGTATTTCAGGCAGTGCACGCCGCCCGCGTTCTCGGCGACGTTGCCGCCGATCGAACACGCGATCTGCGACGACGGATCGGGCGCGTAGTAGAGGCCGTGAATCGCGGCGGCCTGCGAGATCGCGAGATTGCGCACGCCAGGTTGCACGCGTGCAATCGATGCTTCGGGGTCGATGTGCAGAATGCGGTTGAAGCGTGCCATCACGAGCAGAATGCCCTGCTCGAGCGGCAGCGCGCCGCCCGACAGACCTGTGCCGGCGCCGCGCGCGACGACGGGCACCTTGCGCGCGGCGGCGAATTTCAACAGCGCCTGCACCTGTTCGATCGAGTCGGGCAGCGCGACCATCATCGGCGTCGTGCGATAAGCAGAGAGGCCGTCGCATTCGAACGGGCGCAGATCTTCCCGGTCGTGCAGCAGTTGCATGCCGGGCACGACGCGCTGCAACTCGGCAACCAGCGCGGCTTTATCGTGCGAGGGTAGGGGGCCGTCGATCCGTTCGTCGTAGGCGTAGCTCATGGGGTGTCTCCGTGGACGCTCATGCCTGTTCGCGTGCCGCTTGTCCGTGTAGCCGCCGATTGTTCCCGTTTCGTATTGTGATGTCGATGGATGAACCAAGTGGTCGTACCAGTTTTTTGGCGGCATCGGTCCGTTGAGTTGATCAATCTAGCCATTTAAAAGGGAATTCTCGATATCATTGCTTTCATGAAAAATCAGTTCTGAAAGTGGTCATACCAGTGTTTGCAAATACGGAAAACAGCGCAAGAGAGGCCGATCGCAAGATCGCCGATGTGGTCGCGGAGCGCATCGAACGACTGATCGTCGATGGCGTACTGAGAGCGGGGCAGGCGTTGCCATCCGAGCGCCGCCTGACAGACAAGCTCGGCGTATCGAGGACGGCACTGCGCGAAGGGCTGAAGCTGCTGCGCGCGCGAGGCATCATCGAAACAGCACATGGCAAAGGTTCGTTCGTCGCGACTCTCACCGCGCAGCCGCCGCAATCGCCGCTGATGCATCTGCTCGCTTCTCAGCCGCGCACGCTCTACGACCTGTTCGAAGTGCGCGGTATGCTGGAAGCGGAATCGGCGCGTCTCGCCGCACAGCGCGGCACGCCCGCCGACTACATGATGATCACGCGCCGCTACGAGGAAATGCTCGCCGCACACGACATGGCAACCGATGCGGCCACCCACGCGCGCCTCGACCACGCGTTTCATCTTGCGATCTGCGAGGCGTCGCACAACCCGGTGCTCGTGCATACGCTGAGTTCGTTGACCGAGCTGCTGCTGAGTTCGGTGTTTGCGTCGGTGAACAATCTTTATCACCGGCAGCCGCATCGCAAGCGGATCGACCGGCAGCATGCGCGCCTGTACAACGCGGTGACAGGCAAGCTACCGGAGCAGGCGTATCGGGCAGCCGCGGATCACATCAACGGCCTGCGCGACAGCTTGCAGGAGATCGAACAGGAGGAGCAGCGTCTGGTGCGGGCGACGCTGAGGCTGCAAGGGTGGAGGTGACGCGCGTTGCCTTAAGAGACGCTTTCAGCTGCGACGTGTCTCGCCGTCTGCCGGATGTAAATCGACAACGTAGTGGGTGGTAAAGCTCTTCCCTGCCTGTGCGCTGGCCAAAACCGGCAAAGTGTTGTGAATGAAAGAGTCCTACGTTGAAGGCCTGGCCAGCCACGGCGGCCCCGAGTCATGCGTGCGCACCCGCGAGGGAGCTGGCGAAGCGTTCGCAGGAGTACGCGCGGGCCGGGATTGAGCCGCGTAGCGGAGCCTCGTGGCGAGAGCCCCGAGATGTTCGGGGTGCCGGGATGCCGGGCAGATATCGACGGCGACACCGTTGCTGCCGTATTGGCGAGTCAGTAGCGGACCCCGCACAGTCCGAGACCCCATGCACGTGCGGAAACACTTTGCTCGAGAACCGGGAGAACCCACGCTCTACTGCGCCCTCTAGGAAGCGTTGGGCGCAGTGCGCATCGTTAAGCCTGAGGGCGCACGACGATGAGTCATGAGCGCGGGAAGTCGGACTGCTGCGTAGTACATGGGAAGCTGCCGAACAAGGCTGCGGGTGAAGCTCCTGCGGCAGCATGCGCCCGCCGGGCGTGCTGGCACTGGAAGACAAGCTCGTCCAGCTTGCCACGGTCGAGGATACTTAACGTGGTCTATGAACAGGATTTCCTTCAGTCCATCATCACTGGGTCAAGATAGCATGAAATCAACAGGAAGATTTCTGAGTGCTGGCCCAAGTACTACAAGCTGGTCAATCCCCTTGACCTGCAGACCGATATCTCGCCCAACAGCGGCAAGCGTGGCAGACCACTATCGAAGCCTCGGGTCGTTCAGGGTGACATAGGTTTTCGATGTCCACTACATGCCGCCGCATCGCAACCGAAATTGCTCGGCGCGGTCAGCCTCGTGGTAGCGGCCTTGGCAAAACACGCTGGGTCGTGGAGCGAATCTTCGACTTGTTACGGTTCTTGGCGCGCTGATTGGTGAAGTCGCGAGGCATCGTCATGGTGGCGATCCTCGTCTCCTCGTATGTGTGGTGGCATAGTGCCGACATTGCTACAACGATGGGTGGAGTGATGGCTACGTAGAGAACATCCGATCGGGATTGTCTCCCGCAATGCAGCGACGGCCATCAGATGTCGGCACAGCCGTTCGTCACGACAGCAATATCGATGCAAGTCGCGGGAGCAAACATGCGCCCGCATGGGGCTACCTCGGATTGTCATCGGAAAATTCAACGCTGCATCGGTGGCAATTGTCTGGTCCGTGGCTTCGCGGTCGATGCCCGCACAACGAGACGGTACGGAAGCGCCATGCTCAGAGGTATCGGAATCCCGTCAATTGCGTTTAGAAGATGGTCTGCGGCCGCCTGACCGATTTCCCCGGCGGGCATGCTGATCGTCGTTAGTGGTGGTTCGAGCTGCGCGGCCAGCTCGATATCATCGAAGCCAGTGATCGACAGGTCCTGCGGCACGCGCAACCCCATTTCGCGCGCTTCGGCAAGTGCACCGATCGCCAGCGTATCGGTCGTACAGATGATGGCCGTAATAGTGGGGTCGCGGAGAAGTAGCTCGCGCAGTCCCGCTCGTCCATGCATGACCGAGTAGTTCGCCTTGATGATGCGCGAAGTGTCGAGGGCAATGCCAGCATCTTTCAGCGCTCGCCGGATGCCCACCACGCGCGCACGGGAACGATCGCTTGACGTCTGCGTGTTCGCGATGATTCCAAATTCGCGATGCCCGAGGCCGAGAAGATATCTCGTCATGTCATAGGTGGCGCTCTCGTTGTCAATCCCGATCGCGGGCACGTCGTCGCGGGAATCCGACACATAAGTCGTCAGAAAGGGTATCCCGCTGCGCCTGACTGCCTCGTAGGTCTCTGGCAGGTGCGTATTCCCCACCAAAACGATGCCGTCGACGCCGCGATCGGTCAACGTCCGGACCTCCTGCAGTTCGCGGTCGGAATCGTATTGGGATGCTGCAATCAGAAGTGTGTAGTTGCGCTCGGAGAGGCGGGTTTGCAGGGCCTCAATGCCTTCCGCAAAGATGCTCGTGCGCAAGGTGGGAACCACGATGCCGACCGTGCGGGTCTTGCGGGACATCAACGCCCGCGCAGCGTTGTCGGGTTTGTAGGCCAAGGCTTCAATCGCCTTCTGCACCTTCTCACGAAGCGCAGACCGCACGATCTCCGGATGATTGAGCACGCGCGATACGGTGGCTGGCGACACCTCAGCCATACGGGCCACTTCTTCAATCCTCACCTTGCCGTTACCCACTGCTTTGGCTTTCGATCGCTGACTGCTTGGCATGTTTTTGCGGTGCAAAGGTTACAAAGGGAAGATCGGCGGCACGGCTGGTGCCGGCGTTTCCGGGATGAGGCGAAGCAGGGCGGACAGCGTTTACCCTGCCGGCAGAGTCCTTGACAATCGCCTTCGTCGAGCAGAATATACCTGAAAGCGCTTTCAGTACTACGGGCGATTTCCATCTCCCAGGGTAGCGCTACAAACGATGACGGTGCCGAAAGCTGGCGTAGCCTGTCTGCCCTAAAGGCCCACGATCATCGGTGCAAGGCCGCAATCCAATTACATGTGGCACTCAGGAGACAAAGATGAACGCAAGGCATGGAGAAACCACGCCGGCAGGTGTCGTCGGCGTAACAGCAGTGTTGGACAGATGTACTGGAGCGCGAGCGTCGCTCGCATTCGGCAGACATTTTCGCAAGAATTGTGATCAACGTCTTGCGCGTCGCCGCGTGCGATACGGCCTTTTCAGGGCCATTGTCGCGGGTGCTGTCGCTTTCTGCGGGTTCGGAATCACTGAAAGCGCGTTCAGCGAAACCGTCAACTGGCGTCAGTTTGCGGGTACCACCATTACGTGGGCGTACGACATCCATCCGTATGCGGATGCGGTTGTGGCCCAGTTGCCCGAGTTCGAGAAGCTTACCGGCATCAAGGTAAAACCTGAACTCTATCCGGACGACACTTACTGGAACAAGCTGACGGTTCAACTCACGACCAAATCTCCTGCCTGGGATGTCGTTGGCACGGGGATCCAGCCTGAGTGGGATCTCACGCCCGCTGGACTGCTGGAGCCGCTGAACAAATACCTCGCCGATCCGAAGCTGACCGACGCCAGCTACGATTACAACGACTTCTTCCCGGCCTTGCGCAGCGCCCTCACGTGGACAATCAAGGACGGCCAGATCGCTACACCCGGTACAGGCGACATCTGGGCGATCCCGCATGCTTTCGAGAACATCCAGCTTCTCTATCGGAAGGATATCCTGGACAAGTATCACATCAAGGTCCCGCAGACTCCGCAGGAGATGGTAGCGGCCTGCACCGCATTGAAGGCGGCTGATCCGGCCATCACGCCGCTGGCGGTCCGTGGTGTCCGTTTCTGGAGCAGCATCCATACTGCCCCGATTTCCATTGCCGCATCGTACGGCGTTCGTGATTTCATCCAGAAGGGTGACAAGCTCGACACCGGTCTGGATTCGCCGGCGTCGGTCCAGTTCCAGAAGGACTACGTGGCGATGATCAAGATCTGCGCGGCGCCGTCCTTTGCGAATGACAACTGGTACCAGGTCGTCGACGGAATTTCCACAGGACGTACCGCCATGGCGATTGATTCCAACATGTTCGGCTTCTGGAACGACGTCGCAGGGAAGTCCTCAAGCGGTCAGATCGCTTTCGCGCCGCCACTGCACGCCCCGGGTGCGAAGAGCTTCCAGTCGAACATCTGGATCTGGTCACTGGCAATCAATGCTGCGTCGAAGAACAAGGGGGCAGCGTGGCTCTTCGTGCAGTGGGCAACGTCAAAGCAGGTGGACCTCAACGGCGCGCTGGCGGGCAAGCTGGTCAATCCGCCGCGTGTCTCGACGTGGAACGACAAGGCATGGCTGGCTTATGCGAGCCAGCCCCAATTTAACAACTTCGTCGATACCTTCAAGGAGGTGCAGCAGCGCGCGTCCTTGCTCTTTACGCCGCGCGTAGGATTCAGCACGGCAATGAACGACTGGGCCGTGGCCATGCAGAAAATGGTCAACGGTGCCAACGTCAATGACACGATGCGTGCGCTCGCAAAGGACATCCAGGCGAATCTCTAGCTGAGAGGCGGGTAGTAACTTCCGTTACGCAAAGCCTGCGTCGTGGCTCGCGAAGCTGCGATGCAGGACTTTCTCAGGACAGACATTCAGGGAAAGAAACATGTACGAGGTTCAACAGATGTCTCGCGCAACAACATTTGCTTCACGAGAGCTCGCCAGAGAGCCGGCAGAGCCGGTTGGTCGCCGATCTGCCGACTGGTTCAGTCTGGTGGCCGTAAGCCCCGCCGTCATCATCCTGGTGGCTTTTCTGTTTCTGTTCTTTTACGGGGTGTACCAGTCACTCACCAATCTGAGATTCGGGGTGCCTGTTATGCACTTCGTCGGCTTGAGGAACTACGCGGTGCTGCTCCAGAGTGCAGACTTCTGGAACAACCTACGAGTCACGTTGACGTATGCGTTCGCCTGCGTGTCGCTCGAAGCCGTAATCGGACTTGCCATCGCAAGGCTCTTTGCGTCTGAGGTGCTGCTCGCACGCGTGCTGAGACCAATGGTGTTGCTGCCGCTGGTGTTACCGCCGATGAGCGTCGCACTGATGTGGACCACCATGATGAACCCCCAGGCAGGCATCCTGAACTACCTGCTCTCTCTTATGGGCCTGGGGCCATTCGCCTGGATATCAAGTGAAAGTTCGGCGCTTGCGTCGGTCGTCCTGATCGACGTCTGGACGTTCACGCCATTTTTCACGCTGATCATCTTTGCCGGGCTTCAGGGGATTACGGACGATATCCGGGAAGCGGCCCGCATCAATGGGGCAAAGGCCTGGAGCATCTTCTACCGGATCGAGTTGCCGCTGGTGGCACCCTACATTCTGGTCGCTGCCCTGTTCCGGCTGATTGAATCCCTGACGCAGTTCGACATCATCTTTGGGACCACGCAGGGTGGGCCCGGCGACAGTACGGCAGCGCTCTCTGTGCAGGCATACATTACGGCGTTCCAGGACATGAACTTCGGTCGTGGCGCAGCGCTGATGGTGGTGAACTGGCTCGTCGTGCTTGCCAGCGCGATGCTGCTGGCGAAACTGTGGCGGGCGGTCCGCCGTCGCGTGAGCTGAGGAGTTGATCCCATGACTATCCATCGCTCGTACGGTATCCGTTTCGGCCTCAATCTGCTCGTGCTGGGTGGTGCAGCGATCATTGCCTTTCCGATTGTCTGGATCGTGCTGATGTCGCTCAAGACGCAGGGGCAGGTCATGGCCTGGCCGCCGCAGTTCGTTTTTCAACCCACGCTTGAAAACTTCCGCGTGCTGTTCGACGCAGCGCAGTCCGGCGCGACGAGCTATGGCTCGCTGAAGGTCGACTTCCTGCATCCGGTGATCAACAGTGTGGTCATTGCCCTCGGTTCGGTGATCGTTTCCCTGCTGGCAGGCGTCCCCGCGGGATATGTGCTCGCGCGCAAGGACATTCCGTTCAAGGAAGACATTGCGTTTTTCATCCTGGGATTCCGGTTCGCTCCAGTCCTTCTGGTGGTCATTCCGCTCTTCAACGTGTTCCAGGCGATCGGCCTATACGACACGTATCTCGGGATGATCTGGGTCTATCAGGTCATCACGCTGCCCATGATCGTGTGGTTAAGCCGCTCGTATATCGAAGATATCCCAAAAGATATCGAGGAAGCGGCTGCGATGGACGGGGCGAAGCCTGCGCGTGTGGTGCTGCATATCGTGTTGCCGCTGCTTAAGCCCGGGCTGATTGGAGCGTCGTTACTGGTATTCCTGCTTGCGTGGCACAACTTTGCGCTCGGGTTGATGTTGAGTTCCGACAAGGCACCGGTCACGGTGGCGCTGCTGAAGCTGCTGAATCCCGGCCTTCAGTTCTATCCGGTGATGGCCGCGGGCCTCGTCGTGACCATGGCAGTCCCGGTCATTCTCATCCTGCTTGGCCAGAAGCACCTCGAACGTGGCCTGACGATGGGAGCCGTGAAATGAATGCGACCCCCCGTCCTCTCATGTTCTTCGGAACCACAAATCTCGACTTATGCTTTGAAGTCGAGCACCTGCCTGCGGCAGGCGAATCGGTCATGGGCACGCTCGCCCGCTACGCAGGCGGCAAGGGGGCCAATCAGGCGGTCGCCGCTGCCAGGCTTGGCGCTGCGCCACGATTCTTTACGCGAATCGGTGGCGACGAGGCGGGAGACTTCCTGCTGCGCTCGCTGGAAGAGGCTGGCGTGATCGTGGATGCAGTCGAGATCGCGTCGGGAGAACCGTCCGGATCCGCACTCGTGGCAGTAGGCAATGACGGCAGCAACGTGGTCATCATCGACCCGGGTGCAAACCGGCACATCACGGTTGCGAGTATCAGCCATGGCGCGAGTTTCATCTCGCGGGATACCGTTGTCGTCGCAGAGATGGGACTGCCACTGCCGGCTCTCGAATACCTGTTCTCGCTAAAACGTGAAGTTCCGTTCACGCTCGTCTTCAACCCTGCGCCCGTGCAATCGGGTATGAGCCGGGATGCATGGCGGGCCGTCGATATCGTCACGCCGAATGCAGCGGAGGCGTCGGAGCTCACGGGCATTCACGTCGTGGACGATAAAACGGCGCGAAGCGCCGCCACTGCGCTGCTCGAACTGGGTCCCCGCGCTGTCGTGATCACGCTGGGCGAACAGGGTTCCTGGTATGCCGATATCGAACAATCCTTCGGGATGCCGGCGTTCCCCGTACAGGCGGTCGATACAACCGGTGCCGGGGACGCCTTTACCGGTGGCCTTGCGGCAGCGATCGCAATGGGACGTCCGATTCGTAGTGCGATTTGCCGGGCCATGGCTGTCGCGGCGATCTCGGTCACACGCCACGGCGCACAGATCGCGATGCCCTCGGCTCGCGAAGTCGACGACTTTTTGCAACCCATCATGTCACTGGAGTCGTAATGTCCGCACCATTTTCCCTATCAAGCCGAACCGTACTCGTGACCGGCGCCGGCGGCGGCATCGGCGCTGCCATCACATCGGCCTTCCATCAGGCGGGCGCGCGGGTCGTGGCCACCGATACGAACCTCGATGCCTTACGCACAATCCTCGCGCGCAGCCCGGAACTCGAGGGCGTCGTTCCGATGGCGATGGATGTGACCGACGAGGCGGACGTTGCAAATGTCATTGACGAAGTGACTGAACGCTTCGGCCCGCTTCAAGTCCTGGTGAATAACGCCGGCGTGAAATCGGCGGAGCCTTTGCTGACGGGAGATAACGAAAAAACGAAGCGAACGCTCGAGATCAATGCGAACGCGATCCTTCTCTGCTCGAAACTTGTCGTGGCGAGATCCATGCGTCAAGGGGGCGGTCGCATCATCAACATCGGCTCCTCCCTGTCATCGCAGGGCGCTGTATTCAACTATCAGGCGGGCGGCGCTGACTACTGCCTGTCGAAGGCAGTGGTGCATGACCTGACGAAGCTGCTCGCGTATGAATGCGCACCGCTCGGAATCAACGTCAATGGCATCGCGCCAGGCATCATCGATACGCCGATGCACGGGCGTCCGCGGGAAGAGACCGAGGCACGACACAGCGGACGCATTCCTCTCGGCCGTGTCGGCATACCGCAGGACATCTCGGGCCTGGCGCTTTTCCTTGCGAGCCCGGCAGCCGATTACATCACCGGGCAGATCATCCATGTGAACGGTGGGATGCTGATGAATGGATAAGCAAATGCAAATGCGGGCCTGGCCGCGCATCCGTGGCGTTGTCTCGGATCTCGATGGCGTTGTCTATCGCGGAAAACAGGCGATCAAAGAATCGATCGAGGCTTTTCAAGGGTGGCGCAGGCTCGGCGTGCCGTTCTGCTTCGTCACGAACAATTCGACGCACACCGAGGCTGACGTGGTGAAAAAGCTTGCGGACATGGGACTTCCGATCGAGTCGCAGGAGGTGGTCACGTCCGCTGGCGAGACAGCGCGCCTGCTTCGCACCATGTGGCCGGAAGGGACACCAGTGTATGTGATCGGTGCAGAGTCGCTCACGAACGCGGTTGCCGGGGCAGGTATGAACATCACCGACCGTTCGCCAGCAGCGGTGATCATGGGACTAGACCGCGCGATTTCGCACGAGAAGATGCGCGTTGCGGTACGGGCCATCCTGGACGGTGCCACATTGATTGGAACGAACCCGGACCTGTTGTTGCCCACGGCCCAGGGATTCGAGCCGGGGGCGGGAGCACAGCTGACTGCCGTGGCGGTGGCGGCACGGGTAAAGCCCATCATTGTGGGCAAGCCGGAGACGCACATGATTGAAGCAGCGCTGGCTCGCCTGGGCACAGCGCGCGAGGAAACCATCATGGTCGGCGACCAGATTCCCACCGATATCCAGGCGGGCAAGCGCGCCGGGTTGTGCTCGGTGCTCGTTATGACGGGTGTCCCAGCCGTCGAAGATCCCGTGCTTTTGCCGCCCGATTTTGTCGTTCAAAGCCTGCGGGATATTCCTGTCTTCAACGAGAACGCACTGGGAGCGAGTCATGGCTGAAGTTCAACTCGAAAGTGTCCGGAAGAGCTATGGTGGGATGGAGATTCTCCACGACATCGATCTGTCGATCCGCCACGGCGAATTCGTTGTCTTCGTGGGTCCGTCGGGATCAGGCAAGTCGACGCTGTTGCGCATGATCGGGGGCCTCGAGCAGATCACCGGCGGACGGCTTTCCATCGATAACCAGGTGGTCAATCATCTCGACGCGGCTGATCGAAATCTCGGCATGGTGTTTCAGAGCTACGCCCTTTACCCGCATCTAAGCGTGCGGGACAACCTGGCATTTCCGCTGCGCATGGCGAAGGTGCCTCGTGACGCGATCGGGCCGCGGGTTGAAGAAGTCGCCGGCATGCTTCAGATCGCGCACCTGCTCGATCGTCGGCCAAAGCAGCTCTCGGGCGGTCAGCGCCAGCGTGTGGCGATCGGGCGCGCCATCGTCAGGGAGCCCAAGGTCTTTCTCTTTGACGAGCCGCTGTCGAACCTCGATACGGAGCTTCGCGTGCAGATGCGTGTGCAGATCGCGAAGCTGCACCGTGAACTCGGCAACACGATGATCTATGTCACCCATGATCAGGTCGAGGCAATGACCATGGCCGACAAGATCGTTGTGCTTCGGAACGGCCATATCGAGCAGGTCGGAACGCCGCACGAGCTTTATCATCAGCCCAGCTCACAGTTTGTGGCCGGATTCATCGGGTCCCCGCGTATGAATTTTCTCAAGGCAGCCTGTGTGAACACGGGCCCCGGAGGGGTGACCGTGAGTCTGAGCAGCGCGGCCCCGGTCGTGTTGCCGGTCGAGGCGGACGGTGTTTCACCCGGTCAAGCTGTCACGGTCGGCGTGCGTCCGGATGACTTCACCGCGCCAACCAGTGACCACGATCAGCTGCGCGTGGAGCTCGATGTCGACTTTGTCGAACATCTCGGCAACGCGACTTATCTCTATGGAACAGTGGGCGGTGAGGCACTTGTTGCACGAGCCCCCGCGGAAGGAAACTTCGCAGCTCCAATGGGGCGAGTCGCGCTGTCAGTTGCGAAGGGCGATTGCCACCTCTTTGACGCAAGCGGGCAAGCGTTGCGGCGCAGGAATGTCCCACGGGCGTGGAATTGACGTGTCTGGTTGCAGGCGAAGGCGGCGGTATGGTCAGAACCGTTGTCGCGCGGCGGACGTACGGCCAGTGGCTGGAGAGAGCAATGGCGGATGCTGAGAGGTCGCTTCGTGCAATGGTGGAACACTGGCTCGCACCGGACCCCTCGGGCCGGGTGCGGGTCAAGCGATTCAGCCATCGACGCACCGCGCAGGCGCGTTACGTGTGCGTCGAGACAGTAAGAACGGGGCAGTTGGTAGAGATGTTTTTCTTTCGCCACGGCGACGGCACCTGGCACGTCTTTCCGCCTCCGCGAGAGCGGCCCGCTATGCGCGTCGCTGGACAGTACGCATATCTCTAAAATGAGCGCTTAGCGTTCTCCACAACGAACTGATTAATCAAGTATCGTTTGTCTTGAAATATGCACTACTAATCTATTGGCATTGGACGAAACTCAAATGACATCGCCATCTGGAAATGATGCAGTGGCCATCATCGCCACATTGGACACCAAGGGTGCCGAGGTAGCTTTTGTGTCGAAAGCACTGGGGCGGCTCGGTCGATCCTGTCGGATTTTCGATATCGGTACCGCCGGACCGTACGCGCGTGAGCTACTTCCTGATGAGAAAGGCAATGATCAATCGAATGGTCAGCGGAAGTCCGCATCCGGCATGCTGGCCAGAATTGCGGGATTGGTCCGCGACGAACTTGAGATGCGAACGAAGTCCGGTGAAGTGACGGCGGTTCTTGGCATCGCCGGAGGCAAGGGCAGCGCAGCGTTCGGGGCGATCGCGGGTGATCTTCCGTATGGCTTTCCCCGCATTCTTGTATCAAGCGCGCGGCCCGCACTTTTGGCGGAACTGGCCCGTCAGAGTGACATCCTGTTTTATCCGACGCTTGTCGATCTGTTCGGCATTAACGACTTCACAGAACGTGTGCTGAACAACGCAGTAAATGCGATCGCGGCGATGCGTTTTCAGCCCGCCCGTCGACGCGCCCGGAAAGTGGTTGCCATCACGGCGTTCGGCGTGACAACGCCGGCTGCCTCCGCCTGTGTTGCCCAGCTTCGAAACTCAGGCGTCGATTCGATCGTATTTCCCGCGAACGGTGCGGGTGGACGGACGATGGAAAAGCTGGTGCGCGCTGGCGAATTCGATGGCGTCATTGACCTCACGACCACGGAGCTCGCGGACGAGCTGGTGGGGGGGGCGGCGAGTGCCGGGCCGGAACGACTGACGGCGGCAACCGAGTCAGGCGTTCCACAGCTGGTTGCGCCTGGTGCTGTCGACATGGTGAATTTTGGCGCGCCAGACACTGTGCCGGCGCAGTTCGAAGGGCGAACCTTCTACTCACATACGCCATTTACCACGCTCATGCGCACGACGGCACAAGAGAACAGGGAGATTGGGCGCATTACTGGTTGCAAAATCGCCAGGGCAAAAGGACCTACCTGTGTCCTGTGGCCGCGCCGCGGTGTGTCCGATTACGACCGCGAAGGTGAGGCATTCTTTGATCCGCCTGCAGATCGCGCATGGTTTCAGGGCGTCCGCGAGGCGCTTCCGCCGGCCATTCCCGCGATCGAGATCGATTGCCACATCAATGACCCTGCATTTGCGCACGCCGCAGTGTCGTGGATGACTAAACAGCTTAACCAGGAAGTCCGGCCATGAAAATGTTTACCCGTACGTCAATTCGCGACGGCTTGCTCCGACAGGTCGCTGAAGGCAGACCAGTCCTTGCGGCGGGAAGCAGCTGTGGTCTGGTTGCGAAATGTGCGGCTTTGGGTGGGGCCGACCTGCTGGTCGTGTACAGCACCGGTCTTTCCAGATTGATGGGGTTGCCAACGAGCCGTATCGGCGACTCGAATGCCAGGACGGTCGAACTTGCCTCGGAGATTCGCAACGTCGTGGCCGACGTACCGGTGATCGGCGGGGTGGAGGCGTGGGACCCGCTGCGGCTCGATCTCGACGCGTTGCTGGATCGCTTCTGGCAGGCGGGATTTTCCGGGGTGATCAACTACCCGACCATCTCGACGATGGGCGAGACGTGGCGAAATCGCCGTGGCCGCGTGGGCCTGGGATTCGAGCGCGAACTGGAGATGATTTCGCTCGCACGGCGCAAGGATATCTTCACGATGGCCTACGTGGCCACTGCGTCGGACGCGAGAAGCATGGCCGAAGCGGGGGCGGACTGCATCGTTCCGCACGTTGGTGCGACGCGAGGTGGGCTTGCAGGGCACGAAGGAGGCCAGAACATTGCCACGGCTGTCCAGCGGATCAACGAGATCAATTCCGCAGCGCTTGCGGTTCGCGACGACGTCATCCTGCTCGCCCACGGTGGGGCGGTCGCCGAACCGGAAGATACGCAGGAAGTCTATCGATCAACGAAATGCGTTGGTTTTGTCGGCGCATCTTCCATTGAACGAATCCCGATCGAGCGAGCAGTGAAGGCCGCAGCCGAGGCATTCAAGGCGGTGTCGCTGGACGAACGCCTTACCTGAGCAACCCGATCTACTGTTTACATCCGAGCCCGTCATGATGAGCAATTCAACAACGTTACGTCAGATACAGACTCCATCAAAGTCAGCGCCGCAGAAGGAGGAGGATGTCGATCTCCTTGTCATCGGTAGTGGCGCTGCTGGCCTGTCTGCGGCCCTGTTCGCCGCAAAGCAGGGACTCAGCGTGCTCGTCTGCGAGAAATCGCAACGCCTTGGCGGCACTACGGCGTTGTCCAACGGCATGATCTGGATTCCATGCTCGCAGCAGGCAGTCAAGGCTGGCATCAAGGACTCACTAGACCAGGCGCGCACATATCTGAAAGGGGAGCTGGGCCAGTTCTATCGTCCGGACTTCATCGAAGCCTTGCTGAACGACGGCCCGGAGGCGATTTCGGAGCTGGAGAAGGATACCGAGGTACGCTTCGCACTTGCTGCTGCACCTGACTATCATTCTGCCCGGCCGGGAGGTGTCGACAAGGGACGTGCGTTGTCCCCCGTCCCGTTTGATGGTCGGCGGCTCAAGGATGATTTTGAACTCATCGGCGATCCGATCCGCGTTGTGCTCGGTGGCATGATGATCTCGTCCAGCGAGATCAACAACTTCCTCAGTCCGTTCCGGTCTCTGAAGGCCCTCCGGCACGTGCTTCGCAGAGTGAGTCGCTATTCGGCCGACCGCATGCGCTTTCGTCGCGGGACCGAACTGAGTGGCGGCAACGCGCTGATCGCGCGATTCCTCGTCAGTCTGCGTCAGCGGCAGGTCACCATCTGGACCAGTGCATCGCTGCGCGAACTCATCATCAGGAATGGTCGTGCGATCGGTGGCGTCGTGGAGGGGCCGTCTGGCGCTGTCAAGGTCAACGCGCGGTACGGCGTTGTGTTAGCCACCGGTGGATTCGCCAGGAATCCGGTGCTCAGATCCGAACTTAGCGGCCTTCACCCCCACGAGCAGACTCTGACGCATCCTGACGTAACCGGGGATGGCATCAACCTGGCTCTCCAGGCTGGCGCCTCAGTTGATACTGAGGTGCGCAGCGCGGGTTTCTGGACCCCAGTGTCGCTGCTCGGTGAAAACGGGAAGCAGCAAACTGTCCCCTATGGCTGGCTGGACCGCGGGCGGCCCGGGGTCATTGCGGTTGGGCCCGATGGGCGCCGGTTCGTCAACGAGTCGAACTCATACCACGACATCTGTCTCGCAATGTTCGACCATGGCTACCCGAAAGATGATCGGTTCTTCTTCATCTGCGATCACGATTTCATCCTGAAGCGGGGAATGGGCCATATCCTGCCTTGGCCGTGGACACTTGCCCTCCGCAAATACGAGCAGCGCGGATACATCCAGACCGGTTCGACTATCAATGATCTTGCTTTGCAGATTGGAATTGAGCCAAATGTCCTCCAGGCGACGGTTGATCAGCACAACCACAACGCCAGCAGAGGCATCGACCCAGACTTTCAGCGAGGCGAGTCAGCGTTCAACCGGACACTGGGCGATCCAGCCGTTGGCACGAAAAACCCGAATCTCGGGCCGATACAGAAAGCACCCTTCATCGCCCTGCGTATTTTGCCGGCCACCCTCGGTACCGCGGTGGGGCTGAAGACCGATACCGACGGCCGGGTGCTGTCTGTCGAAGGCTGGCCAATTGATGGACTGTTTGCATGTGGGAACGACATGACGTCCCCAATGCGCGGAATCTATCCCGGCGCTGGCATTACGATCGGACCGGCTATCGTGTTTGCGTACCGGGTAATAAATGCAATCGTTCGGCAAAGGGAAACGGGCCATGAGAGCCCAAGTCCGGACGATGCGCAGCTTCAGAATCATGTGGTTCGATGAGCTCTACCACCTCTCATCTGTTACTGAAGATGAGGAAAGGAACCTCATGGTGAATCCACGTGGTCGATCTGTCCAGATCGAATCTGTACTGGAGGCTCATTCATGTCGAAAGTCAATCCTGCAAAACCGGATGGACTGTCAGCGTCAGATTGGGAGATTCTCGCGCAGGGGTTGAATGCTCTGCTGCGTGAACGAACTGTCGCTTACCAGATAGCAGTCAGCATTGCTGTCGCGCGCGGTTTTGTCCGACCCGAGGTCGGTGATTTCGGGTTGCCGGATATCCTTCGGCTCAGCAGGGCGATCTAGTCGACTGCGTCATTGAAATGGCACTGGTCGAATTCGTCGTGATGGATCATCGTATTTCCATTTGATCGGCTTGGGATTCTTGTTGTGCTCGCGGATGTAGCGCATCAGCTTGCGGTCCAAATCCTTCACCGTGGTGAAGATGCCTCGCACAATTACATCGCGCTGGATGCGCGAGAACCAGTTTTCGACCTGATTCAGCCAAGAGGTATAGGTTGGCGTGTAATGCAACCGCACGTTGCGGTGTTGTCGCAAGAATTCGTGCACGCGCGGTGTCTTGTGGCTGCTGACGTTTTCGCAGATCACATGGATCTCTTGTTTGGGCCGCTGGCTGGCGATAACGTCGGTGAGGAAGGCCACGAACTGTTTGCTGGTATGGCGCGGTGCGGCCTTGCCGATGACTTCCCCGGTTGCCGTATTGAGCGCAGCGAACAGGCTAAGCGTGCCGTTACGTTTGTATTCGAAGCCATGGCTCTCGACGCGCCCTGGCGACAGCGGTAGCATCCGATCCTTACGATCCAGAGCTTGAATTGCCGTCTTCTCGTCCACGCAGAACACCACCGCATGTGCGGGCGGGTTCAGATACAGGCCGATAACGTCTGCAGCCTTGGTCTCGAAGTCAGGGTCGTTTGAGACCATATGCGTATCGAGTCGATGGGGGCGCACGCCGTGCTTGCGCCAGATGCGCTGTACCGTCGAGGCGCCTACATCGCCCAGAGCCGCCGCAAGCTTATAGCTGCTCCAATGCGTCGAGCCGTCCGAGGGCCGGTGCTTAAGCGTGAGATTCAGAACCCGCGCCTCGAGCTTTTCAGGCGGATGCACAGGAGCTCGTCCCGGATGGCGCGCGTACAGGCCTGCCAACCGCTCCGCCAAAAACCGACTCGACCAACGAGTAATGAAGCGCGAGTCACATCGCAGCCGCTGCATGATCGCCTCACGTGCTTCGCCTTCATCAAGCATCAAGATCAGCCGTGCACGCCGCGCGTCCGCTGCGCGCACCGTTTGGCTACGAGTTGCTGACAGCAATTGTTTGCGCTCAAGCGTGGTCAAATTCATCTTTTCCATGCGTTTCATTGGATACCAAATAAGGTGCTTTTTCAATGACGCAATGGACTAGTGTTGGAAGTCCGACTTAGCAAAACCATCATCGCGCATATTTCTCGCATGCATGCATCCGTTACGTGAATCAGTGTTATCCAAACAATCGATTTTGTAGTCGACACGGAAATGCCGCATAGTGCGTCCCGCAATGCACAGTACAGCCACCCACTATCCGCGCCATGAACGCAAATTTGCATGAGCTGCCTGAACGCAACTGGCGCGTCCGGCGCAAATATTGCTCTCCGAGTACCCTTTACCATCGGAGCCGTGATCCTCTTTATGAGAATGGGCCCGCTAACCCGCAACATCCGACCTGAAGCTCGGTGTACACCGCCCTCCGCACAGATAAATCGTTGTCAGCACAATTTGGTAGCGACCACGGATTTTTCCTTTGGCTCCAGCGGCCCAATTTCTCTTCGAAACTATTCGAAAACATTTTGAGATTTACGACATTATATTTTTTTAGGAAATTATTGTGCACCGAAAATTATTTAGCTCGTCTACCCACTCATATCTATCTTGACTTCGACCGGTCCATGGTTCATACGCCGGGGCCATTCGTCACTCGTGGCGGTCGACGTGTGAGTGATTCTAAAATGGCGATTGAAGTCAGTATGACATTGACAAGCACTCTGTTGTGCGTCTACGAGAACGTGCTCCTTCAAACGTGGTCGCGTCTTGGGGGGCGACACCGAACGCCTTGAGCGCTGAGAACTCCGGCACGCGAAGTTGGGCGCGAAGTTCATTGTCTCGACGCGCAGGCTTTGCGCAATATCGGGCTCTATAAATACCCGCGATTTGGTGCGATCGGTGTATGCATCTTCTCGGACTCCGTCTTTCGGAAACCGAGCAAATATCGCACTCCGAAATTAAACATCCCAGATATGGGAATTTTTGGATTGGTCCCTTATGCAAGCTGTCGTCTTCGGCGACTGTGCCGGGTGGCTCCATCCCGCCCCAGGACAGCACGGTGTCGTGCTGTGCAATGCGTTTGGCTACGACGAACTATGCACGCATCGTGCGTGGTTACAGTTGGCCGAAAGACTGGCCGCGCAGCAAATGCCCACGCTGCGTTTCGACTATCCGGGAACCGGCAATTCACTACATGTTGAAGAGGATCCGGATCGCGTCGACGCATGGATCGGCAGCATAGCCGATGCGCTCGGATACCTGCGCACGGTATCTGGCGTACAGCGCGTCTCGCTATGCGGGTTCCGGCTAGGCGCGATGCTCGCCACGCTTGCCGCCGAACGGTTGTCCTGCATTGATGGACTCGTGCTGCTCGCCCCCGTGCTGTCCGGGAAAAAATACCTGCGCGAACTCCATGCGCACCATCAACGCTGGCTCAGCGCACGCGCCCTTAACAGAATGTACACGGCGCCAGACAACATGAGCACGGTCAGCGCGTTAGGCTTCGGGCTTCATGGTGACGACATCGACAGACTCGCGGCGATCGATCTGCGCAACGACAGAACAGCATCCGTACGACGCGTACTCCTGCTCGAGGCGAACGACCGCGAAAGCGGTGACGCATTGAGCGCACGATATGATGCGTATGGCGCCGCCGTCGAGCGTGCGCCGTTCGATGAACTTGATGACTTCCTCGTCGAGGCACGCTTCAGCAAGCTTCCGGCTCGTGCGTTCGCGACCGTATCGGCATGGCTCGCGGGCGACGTCGACGGAAATGGCGATATCGACGCTTCGGCAGCTTCTCAGCGCATACTGAATCAGTCCGTGTTACTCGCCATACCCGTCGCTCCCACATTGGCCGGTCCAAATTTCACGGAGCAGCCAGTTTCTGTCGGCGCATGCTTCGGCGTGTACTGCCGCCCGCGCGACGCTCTCGAAAATGCTCCCGCGGTGCTGTTCCCAAACACGGCCGCGAACCACAACATCGGCGACGGCCGCTGCTTCGTGCTGTTCGCCCGCCGGCTCGCCGCAATAGGTATCGCGTCGCTGCGAATGGATCTGGCCGGTCTCGGCGACAGCGCCCCAGAAGAATGCACTATTACAGCGGAGTCGCTCCATTCGCAAGACGCATGTGCCGATGTGATCGCCGGCGCGAACTGGCTGCTCGAACAGGGCTACGCGACAGTCGTTACATTCGGTATCTGTAGCGGTGCTTTCGTTGGCCTGCATGCGTGCGCGGCGCACCCGCAAATCGTCGGCGCGTTCGGCGTGAATCTTCAGCAGTTCATGTGGCAAGACGACCAGCGGGTGCGAAACAGCAGCGCTATGGCGTCGAACCGGACGCTGCGGCAAGCCGCGCTTAGCGCAGACAAATGGAAGCGCGTCTGGGGCGACAAGGCATCGCTCGCTAGCGTGGCACATGGGCTCGCGGCGCGGGCGACACGCCGTTTGGAGCGTCGCGTCGCCGATTTGATGGACGCGATCATCGGTTGGTCGTTCTCGCCGAACAATGCTCGCCGACTCCTCGAACTTCTCCATGCGAAAGGTGCCGAAGTGCGGCTGCTATACGGTGAGTTCGATCACGGTATCGACGAATTAAAGCTGCAGTTCGGCGCAAATCTTCGTGGTCTTAGGCGGCTCCCGCACGTACGTGTTGCGATGTTGCCAATAGACGATCACTCGCTGTTCACGCGCGCCGCGCGCGAGGCTGCCATGAGTGATGCGCAGCGGTGGTTGCTCGAACGGTTCTGCAGCCTGCCAGATACTTCGTCTGATGCACCCCACTCGCCGCAATTGAAGATGGTGCCCACGCCGACTGGCTAGCCGTAGCCCGTTCCACGAGTTTCGACAGCCTCTTCACTGCACATAATGGTATCCAAATGAAAAAAACGCTGCGTCGTATCATTTGCGAATCGGTTCACTTGCGCGGATCGCCTGAGACGCTCAGCGATGAAGCCGACTTGTACGCGGCCGGACTCGAATCCATAGCGACTGTCCATCTGATGCTTGCGATCGAAGAAACCTTTGAAGTCACGATTCCCGACGAGATGCTCGCCCGACAGTTGTTCTCGAGTATCAACTCGATGGCCGACGCGATCTCACAGCTACAAAAACAAAAGGTGACGGTATGAACGCGCAGCTTGCCCACGAAGCGGCACTGCGGGTCGCCCGGATAGCCGCCGAGAATGCGCACGCAGTCGATCGCGATGCACGCTTCCCGGCCGAGGCTATCGACGCACTGCGAAAGGAGCGTCTCCTGTCCGCATTGGTCCCAGCGAGTTCCGGCGGCGCCGGTCTAACGCTGACCGAAGTCGCGTCAGTCTGCGAAATCATCGCGCAAGGCTGCGCGTCCACTGCGATGATCTACGCAATGCATTTGACCCAGGCGGCATGCGTGATCTCGCATTGCCGCGACCGGCCGTGGCAGCTCGCTTTTGTCGAGAGGCTGGCCCGTGAGCAGTTGCTGCTCGGATCGGCGACCTCCGAGGCGACAACCGGTGGAGGTCTGCGCGCCAGTACGTGCGCAGTACAGTATGACGGCCAACGGTTCCGCATCGAGAAGGACGCGCCCACGATCTCGTATGGCGCTTACGCCGACGCCATTCTCATTACCGCGCGCCGTGCGGATGACTCGCCGCCCTCGGATCAGGTGCTAATTGTCGCGTCGCGCGCCCAACTCGCACTAGAGCCGCAAGGCATCTGGGACGCGCTTGGTATGCGAGGCACCTGTAGCTCGGGATTTCGTCTCGTTGCGAACGGTGATGAAGAGCAGATTCTGCTCCCTCCATTCCGCGACATCGCCAACCGCACGATGCAGCCGGTATCGCATACGTTGTGGGCCGCCGTGTGGACAGGCATCGCGACCGATGCGCTGCGGCGCGCAAACGAGTACTGCCGCGCTCAGTCGCGCACGTTGCCGGATGGCATGTCGCTTGCCAGAGGGCGGCTTGTTCGTGCAACCGAGCAGTTGCAGATGATGAAAGCACGCGTGAGTACTGCACTTGCCGCAGCGCAGACTGTGCATGCAGCCAAGTACGACACAAGCGCAACGGAATTGCCGCTGACCGTTCAACTCGGCTTCATGGCTGATATGAATAGCCTGAAAACCGGCATCTCGTCGGCCGCACTTGGGATCGCACACGAAGCGATGATGATCTGCGGGATCTTTGGATACCGGAATGGCGGCCGTTATAGCATCGGCCGGCATTTGCGCGACCTTTACTCCGCACCTCTAATGATAAATAACGACCGGATTGACCAGAACACCGCCAGCCTGCTGCTTGCGCAGCGCCCGTCACAATTAATAGAGGCATGACATGAGCGCACCTTTCGCATCTTCTGTCCCAGACCATACACGCGGTGATGCCCCCGTATTGGATGTCAAACGGCCGTTGCGCGACCGGTTGATCGCAGCCGGTCTGCTCGTCGACACCGGCGAAAACGGCCTCTATGGACACAACCATATCTACGAAGGCATCGTCGAACGCCTGACCTGGCTGATATCCAGCATGGCTGCGGACCAGCATCCGGAAGTTCTGCGCTTCCCGCCAGCGGTGCCACGCAAGGACTTCGAAGACAGCGAATACCTGAACAACTTTCCGCACCTCGCCGGCACGATTCACGCGTTCTGCGGCGATGAGCGAGACCACCGGCGCCTGTTGCGGGCGCTCAACAACGTGCCATCCGGTCCCGGCGACGAGCGAAGCGACGCCTGGCTAGCCCAGCAAAAGCCAACGCGCGCTGTGCTCACACCCGCTGCGTGCTATCCGGTCTATCCGGTCATCGCGCGACGCGGCCCGCTACCGGAAAATGGACTCACTCTTGACGTGTTGTCGTACTGCTTTCGTCACGAACCTTCTCTAGACCCGACGCGCATGCAAATGTTCAGAATGCGCGAGTATGTGCGGATTGGCTCGCCAGAAGATGTTCAGGCTTTCCGCACGACGTGGATCGAACGCGGCCATGCACTTACAGGGATGTTGCGCCTGCCCGCCGAACTCGACGTTGCGAACGACCCATTCTTCGGCCGCGGCGGCAAGATCGTCGCGGACAGTCAGCGCGCGCAGCAGTTGAAATTCGAACTGCTGATTCCGGTAACGGACCCGCAGCGCAAAACCGCCTGCCTGTCGTTCAACTATCACATGGACCACTTCGGTCGGATATGGAAACTGCGTTGCGCGAATGGCGCCATCGCGCACTCGGCCTGCATCGCATTCGGAATGGAGCGGCTCGCGCTTGCGCTGTTGCATCATCACGGGTGCAACGTCGATGCGTGGCCCGACGACGTGCGTCAACTACTCTGGGGCGATAGTCACGAGCGCATTGCTGCTGAACTAGAATGCTGGCGACAGCCAGCTGACGCACCCGGAAGTGATGTCAATGGCGACGAAAAACAACAAGTCTATTGATGACGCGGAGGCGCTCATCCTGCGGGCAGGTCACGATGATGAAAGCGTCCCGGATGTCCCAGGATCGCCTTCACGCTTGTGGCCGCCGGCGTTTTCCGATGACCGAAATTTGTCGGCAAGGACGAATTCGCTCTCTCACAGTCGCCGGTTCCGTGCGGCGGTCTAATCATGCGCTATTTGTAGGGAATCCAACATCATTGTTCGATAGCCGACGCAAGTGCGCGACGCAATTTGACTGACGCCAATGCGTCATTAGCGTCTGTGCTGGGGGTTCCGGGCGTTTGCGCCACACATGGCCCGGAAGGTGCTTGGAGACGAGTTGCGCGCAGTGAAAGTGCGGTTCATGGTTGCCTGCCGACAGTGGCGCGAGTCGCAGCACTGAAACCCTGGTAACTTTTCGGAAAGGATCGGTCATGTCCAAAATGAAGAAGGTGCTGTGTAACGGTGTGCTGATTGCTATGCTAATCGGGGTGGCGGAAAATGCCGCCGCCGCGTTGGAACATGAGTGCGTTCCGTTCGACGCGTTTAGTGCTGTCTTCTGTTCAATCATTGGGGACGGCGATAAAGGTTAGCAGGCCGCTGAATTACCGCTGAAGCACGTCATCGCGCAGAGTTCGTGAAGCGTTGATAGATGGACCACCACTTGCCCCACGGAGATCATGCGCGGCGCCGACACATTCAGCGAGAGTCTGTTTTCCATGCGCGAGCTGGACGACTTCGTCCCCAAGTCACATCCGTTGCGTTCGATCCGCGTAATGGCGAACGACGCGCTGGCGAGGATAGATCGACTGTTCGCCCAGATGTACGAAGCGGAGATAAAGGGCGGGCGGCCGAGCATCGCTCCAGAGAAGTTGCTGCGGGCCATGCTGATTCAGGTGCTTTTCAGCATCCGCTCCGAGCGCCAACTGATGGAGCAAGTCCAGTACAACCTCTTGTTTCGCTGGTTCATCGGCCTGGCAATGGATGACGAGGTGTGGGTGCCCACGGTCTTTACGAAGAACCGCGAGCGTCTGATTAAGCATGACGCGGTGATCGAATTTTTTAACGAGGTGGTGGCCATCGCCCGGAAGAAGTGCCTGCTCTCGGGTGAACATTTCAGCGTGGACGGCACGCTGATCCAGGCGTGGGCGGGACACAAGAGCTTTGTACGCAAGGACGGCGACGATCAGGACAACGACGGTGGCGGCGCGAGCGACTTCAAGGGCGAGAAGCGCAGCAACGAGACACATCAGTCGAGGACCGACCCAGATGCGCAGCTCTATCGCAAAGGCAAAACGGCCAGCGAATTGCGGTACATGGGTCACACCCTGACCGATAACCGGCACGGCCTGGTGGTCAACGCACGCGTGACACGCGCCGACGGGCATGCCGAGCGTGAAGCGGCCAAGATCATGATCCACGACGCACGGCAAGTGGCAGAGGATCCGAACGTAGAAATCACGTTGGGTGCAGACAAGGGTTACGATGCCCAGGAATTCATCGAGGCGTGCCAACAGATGAACGTCACACCGCACGTGGCGCAAAACACTTCGGGGCTGCGTTCGGCAGTGCCCGATACGATCGCCTCGAGCGTGGGCTATGCCATTTCGCAGCAAAAGCGCAAGTTGATCGAACAAGGCTTCGGCTGGGCCAAGACCGTGGGCCGCATGCGCCAGGTGATGGTGCGTGGCTTGAAGAAGGTGGACCAGATGTTCGTGTTGAACATGGCGGCCTACAACCTCGTGCGCATGCGCTCGCTGGCACAAATGCGCCCATAGTGGCGCATGAAGGCGGCAATGAGGCCAGAAGTCGGCCTCACGGCGCTTAAAAAAGGTGCATTCGCGTTGAAATTGCACAATGCGAAAGATTTAGCAACGGTGGGCGCGTAAATCGAATACGCCCGCTTCCGTCGCGGGTGTATTTCCGCAACCTGCTAATCTAAGCCTCCTAGCCATCGGTCATCAGCGCAGCGCCTTCCTGCACGCCGGCGAACAGCTTGTCGGCCAGCTTCGCCCCACGACCCGGCGTATAGGCATAGCAACAGATCGGGATTCCCGTGCCTGTCATCTGACACCACAGGTAACTCTTCGTCTGTGACTTGCGCCCTTCCTCCTTGAGCATCTGGAATAGAAACGATCACTTTGCGCTGCCAGCGGTGCTGTGAAGCGGGTTGGACCCGCGCGGGGCATACCTGACCTGTCAACTGGAGAACTTGAATCCCGGAAAGCGACTGAGGCCCCTCGCGCGTCTTTCATCGGGGTCCGGGCCATTGGCCCAATATGACCGGTTGTAGTTACGCAGTCCTTCACCTTCTCACATGACGTTGGCAAGGCAACATATTGCGATAGAAGACCCGATGAGCTCTTGCGCTTAACGGGGAAGCCCTTGTAGTTATTTCTGAGCCAGAACACTGATATGTATGGACCGTGTCAAGTGGCCAAATGTGGTTCTCCGAGATTTAACGGGTCAAGGGATGGCGTGAGCCCGGCGTAGCGGACCCTTGACGCGACGTTGGCTTTCCGTGCTATGCATTGGTCGTGAGTGCGGAGTTTGCGCGCTCACGACCAATGCGAGGCGAGACCGTCTCTCTGGCGGTCATCAACAACAGGATGCTTGGGCCAGGACCGGGCGGCTATCCGACGGTTGATCATTCTGATATGCGCGGGTTGGTTACCGCATGACAAACGAAACGTCGGGGAGCTGCCTCAATCTAGTTTCGAGGGTTGTGCTGTTTCCAGTTGCCTCCTAGTCCGTTGAACCAGATGAATTGCACCGGATTCTCCGCGATGGATCGGAGTACTTCCATTTCAATGGGAGTGCCTGCTTATTGTATTGACGTATGTACCGCATGAGCTTTTTGTCGAGATCCCTGGTGCTGGTGAATACGCCACGCGCAATGACGTCGCGCTGGATGCGGGCAAACCAGTTCTCGACCTGATTCAGCCATG
>NZ_JBFRCG010000029.1:0-91987 GCF_040965595.1 Paraburkholderia sp. EG287B
GTCGACGACTACGACGCGTTGCTTCCCTGGAAAATGCCGGCCGACCTCCGCTGACCCGCATCACTACCACACCTCACGCGCTCCGCCACCTTACTCTGAGGGGCGTCGTTCGTGGATCGCATACGTTTCAGCTAAGCAGGGTAGCAAAACCTGAGAGAGGAGTATTTATCTCTTGATCCACGCCTTTCAATGGATGACACTTTTTATGACGCAACGGTGTCAGAGTTATTGCGGTCTACGTCAGCGGTTTAGTACATGAGGCACTCTCTTCCCTTCCTGATTACGTGGGGTGACATGATTGGGCGATCAGCGACCGTTCGAAGATTGCAGTTTGCAGTTCGCAAAGCGGACGTACTCGTCCCGACACCCGACATAGTTTCGTGACGCTACAGACTATTCAGGAAGCTCAGGAGCTCGCCGGTCGGCCAGTAGCGTCCTAGTTTGCAGCGTGGCGGAGATGCCTTCTGAAGGGCTTGCTACCTCATCGCAAGCATCGCTTCGAGATATTCGGCCACATCGTCTCGATACCCACATGGTGTCCAACGATCCCCACTTTGAGGCGAAGGCCGCCGATGTGATCGGGCTGTACCTCAATCCGCCGTTGCATGCGGTGGTGTTCTGCGTGGACGAGAAGACAGCCATCCAGGCGCTGGATCGCAAGGACCGGATGTTGCCGCTCTCGCCCGGGCGCGCCGAGAGCCATGGCTTCGAATACAAACGTAACGGCACGCTGAGCCTGTTCGCCGCATTGAATGTCGCCACCGGTGAAGTGCTGGGCAAAACCGCGCCACGCCATACCAGCGCCCAGTTTGTTGCGTTCCTTACCGAGGTGATGTCGGCACAGCCGCGCGGAAAAGAGATTCATGTAATTTGCGACAACGTGAGCAGCCACAAAACCGACGCCGTTCAAACATTTCTGGCTGACCATCCGAAGGTCTCGATACATTACACCCCCACGTATTCGTCATGGCTGAATCAGGTCGAGAACTGGTTTGCCCGGATCCAGCGCGACGTCATTGCGCGTGGCGTATTCACCAGCACCAAAGATCTCGACAAAAAGCTCATGCGTTACATCCGTCAATACAACAAACAGGCACTTCCATTGAAATGGAAGTACTCCGATCCATCGCGGCGAATCCGGTGCAATTCATCCGGTTCAATGGACTAGCAGCAGATCGTCCAGTACGTGACCACGACACCACGTTCGAGCAGCAACGCCTCGACGTCGCGCAGGCTCAGGCTGAACCGGAAATACCAGCGAACCGCGCAGTTGACTACGATGGCAGGGAAGCGATGACCATGATAAAGCGGTTTTGTCTTCTTCATTACGTCACTCTATCGCCACCATTTCACTAATCTGATAGAGCCCGGCGCAGCCCTTGATGGTCGTAGTTAGCTATCGTCGCATGACAGGACGGCAAATCAGGGGAAACGGCCACAGGCACAAACCGAAACCGAGATGAACCCCGCGCGGCGAGCGCCTACGTGCGGCCGCTCGGCCGCACCTGGCCAAAGACTCGGAACGAGGCTCGATGCGTAGCGCAGCCTTAGAGAGAGCTAACCAGCGCGAACGGCCCGCAGCGTGCCGGCTGGTGCATAGTTGTTCTCGATGAGGAACAGACTGCGATCCTTGCCAGAGATCCAGGCCGGTTCACGGCCCCGGCCGCTCCACTCAAGACCAGTGGCCGGGTCTCGGTACTTCGCGACAACCGGCTTCACGTGGTACGTGCCACGTCGATATCGCCGGAGCTCGTTCGAAGTAATATCCCACTCGGTCATCTTCTCACGAATCTCCCGCAAAACGTTCTGCCGTTCGTCCTGCCTCGCACTCTCGATGCGCCGGTTCAACTTTTGCAGCTCGGCGATGAGGTGCTTGTACGTATCGCCTTTCACCTAATTCTGTCCTCCGTGCTAGTTGATGCGATCAGTTCGAGCCGGCCGCATTCGGTGCAGTCGGCTTCCACGTCTGGAAAGCCTTGTCAGGCTTTGTCAAGTTAAGCGATGGAGTTTGCCAACCCCATTAAAGGAGACATCCTTTTCAGATAACCAGGTATTGGCAGTCCAGCGCGTTCAACGCCACGCTCCTGATTCCCTTACCACGTTGCGCATCTTGCTCGGACAATGGCTCTCTTCCTGTGCAATAGAGCGTGCGACGGTACTGTCAAGTTAGCGGGCGTGGATTACCTTTATCGAAGAACGCATAGTATCCTTACCGGGTTTGAACGCAGCACCTTCCGGAAGCAACGCTTTGCTGCGGCCTTATCGCGCCGCTTTTGCGCCAGCACGTCGAGTTCAGCGCCATGCTCGTCGACCGCTCGCGACAACAGATACCGCTCGCCGCGCAGCATCACGAACATCTCGTCCAGATGCGATGTGCTGCCCGGCTTGGGCCGCGCCGCTTTGGCGCGCTGGGCGAATCGAGTGCCAAAAGCTTCTCGCACCAGCAGCGGATCGTCTCGTACGTGACCACAACACGATGATCGAGCAGCAACTCCTCGACGCCGCGCAGCTGATGACGATAGCAGGAAAGTGATGACCATGATAAAGCGATTTTGTCTTCTTCATTACCTCATTCTACCGTCCCAATTCAATAAACTGAGAGCCTCATCAACCGCTGGCAGTACACCGTCGATGCATTAGCATGGGGAGTTTTGATAATGATCAATTCACAAATCGTCCTGCACTGTTAATCTTCCAACGAAGATACGTATTTCCGGACAATGGGATCGGGGAAGAAAGATGGCAACAGGTACAGTAAAGTGGTTTAACGAGTCAAAGGGCTTTGGGTTTATCACACCAGATGATGGAAGCACTGACGTGTTTGCGCACTTCTCTGAAATCCGTGTGGAGGGCTTCAAGACCTTGCGGGAGAACGTGCGAGTGAGATTCGACGTAAAAGATGGTCCTAAGGGCAAGCTTGCGACAAGCATCGAACTACTTTGACTGCTCTGGTGAAAATAGGCGGTCTGCACGAGATTTTTCTTTTATAGAAGATACCTCATCAAGCAGACACGATGGCCTCCCAGACTACGGGCGCGGTGGCATATATGATGTCCCAGCTCAATACCAGAGAGAGTGATCGTTGCGTTCCTGAAACGCTTGAAGCCGATCCGGGACTTGCCGTTGCAGTGGTTCTGCTCAATCAAATTATTGAGATATTTCGACGATCGGACCTTCGTGTCCTCAGACAGCAAGCCATCGGCCTTCATCTCGCGCACTGCACCGTAATGGTCTTCGGTGGCTGGCCCTGATGTCTGATTGCCTTCCTGAAAAAGGCTTTTACCGCCTTCACGTCGCGCTGGGCACTGAGCATGAAGTCCACCGTCTGGCCCACCCGATCCACCGCCCGATAAAGATAGACCCCCTTGCCGCACAGCTTGAGATACGTCTCGTCAAGACGCCAGGACTGGCCGATGGGCCTGCCAAAACGATTCCACCGTTTGACGAACTCCGGTGCAACGCACCGCACCCAGCGCAGGATCGTCGTGCGGGCCCAGCGACAGACCCCGTTCCGCCATCATTCGGCCAGATCGCGCAAACTAAGCTTGTAGCGCAGGTACCAGCAACTGATCACATCGCGGTCGAAGTGACGGCGTGCAAACAGTTCGTCCAAGCTCTTCAGCGTGCACATCACCAGCTCTCAATTCGCTCAGCCCGACACCTTAACCGATTCGGCGCGCTATTTGAACCGGAGCCTTGAATGTATTTGACCTCAACGGGACGGCTCATTCGTTCTTGCTCGGGCTGAGCGGGCAGTGGATTGGTTGCATGCCCCGGGGAAACTCGAAGAAGCCCCCCGGGGAACTCATCACCGCCACTACGTGCCTGCACTGCAGCAATAGGCGAGCAGAAAGGTAGGAGTCCCGGGCGTCTCTGCCACGATCGTGCGGATCTCCCTGTTGAGCTTAGCCATTGCAGCGGACACATAGTCGGGAGCCGGCAGCTTGTTCGTATTGAAGTCGTGGACTGCCACAACAATGGCCTTGTTGTCTGCCGTCACGGGGTGGGCGAGAGCCCGATCTTCTTCCACAAACCTTTGCTCGCGTGTCGCGACAGCACCGACTTGTCCCACGCAATAGCCGTGGGTGCCCGACATCACATGAATCGTATGGCCGTCGCCCTCTAGCCCTGCAGCGATCTTCTCAAGAGCCACTGCGACGTCCCTTACGCTACATTTCCCATGGAACCCCCAAATCTGCACAGTACCAAGGTTGTCGTCGGTAATTTTTTCGAGTTCTGCCATATCCGTTTCCGAAGGAATTATAGGAAGCGCGTCGTGATGCACGGCTAAGAAGCTGTCCAACCATCCTTGAGAAGAGTCCGCTTGGCTACCGCGCGCCGCAAGCGCGAGGTAGAAGTTTGCCGCGAGGACAGGGGAGAAACAAGACAATTAACATCAAGATAATTGATATGAAGTTCAGTCCGCGCGAACTGTGGCGCAGCAGTTATTTTCATGCGGGACAGTGCAAACATTTCCACTGGCCGCCCTTGACCTTGATGGGCTGGGGTTGCTGGTACCTGCGCTACAAGCTAGGATCTGGCCAAATGATGGCGGAACGCGGTCTGTCGCTGGCCCGCACGACGATCCTGCGCTGGGTGCGGCGCGTTGCACCGGAGTTCGTCAAACGGTGGAATCGTTTTGGCAGGCCCATCGGCCAGTCCTGGCGTCTTGACGAGACTTATCTCAAGCTGTGCGGCAAGGGGTCTATTCTTTATCGGGCGGTGGATCGGGTGGGCCAGACGGTGGACTTCATGCTCAGTGCCAAGCGCGACGTGAAGACGGTAAAAGCCTTTTTCAGGAAGGCAATCAGACATCGCGTTGTGGCTGGGACATGAATCGGTAGAAACAACGCAGATCGGCGCCAGCCGCCGGAGACCATCACGCTCGACGGCTATGCTGCCTCGCACCGCGTGGTGCGCGAAATGAAGACCGGTGGTCTGCTGCCTGAAGACACGAAGGTCCGGTCCTCAAAATATCTGAACAACGTGATCGAGCAAGACCATCGCCACATCAAGTCCAGAACGAACGTGATCCTTGGGTTCAAGCGATTCGGGAGCGCCGCGACCACGATTTCAGGAATCGAGTTGACGCATCGCATTCGCAAGGAGCAGCTCGATCTCGCGAAGCTCGGCCTCAAGGAGGCCGCTGCGCCAGCCGTATGGAATGCGGACCTGTTTGATCGGTAAGCTTTCCTACCTATATAGATTTTCTCGACCCGCTTACCTATTTGCACCAGAACCCCGGTTGGCGCCCGTGACTGTGATGGCCAGCGGAATGCCGCGCATCTACGACGATGTGCCGTTTCGAGCCGAGCTTGCCCCGGTCTGTCGGGTTGGGGTCGGTTTCCTGGCCCCCCGGGGGCTGGCAACACTGGCGGCATCAAGACTCGCCCGATCCCAATCAATCTGGTCGTGCTCACGCAACCGGCGAAGCATCGCCAGATGCAATTGCTCCCAAACACCTGCGGCCTGCCAGTCTCGTAGTCGTGGCCAGTACGTCATGCCGCTACCGAAACCCAGTTCCTTCGGCAGGTATTCCCCGGAATGCCAGTCTGCAGGACGTACAGGATGCCATTCAAGGCTGCTCGGTCATCTACCGTTCGGCGTCGGCCGCCTTTGGGCGATGGTGCGAACACTGGAATCAGTGGCTCCAATGCCGCCCATAACTCGTTACTGATTTTGCGTCTGGACATGCTGCCAGGATATGGCCTTCATGGCCTCATGTCCAGGTTGTGTTAGCCACACTCAGTCTGAAAATACGGTGTGCTCCCTACCGGTATGTGCGAATTGCCTCGCTCCACGACGACGTCAGTCATGAGATGGACGACAGAAATTCACGTAAGCGCAATGCACCGGACTGAACCTGCCCTGTGTCGCCAGAATAGGTCAGACGCACATGTCCGGGTGCCCCGAAAAAACTGCCGGGAATGAGAGCGACACCGTGGCTCTCCAGCAAGACGGAGCAGAACACTTCGTCGTCGGTGATTAATTTCCCTTGACTGCGCTTGCCTATGGTTTGGCTGATATCCAGAAACAGGTAGAAGGCGCCGGACGGTACGCTGTAGCTGATATGAGGGGCGGCTTCAAGGTGCGCAAGTAATAGCTGCCTGCGCGTGAACAGTCGATCCCTCACAGCGAAGGAAAAAGACTGATCGCCGCTGAATGCTGCGGCCGCGGCCGCTGCTGTAACGGACGGCAGGTTTGAAATGGAATTGGAGTTGAGCGTGGTGACCGCAGCAGCAATCCTTTCGTTGGCTGCCATCATGCCAACCCGCCATCCCGGCATTCCATAGAGCTTCGATGCGCTGTCAACCTTGATGATACGCTCCGCCAGATCTGGAGCGACAGAAAAAAGGTCGGGACAACGGTCCATCTCGAAGACGAAGCGCTGATAGACATCGTCTGAGATGATCCAGATATCCCGTTTGCGCATGACTTGCGCCAGCGATGTGAGTTCTTCGGTGGTATAGACTGCGCCAGTCGGGTTGCCCGGTGAATTCAGGATGACGGCACGGACCTCGTCGGTGAGTGCGCCTTCAAGAGCCTCGGGCGACATCTTGTAACCCGTTGCGGCGCAGCAAGGTATCCGGGTGACATCGGCACCGACAAGGGCCGCGATGTCGAAATACGTTGGCCAGCAAGGTGTTGGCACAACGACCTTGTCGCCCGGGCGGATGATTGCCCTCAGGGCGCTGAAGAGCAGGTGCTTCGCACCGAGACCTGCAACCAGATTGTTCGCCGAATAGCAGCTGATTCCTGATCGGCGCAGGTAACCCAGATAGGCGGTCAGAAGTGCCTCATCTCCTCGGCTGGACCCGTAAGCACCGTTATCTTCGCAAGCGGCAGTAACTGCGGCTTGCACGATATGGGGCGCGGGAAGAAATCCGGGGAGTCCGACACCGAGATCAATGACAGGGCCCTGAACTTTTCTGACGTTTTGAGCTACGCCGAGGATAGGGCAGAACCGGGCAAATTCGAGGTCAGGGGCAAGCGTAGGCATGGATATGTCTTCTCGCTGTTTCAGGCCACAAGTTCGGCCACGCAACTGCGCGCCCTGAGCGCCGCCATATACGTCGCGCTGGCCGTAATAATGTCGAGATTGCCTGCACTTGGATCGAGATAGTGACCTGCGCCTTCGACGCGAACCATCGTGAACAGACGGTTGCCGCTGTAGTGAAGACCGACGACCACCTCATAACCCGGCACGGCAGACTGCACCTGTCTGACGGCAAGGTCGACTTCGCGTTGTGTTGCCGCAAGATCGACTTCGTCAATCAGTGCCGATACCGCAGTCTGCATGTAGACGTTCGGCTTGGCAGGGTTGATGTTCAGGATTGCCTTGACGTCCTCGCACTGGGTGAATTGCTTTAACGCATTCTCGGTCGTCGTGATATAGTTGCTCAGATTGCGACGCGTTGCAGGACCCGCACTCTCAGCACTGATCGAAGATACGACCTCGATGTAGCGGACATCCGGGTTGGCACGAGCAATAGCCGCTGCGATCGGGATTGATGCCTGACCACCGCAGGTAATCATGTTGATATTGCTTGCGTCGACCAGCTCCATGCCATTGAGCGACGGAACACACAGCTCACCCATAGGCGTCGGGGTGAGGTTGATGATCGCCTTCCCTGCTTCGATCAGGCAGGGGGCGTGTCCTTCGTGCGCCGATGCTGAAGTGGCATCAAAAACGAGATCAAACTGATCGATGCACTCCATGAGCCCGTCGATGCCGCGGGGCGTCGTTTCAACGCCGCGCTCGCGTGCGAACGTCAGACCGGACGACTCCTTTGAGCGTCCGGCGAATATTGCACAATCGAGGCCTGGTTCTGCGAGAACCTTGCAGAGTATGTCGCAGCCGATATTGCCGCTGCCGATAATGGCGGTTTTCAGTCCCATCTTTGATCTCCAGGGTCAAACGGTGGCGTCGGATTGAGACAGGCGACTGGCGACCGAAATAATCAGATCCTCCTGGCCCGCCACTGCGTTGCAACGCGCGAGTTCTTCATAGATCTTTCGTGGTTCGACGCGGAATTCGGATGCAGCGCGTGTGACGTGTTTTTCGAATCCACCACAGACACCGTAAAGACCGCTGATCAGATTCGACGTTTTTACTATTGTTGGCGTCTTCACCGGTGCGATGTCCGAGAGGCTTTCGACCGCGCGGCACAACTCAAAAACGTTAACGCCGGTTTCGAACCTGTAGCGCTCCAGTACTGCGCACAGCACCTCCAGCTGGGTATTGCCGGCGCCGGCACCGAAGCCACGCATACATCCGTCGATGACGGTAGCGCCAGCTTTGGCGGCGGCCAGGGAATTGGCAATGGCCAGGCCGAGATTGTTGTGAGCGTGAAAACCTACGGGAATGCTAATCTCTTTGACCAGCAGGCTCAATTTCTCGTGGGTGCTGTCTGGATCGTAATTGCCTGCTGAATCCATCAGGACGATGGCATTTGCGCCATAGGCCTGCAGCTTCGAGGCTTCGATGAGCAACCTCTCAGCGCTTGCCATGTGAGTCATCATCAGGACGCCCTGCACAAATGCGTTCCTCGCTCTTGCATGTTCGATATAGCTTTCAGTCAGGCTGGCTTCGGTGCAATGCGCTGCGATACGGAGCACTTCAACCCCGATGCGCAGTGCCGTATCGATGTCGCTTAACCGGGAAAATCCGGGAATCATATGAATTCCGAGTTTCGAACGTGTCAGGTTTGCTCGAGCGGTTTCAAGCATTTCGGTATCCCGGTGTCGCGCGATACCAAGCTGAAGGGAAGACGCGCCTAGACCATTACCATGACCGACCTCAATAACGTCGATACCGCAGCCGTCAACTGCTCGGCAGTATCTGGAAATTTCCTCAAGGGACAATGAGTGGGAGACGGCGTGATTCCCGTCGCGCAGCGTGGGGTCGTAGATTGAAATGGTCATTTGTGTAGACACTCCCTGTACAGGATCGAAGGGTATTGATGGTCAGGTTCGCGCTTTTCCAGGAACAACCGTTTTGGCAGGAGAGAGCAGAAAAAGTCAGCTGTATCTTTGATATGTGCATTTGCTTTTTTTTTGAATTTTTTGGGAAGCGTATCGGTGCAACTTAGTCTTTACTGTGTGACGCCCGAGACGTCATACGGCGTGATCGCGAGATCGCTTCATATTTCCAGAGCACAGATCGTGCCGACTTAGATTAGTCGGCTCAAGGCTCAAGGAGCCATCAGGCAACGTGCGACGCTGTCAGGCGGATTGGTATCCGACGTAGGTTGTTGTGCGGACCGCCGACGTGCGACAGTCGTCGTTTCGTTTGTAAGCATTCGGTCAATACGTGACAATTGACATGGGCTGAGGGACCGTCTATTTGCACCAGAGCCCTTGTAAGAGATCGCGACGGAGAATGGCGTGATTCTGCGGCCGGCAGTGTACTTGACTAGACGTGCAAAAGTGGGCTTCTCACCATGCGCCCTGAACAATTCGTCTCGCGAGCGCGGCCGTCATGCGGCGAAGACTACCGGTGCTGCGGGTTGACATACCGAAGGCAGCGGGGTGGGGACGAGGTCGTTGTGTATTCGGTAGTGGTGCAATTTGGATGCGCTGGTCTGTTACGCTCGGGATTTTGACGAGCACGACAAGAGCCCGGCGATCCTGTGCTACCACGGGCACATCCTGATGGAGAATCGCTCGGGGCTGGTGGTCGGCGCCGTGGTCAGTCACGCAGATGGTTTCTGCCGAGCGGGCCAGTGCGTTGCAGTTGCTCGATTGCGTGCCAAGTGCTCACGCAAAGACAGTTGGCGCCGACAAGGCGTATGACACCCGCGACTTCGTGAATGATTGCCGCGCTCGCAAGGTGACACCGCATGTTGCGCGCAACGATGAACGTTGGGGCGGCAGCGCAATCGACGGCACGCGGGCTACCGGATCAGCCAGATCATCCGCAAGCGAATCGAGGAGCATTTCGGCTGGGGTAAAACAGTCGGTCGGATCCGGCAGACGGTCTATCGTGGCATTCGGCGCGTCGACCAGCACTTCAAGCTGACGATGGTTGCGAGCAATCTGACCCGCATGGCCCGAATGCCAGAGGACATTCGGCCACATCGTCTGGATACGCACATGGTGTCGAACGATCCTGACTTTGAGACCAAGGCCGCCGATGTGATCGGGCTGTACCTCAATCCGCCGTTGCACGCGGTGGTGTTCTGCGTGGACGAGAAGACGGCCATCCAGGCGCTCGATCGCAAGGACCGGATGTTGCCGCTCTCGCCCGGGCGCGCTGAGAGTCATGGCTTCGAATACAAACGCAATGGAACCCTGAGCCTGTTCGCCGCATTGAATGTCGCAACTGGCGAAGTGCTGGGCAAAACCGCGCCACGCCATACCAGCGCCCAGTTTGTCGCGTTCCTCACCGAGGTGGTATCGGCCCAGTCGCGCGGAAAGGAGATCCACGTGATCTGTGACAACGTGAGCAGCCACAAAACCGACGCCGTTCAAACATTTCTGGCTGACCATCCGAAAGTCTCGATACATTACACACCCACGTATTCGTCATGGCTGAATCAGGTCGAGAACTGGTTTGCCCGCATCCAGCGCGACGTCATTGCGCGTGGCGTATTCACCAGCACCAGGGATCTCGACAAAAAGCTCATGCGGTACATCCGTCAATACAACAAGCAAGCGCTCCCATTGAAATGGAAGTACTCCGATCCATCGCGGCGAATCCGGTGCAATTCATCCGGTTCAACGGACTAGCGCGTGGCCGGTGTCGGTCGGCGCAGGAAACTGCGGTACGCGATGGCGTCGTCTTTCGTCAGAGACGATAGTGCGCAACCTCGTTCGACGATTGCCCAGAGCATCAGTCGCTCGGCCTCCTTGAGGTAAGCACGATGAGCCCCTGAAGTCTCGTGCAGCGCGAGCCATGACCGCGCTGCCTCGTAGTCGTCGGTTGCTTTCAGCAAACAGGTCGCCTGGGGTGCCCGGAACTGTCCATGGGTGCCGTTCACCCGCTCAGGAACGCGCAGCGTTTCCCATGGTTCCAGCGGCGTCGGCCGTGGCGGGGCCCGGGCGTCGGCGCGCTCAACCAGCTCAGAGTGCGCGGTGAGGAACGCCTCGATGCGGCGCGTTCCGGCCGCACCAAGTCCCTAGACTGGTTCCCACCATCGGCGACGTTGCCGGGCTTGCACGATCAGGTCCGCAAGGGGGCACAATCTGTGCGCTTCGAGCGGCGAGACGCTGCGCGGCGTGAGCCAGTTGCTCACGGGGTCAGCCAGCGCTGGCCGCGGAAGCGGGGACCGTCGCAGTGTTTCAATGGCTCGCATGACGGATGAGCGATCGCCTCGCGTCGTCCCGTCGAGAAAGACTGCGGCAAGGTCGGGCGATTGCGCTCCAGTGCGTGCGCGCTCAGACGTCGGCGGATGCGTCGAAGCATGTTGCGTGCGGAGGTGTCCGTGACGTGTTCAGGAGCGAGATAGCGGGACACAGCTTCCCGCGCGCCGATGCCTGCGTACCAGCTGAGCACAGCAGCGAGCCTCGCATCACTGGGGAAGCGGACGGATGCTGCATCGGACGAGCGCGCTTGCATAGCGACACCTGATTCCAGGATCTTCGGCGTGAAAAGGAGCCAACCGTGTGTCAGTTTAGTGCGAGTGCGTCCAGGCGAACTGAAGATCCACTATCGTGACTTGCGGACGAGCCTCATCTCGTCTCTGCATGAATGGTTCGATGCCCAGTTGTCCGATCATCGTCACGATGCAAGGGCACGATCCCGGCATGAAGCATCATCATCCGATGAGCACCTCAACAGTGGAACAGGTCAACCGTCGCGGCAACTCATGCGCAGCCGCGCCCGCGATGAGTGTCTGATGCTACGTTCGCCTCGCGACCGCGTCCTGCATTGCCTGCGCCTCGAGCGCAACGACGAGGGTCGGTTCAAGCCGCCTGGCACACTCATGCAATGGGTGGCCACGCTCGGGATCGCGCATGCAACCCTGTATCGCCCTCTGGCGAACCTGGAGAGGGAAGGGCTGGTTGTGCGCGACGGAAATCAAATCGTGCTCGCGAAGATGCGACACAAAATGCCTGGCCTGCAAGCCGCCGGCAATGCTGTTGATGGGTGATCAACGATAGCCGATCCATGCTCGACAGCGGATTCAGTCCTGTTCGCAGGCTACCTGAGTTAACGCAAGTATTCAGCCAGCTTCGGATGCGATACTGTCACTTCAGGCTTCTGGTTGATATGCGCGATGATCGGTACACAAACACTGCTGACCTACGGCGCGTTTCTGGCCGTTGCGCTGCTTTACGCGAGCGCAGGTCAGGCTGGGGCTTCTGGATACATTGCCATAATGGCATTGTTGGGCTACGAGCCAGACATCATCAAGCCCACCGCGCTCGTCCTGAATATCCTCGTTTCCCTGGTCGCGAACTGGCGCTTCATTCGCGACAGGCATTTTAACTGGCAGCTGTTCTGGCCGTTTGCACTTCCGGCCATTCCCATGGCGCTATTGGGCGGCTATATAACGCTCCAGAAAACACGGTTTGAGTATCTGCTTGGCATCCTGTTGTTAATTGCCGGAACGTTATCGCTGACGCGAAAGCCATCAAATGATCACGCTGTGCGACCACCTCCCAGGCCGATCGCGCTGGTGTGCGGAGCGGTTATCGGGTTTGCCTCGGGGCTGACCGGGGTGGGCGGCGGCGTTCTGATGACACCACTTCTGTTGCTTTGTCGGTGGTGCTCCACGCGCACCGCAGCATCCGTTTCCGCGCTGTTCATCCTCTGCAATTCCATAGCGGCGCTGGCAGGTACCTGGAACGCCGCAGATCACCTTCCCAATGGGATCGGTCGGTTGGCGTTGGTGGTGATCGTGGGAGGCTGGTTTGGGGCACATCTGGGCAGCCGTTGGCTATCACCTCGCCAGATCCATTTTCTGCTGGGCATTGTGCTGATGGTTGCGAGCTTGAAGCTGCTCCTGCCCGTTTGAGTCACTGTAGTCCTAAAGGAACAGAGGCAGGAGGAGCGGCGTGCCAGTGATGCCATCTTTCCAGCGAGTCGCTGCACGTGGACTGCTGGCGCGGTTAGTGCTCGGGCCGTTAAATCTTGCCCGAACGGGAGCCGCTTGCGCCACCCTTCAAGGACTCGCAATCCTGCGTCGCCCGTCAACTAAATGACGGATACGGGCTCATCTCCAGATATCGGGCTCGTCGAAACTGTCTGACGTTGCCGTGGCCTTCTTTGACGACTCGGAAACTTTACGGGCTGCGAGCTCCAGCTTGGCGAGAATTTGCCAAAAGCCCCCAAAATCCGCTCATCGCTTTCTGATTGGCCGCCCTGCAGGCGGGCGATGCTGCTGCAGGTGCTGTACAGCATCCGGTCTGAACGTCAGCTGATGGAGCAAACACAATACATTAAGGCCGCACGAAGCAACCTTGACGCATAGGAATTTGGAAGTGCCGGAGCAGGGCGGACCGTCGCAGCATGTGCAGCCGGTCGTGCTGATGACGAAGTGGACGGCGCCGTCAATGCGTAACGATTATCACGAACAGGACACGCTTTCGCTCAAACATGCCATTTCCCCGGCCTCAGGACGGACTGCGCCCGCTGAGCGGTCAGGCAACAATTTTTGCGCGCGCCAGCGCCTCGTGGATGCGGGCGCAACTGCGCCAGCGACTTGCCCCGGGTGATGCCGATGTAGCGCAACGGGATCCCGCACAGCAGGCAGTTCAACGGATCCGCGCCGAATGCACGGCTCTGCAGATTGCGGTAGCGGTTCGTCTTCATCGGCTCCACGTCCTGGTCCAGCAACGCGTAGACCTTGGGCACAGCCATTGACCCCGCACACGATTCGCCACGAATCCGTAGAAGTTGATCAGCCAGAAGTGCTTCTCCGGGATGTGCTGCACGAACCGGTCGATGAACGTTTCCGTCTCGAACTGTGCGACCCGATGCCGTCCGTCCCGATGGTCCAGATAGTCGAACGCCACCGTCTTGACGTCGTAATGCTTCAGCCTCGACTGCGACGACGGCGGGCGTTTGATATACCGGCCAAGGTAGTTCACGTTGCGGATATGGCTGTCCGACGGTGGCGCAAAATGGACGATCCATGGCTTGCCGTAGTGACCATCCAGCCAGCGGCCTCCACGCCACTTTTGTCGGGTACTGCGTTTTCAGCTCCTGCGGCAGAATCAGCGCAGTCGTACGACTGCCGCAATAGATCGACGATTGCGTGGCGCCACATCGGCATGACCTGTGCCTTCACGAAATATATCGACTTCCACTGCTCGCCGTCGGGCGTTAAGCCCCCGCAGGTCACGCTCAGATGGACATGCACGTTTCATTGCAGGTTGCGCCCGAACGTGTGCAGCGCCGTCAAGATGCCCGGCAGGATGCCTTTGCGGGCCGCCGTTTTTTTGATGATGCCCGCAACCAGCCGGCTCGGCGCCTTCAGCAGCGGCTTCAAATGTTTTAGAAACGTGACCGTCACGATCTCGGGCATGGAGTTGACGCATCGCATTCGCAAAGCGCAACTCGATCTCGCGAACCTACACCTCAAAGATACCAATACACCCGCTATTTTGAAGGCAGTTCTTTCCGCTCAAGAGGAGGGCACGAACACGCTGCTTCTCGCTCGCTATTGAAATTTGCACCAGAGTTCAATGCAGCAAGTGATCGACGAACAGCAAATTGATATGGTGATGATGGGCCGCGGGAGTCGTGTCTCCCACATCAGAGCTTTTTGCACATTTTGTTTGATATAGAACCGTCGTATGTCTCGAACACGACCAAGGGGGACGGGGATTGCAAGAGCCGCTTCGACATAGATCTCCGCGCTTTCCACAGATTCATGCCCGAGCCATAACGCGATGACGGAGCGACGAACGCCTTGTTGCTGCACGCTAATCCCGGTACCTAACACCGTCCAAGCAGGGATGAAGCAATTTGTTGCGGGAGCGACAAAAATTGGCAGAATTATCTGGTTTGTCTGTTAGTACTATCGGTGGATGTCTTTAATGGCCGTTTTCTGGTCTCTATTGGCGTTGGCGTGTTGGCATGGATTTCGCATAATATCCGACGTAGATTCATAGATTGATCTTATCGGAGTAGCGTTATGCGTAAAGTTACGAAATCAATGCTCCTGGGCTTAACCGTCATCATGATGGTTTTGGCTCAGCCAATCTCGGCTGCTGAGCCTGTATGTGAGCCAAATGGGTGGCACGGTTGGTGCTGCCACGTGGAAGGGCAGCCTCCAGTCTGTTCCTAGCAGGCCGCTTACGCGGCTCCTGCCGCAATTTTTTAAATTGATGAGCAATTCCAACGCGACTTCAACGCATTTTTCAGCGGTTTGAGGCTGCGCATCGAATAAGTGGACGACGCTTCCATAACCGCTGGGCTCATGTTAGCAATTCGAGCGGATCTTGGCCAGCCCCTAATAGGTATACCTGCCCCGCCGGGCAAGGACACTCTCTTGCCATAAAAATCGTTTTAGTCACGTACTAAGTTTTCCAAAAGTATTGTCACCATGATGAGAAAACACGAGGATGAAATGCAAACGCACGTCGCGTGATCGAGTTTTCGGCCGCCCAACGTTGCAGGCGATGCGTCAGCAGGCCGTGAAGGCCATACGCGAAGGGCAAGATGTGGCAAGCGTTGCTGCGGCGGCCTATGGGGTGAACGAATGCAGCGTCTATCGCTGGCTGTCCGATTTCGTCAACGTTGGAAGAACGCCTTGCTGGCAAAGGCGATTCCGGGTCGGCCGCCCAAAGTCAGTCCCGAGGAAATGCGTTGGTTGGCCAAAGCCGTGCGGGACAATACGCCACTGCAATACAAGTTCGAGCTTGGGCTGTGGACGCTCCCACTGATTGCAGTGCTCATCGAACGCAAGTTTGGCAAGAAGCTGTCGGTCTCCGGCGTGAGCCGCATCATGAAGTTGCTGGGCTTCACGGCACAGAAGCTGTTGTACCAGGCGTGGCAGCAAAGGCGCCGCGCTCGTTCGCCAATGGGAGTTCGAGACTTACTCCGCCATCCAGGCCGCTTGATCGGCTGGAGCGACGATCTATTTTTCCGACGAGTCGAGTCTTCGCTCCGATTACCATACTGGCACGACATGGGTGCCACAGGGCCAAACGCCGGTGGTGGAAACCACGGGCAGTTGGTTTTCGTTGAACATGATTCCGGCGGTCAGTCCGCAAGGCGAGTTCCGATTCATGGTGCACGATGGCGCAGTCACTGCGGCAGTGTTTCGGGAGTTTCTTGGCAGCCAGATCATCGGCGCGGACAAACCCGTGTTTCTGGTGCTCGACGGCCATCCGGTGCACAGGGCAAGGTTGGCTCAGGATTTCGTAACGACCCAGAATAGGCGGCTCAAGCTTTTCTAGCTTCCGCCGTATTCGCCACATCTGAATCGCGATGAGCAGGTCTGGGCGCATGTAAAGCGCAGCGTCTCGAAATGACTGGCGCAAGAACAAGATGGAATGACTAGCGCTTGGCGCGTTGCGTCGCATCCAGAAACTGCCAGAACTGGTGAAATCCTTCTTTCGCCAGTCCGAGTGCCAATATGCCGCTATGTGACACGTATTTCGGAAAGCTTGGTAACTTCAACTTTCGCGTCACATCCATCCCTGAAAAATGCAGACGTGACTGGAGGAAGCATGCAACAAATTGCGGATTCAATTCGACATTCCATAAGTAAAAGTCACTTTGAGTCGTACGTATATAGTTATCCTTCGAAAAGATCGTATAAATATCTACATAATATCGACATTGCGAAAGTATGGTGCACAGGTGATCGCGGGCCAGTTTCAATATATATCCACATACCATTTTGCAAGTATAGGTGTACTTATTGTACGTTATTTCTAACGACTAATCATACAGGCGGCATAATACAAAGTTATGTCGATAAGTTATGTGATCAGATCAAATTTTATGCGAAGTACTGCGGAAGTAAGGCAGTGGTATCTGTGTATTTTGGTGGCGGAACCCCAACTATTTTAAACGAAAAACAATTCGGACAGATTTTCTCATCGGTTCAGCATGGATTCCCAAATATTGCGTCCTTCGCTGAGCTATGTGTCGAAGGTTCTCCCGACTCGATGTCCGAGGAACTTCTCGATTCCTTGAAAAGCCAAGGCGTGAACCGGATCAGTATGGGTATCCAAACTATGGATTCCGCTGAGCTGAAGGCTAGCGGTCGCCCATACCCGGTTTCGACAACAATCTCTGCGATAGAGAATATTCGAAAGCGTTTCGAAAATTTCAATCTGGATCTGATCTACGGCCTTTCAGGCCAGACCTACGAAAGCTGGGAAAATTCGCTCCGCCACATCGTTTCATCAGGTCCATTGACTATCTCACTGTATCCTGCAGTTAGCCGACCTCTCACTGCGATTCATAAGCAGCAGCGATTGCATCCAGAGCGGTACATCAACGACCGAAACAAGTATGCGATTTACGATAGAAATGTCGAGTTCATGCGAATGAATGGATACCGACAAGAGTCCTTCACTAGGTTCACCCGTCTGCCTGAGAATACCAGCGCGTACGCCCAAGAGACTTCCGACTTTCTCGGCGTTCCGATGATCGGAATTGGAGCAGGCGCAAGAAGCTACAACGGAAAATACCACTACAGTTTCGACTACGCGGTCAACCTCGAGGAGGTCGGAAAGGCCATTGAAGACTATTTGAACTTCGAAATCACCGAACATAGCATGGTGAGGTACGGAATTGTTCTTGATGCTCGCGAAGAGCGCCTGAGATATTTCATTCTCAGTCTTACATTGAACCAACTTTCTGGTACATTCTATTCATCACGGTTCGGCCGGAATCTGTATTCTGATTTTTCGGACGTGATTGACGCACTCGAGGCTGAGGGTTGCATCGAGCCACCGTCCAATGACAAGATTCGATTGACCACGAAGGGTTACAAATACAGTAATTTGGTCGCGCACCACCTTTTCTCGAACCGTGTGAAAACCTTGGAAGAAAGGTATGTTCCACGATGAGCAACAGTGAGCGGTTTTGGGAGAAAGGATATTCGGATGCGAAAGTGTGGACGATGGGCGGACCGAGCGTTGAGGTATTTGAAATTGAACAATTTCTACCACGAAAGTCGTCTGTTATAGACATCGGCTGTGGTGAAGGGAGAAATGCGCTCTTTCTCGCCCTCAGGGGACACAAGGTGACCGCCTTGGAACTTTCCTCGAGCGCCGTAAAGAAACTTCATTCGATTGCTGACCGATATTCGTTGAACATCGATGTGATTGAGGGTCGGATTGAGGATTTCGTTCCGAATGAAAATTATGATTTAGCCTTGGCGCACTCATCGTTGCATTTTGTAAAAAAAGCAGTGTGGATTCCCTTGCTTCGGAAGATGAGGCAACGGACAAATCCGGGTGGATTTCACAACTTCACATCGATTATTGGAATTCCTCGCTACCCAGTTCCGCACGAGTGCCGACATGCTAATTCGTTTGACCGAGGCGATCTCGACTCGCAATATGCGGACTGGCAGATTCTTCGTTCCGATTTCTACGCGAAGTGGGATTCACATCCGGGTATTCCGACGCATGTGCATGCCGTTGAGAAGTTTCTCTCGAGAAAAGCAAATTCGGTCGAGCGGTTCAGTTTGACGAAGGTCGATCTTTCGAACAGCGACAGCCTTCCTTTATTCTTGTTCGAACGTATACCCATTGGAGCCAACGCTACCTCAGTCAAGTCGATGGGTGTTCGTCCGAGACACGTCAATCGGATTGAAATGCCAGGGTGGAACATGACCTCTCCTACAGAGCTGACGGGCAACTATGTGGTTGAAGACTGGATTTTTGGGAGACACGGACTCCAATTCACACAGGGCATTTTGACGGGCAAATACGAGTATTTTACGTCACCATTTTCGTTGCGAAACTCTAGCAACTATCCTACGGAATAATCCAGCCATTCCTCCATTTTTTGACATTCCGTAAAACAAAGGATCTGCTAATTGTGCGCAAGCGGACGAGGCGAACCGATGAACATTGAACGCTGTTGCATAGTCGAATCCTCATACCGACCATCGCAGTTTTTATAACCGGTCTAGATACTGATATGACTTTCGCGGTCAAGTCCCCCAAGGTTTTTTTCTGAGCGCCGATCGCTTTTCGGTGAATCTGCTGAGGGCGGCGCAGCCTGTAACGTCGACGGTGGATCCGGCTGATATCCGTGGGTTGGTTACCACATTACAGGGTTCCGTCTTGTGAACCTGCCGCGCTCTATGGCCGAGAGTCTGGCCTGAAGGCCGTCTCGTAGTATCTTCGCAGATTGTTCACGGACCGTGCTGCGCCGTCCTCAGCAGACTGTTCCTCCTCCGTTGAATTTGCAATGGTGCCGTGATCAATGCGAGTGTGTTTGCTGCTCAATCGGATTTGAGGTCATTCGCGCGATATCCCACACGAATGCGGCCAGTTCCCGTGCGATTGCGATCACGGCGACGTTGGGATGCTTGCCACGGGCGACCAGCCTGCGATACCGCTTGCACAGTCGCAGCTGTGCATCCCACGCGCGATTGATGATAGCCTTGGGCAGTCCGTCATGGCGTTGCTGAATGGCGCGGCTGACCTTGGCGGGGTGACGGTACGACCAGGCCGCTTCAACCATCAGGTGACGCGCATGGCCGTTGCCGGCCTTTGTGATGCCACCCAGCCTGCGCCCCTGGCCCGAGGAATGTTCGGATGGCGTGAGACCAAGCCAGGCAGTCAACTGCCGCGGGTGATCGAAGCGTGACAGATCACCGAGCTCGGCAAGCAAGCCGATGGCGCTCGTGAACTGAATGCCGCGTAGCGACTGAAGCGTTTTAACCACTGGATAGAATCGCCATTGTGGTGCCATCTCGCGCAAAGCCGTCTCGAGTCGTTCGCACTGCGCCAGACGGTCTTCGATGGTCCTGCGATACTCCTCGAACGCAAGCTGCTGCCAGTGCGAATCGAACGAGTAGCCGCTGATCCAGCGCCGGTGTGCTGGCCCCCAGTTGGCGCGGCCGGATAGCGCACGTCATGGGCGAGCAGGAAGGCTTTGAGACGTTGCCTGGCCTGTTTCAGATCCTGTTTGGCGGCGCCCCAGGTGCGGACCAGATCACGAAACGCATCGTCCTCGACAGTGGGCACGTGCACGGGAGACAGATCTCCGGCGCGAAGCGCTCGTACCAGTTTCGCAGAATCGCGGCGGTCGGTCTTGACCCGCTCGCCGGGCTTGCGGGGAATCAGTGACGGCGCGCAGACCATGCAGGGGTAACCCTTCGCCGTCAACTGGCGATGAAGGCCATAGCCGCAGGGGCGGCTTCATAGACGAACACGACGTTTGACGCTTTTGACTGCATGCGCTTCCATACGCTTGATCCATATAGGTCTGGCCTTCCGTCCGGTTTGGTCAAGGTCGCTCAATCTGCGGATATGATGAACTTGAAACGGCCCATCCGTAGTCCCGCAGACCTCACATTCCTGTGCGAGCAGGCGTGACACAATTTCACTACGTAGCCCGTTGAAGACTTTCTTTGGGCGGTCGTCGAGTACTGCGTCTTTTCGCCATGGCAATGATATACCGCCAAACATGGCTACCAGTGGACTCTTTCCGTTACCGCGCTCTCTTGTGATCGTCGTCCAACGGGAGAAGAGTTCAGACGGCGTAACTCGTACTGTCCTAGCCCGTTGGCACCGCCCAAACGTACCGTGGCGGAGGATGTGCGGTTCCATCACTGGGGTCTGGGGTTCAGGCAATCCAGCTTTAACCATATTGCGCGGGTCTTGCATAACGACGGGTCTGGTACGTTCGCCCATCTCATGCTTTTCAACCATGCTCATATCCCTTAAGGTTTTCACCATCCGGTAAGATTGACGACCCAGAAGCAACTCTTCTCCTCCTGCCTGCGGCAGGAATTCGATTCGCCGCTTTCACGGCGCACAGTCACCCGCATCCGGCTGCCGTCGGCCGGCTCCACCGTAGCGAAGGCCCATGAGCGACATCCATCTACCCGGAAGTATTGTTCGGCTGCAGTCGAGGCGACGCCATCGTCCTTAACGCGACACAACCCGATTACCTTCCATTGCGAGTCACGGTCGCCTTGATGTTCCAGCACCATTCGCACAGCCCGCTCACGAACTTCCGGCGAGTACCGTGGGGCCTTCTTCTTGGTATTTTCCATAGCTCCATTTTCTCAAGAAGTGGCGCCTCCGGAAAACCCGGCGCGGTTCAGTGTGTGTCTGCCAATACGCAAAGGCTACTTTCGGATGCCGATAGCCACGAGGTACTCCCGCGGCATCGCAATCCCCAACTCGGACTGAAACCCTTCGTGATATGTTATGAAATCCTGCCTTAGGCGCTCACGGCTGTCCGGATCCAAGCTCGCGGCCAAGGTTTTAGTGGGGCCGTAGCTCTCCACGGACAACTCCCACACGGTAGACCCGTTCAGTTCGCGCAAGACGGTAGTGCCGCTCTCAAAGCGCAAGTCGAAGGCCGCTCCAAGCAGCTTCTTAACGTAATCTGTGTTCCCCCAGGCAAATGGCGACGTTGGTAGTGGCACGGGAGGTCGCGTCACATATGGCTGCATGATTTTGAACAACCCAGCGACCGTACCGTCGGAAGGCCAGGATGCAATTCCCAGCCTGCCCCCCGGTTTGCAGACCCGCGCCAACTCCGAGGCCGCTGCGTCCGGATCGCTGGCAAACATAACGCCGAATGTCGAAATGACGGCGTCGAAGCTTTGATCCTCGAATTGCAGCGCCTCCGCATCGCCCACTTGGAACTCGAAGGATAATTGCGCATCAGCCGCATACGCTTTGGCGGTCTCGATGAGATTTGCTGCCAAGTCAATTCCTATACCGCTTGCGCCACGGGCAGCGATGCGCCGTGCGGCCCACCCTGTACCCGTGGCCACGTCCAGAACGCGCTCGCCGGGCTGCGGAGCGACGCGAATAACGCAATGCTCAATCGCATCGGAGATTGATTGACTAACTCGTTCATATTGCCGCCCTGCACTTCCCCACGTGCCTGCGGCCTCGGCATTGTGGGGTTGGAGCATCGATGCATAATCCATCTCGTCCTCCTTGCGTCAACGGCGTCGCTGATCTGGGGTTGCGGCACCGGCAGCGCGGGCAACAGCTTGATTGCTCGTTCGACGGCGCTGGCGCGTGCTTGCCGCTCTTCTGGCGTGTGCTGAAACACCGCGGCGAGATCCGGCCTGTGACGGCTGTTGGCAAACAGCATGAGATCTCGCCGGATGTTCCCGAGCCTACCGCGCGCCGATTGTCCGGCAGCCTTGCGAGCCGCCAGATAGTGCTCAACAGGCGCGCGAGAGCTGAGTCCGGCGTACGCTATTAGCTTAAACCAACCAGCCTCCACGGTTCCCGGGGCACCTTCATTTTACGAGTCTGCATGATGGGTTCCTTGATCGTTGATCGGTAGCTTTTGAATCAATTACGGCCTCTGGAGAGATAAAATCCTGTCACCCCGATTTTCAGATGATTGAGTGAATTGCAATAGTCGACATTCAAAGAAAGATCACATCCATCCGGAGCCAGAACAGGCAAGATCATTTTGCCCGACTCGATAGGCACGGCACAAGATAGACACGCTTCAAACTTGTTGCCGGTTGATCAATCTCAAAGACTGCGTGATCCTACTTGCGCCAGCTGATCGCGAAATAGGGCGTTGTCACGTTGAGGTATTCACGACGCAAGAGGGCACAGGACGTACATTTTCTCAGGAATTGGACGGATCCAGGGTGAGCCCGGTGAAGGGCTCTGTCAGGTTGACGCAGTAGCGGGGGTAGAATGAAGCGATGAAGAAAAGAAAGTCGCTTTATCACGGTCACCGCTTCCCTGCCATCGTCATCAGCTGCGCGGTTCGCTGGTTGTTACGTCTCGCGGTATTCGGGGTTCGGTATCGCGAGATATTCGAGGCGAGACGACGCTGATTGTCGCGGGCCTGCCGCGCGTCAAACAAGATGAGAGCCCCGTCTCTCATCCAGATTGTCGCGCCACACGGGCCAGTCGAGTAGAAGTCCTTGCTAATTGAACGCGAGATGCAAGAAGACGATACGTGCGTGGCATCGCGCGTTTGACGCACGGCACAACGAACGCAGCCCCGGCTGTTAAGCTCGGGGCTGCTGTGTCGTCAGAAGGGATCGTCGATGCGATGAGAGGGAGGTGGTTCGCGTGGCGGTGCCGTCCACGGTTCGTTGCGACGGATCTGTTCGCCGTATGCCGCGCTGAACCACAGGAGCCAGTCGCCCAGCAGTCGCTGATCTGCGCGGCGGCTTCATCCGTCAGTTCGGGTAGTGCAGGCGGTCGGGACATGACCTTCGGCGCCGTGCGAGACGCCTTCGGGTGTTTGCGGCGCCTGCTCACCGGAACTCCTCGATAGCCTGTTGCAGCAGTTCGTCGGGCAGATGGTTCAGGCCGCGGGGCACGGCCAGTTGCATGGCGGTGCGCAGGATGCGCCCGGCCTGTCGCGGCAAACCGCGTGAGGCCTGCCGCAACAGTTCGAGCCCGGAGTCGGCCAGCAGCGTATGCGTGCAGCCGGCGCTCTTCAGGGCGTGCGCAATCAGTTGCGCGAAGCGCTCGCGCTCGATCACGGGCTTGAGTTGCACACGCGCCTGGATACGACCGTACAGGGCGGCATACGGCGCGCGCTCGAGCGTGGTGGCCAGGCACGGATGCGCGGCCAGCCATACTGTGAGCAGGTTGCGTGAATCGAACGCGAAGTTGAGGAACGACGGGAAGTCACGGAAGAACTCGATGGGCAGGTTCTGCGCCTCCGGGAATATATAGCTATGAAGAAAAATATTCCTTATCGCCGCCATGCAGCCCCGGCTGATCCGATCGAGAGCACGGCAGGCTGGATAAGCCCCTCCGGCCAGGTCTTCACGCAATACAGAAGGACCAGACAGCAACCACCTGATTTATTTGAAAATTAACGTAGGGCGGACCGGAAAGCCTTGTCAGGCCTAGAGCCCGCTAACCCGGTAAACGGCACGAAAAGCACGGGGACCCCTGTATCGGTTCTTCCTGCGATCGCGGGGGAGACTATGCCATCAGATTGCCGGGAGCTGGTCACCGCACGCTGACAGCTGTGAGTTCATATTGACGCGGGCGGAAGCCCGGAGACCCTGCCGCCATTGTGACACCTATTAGCCGGTAGCGACTCGCGCGCCGATGAACATGGCGGCGAGGTGGTCGCAGGCGCGGTGAAGAGTCGGACAGCCCCCGTGCGCCGGCGCAATCTGTACAGGCCGGGGGATGTCAAACTCAGCGTGGAAGCCGGCTTGCCCCGTCCTGGTGCTTCGAGCGGAGAGCTCCATCGCAGGGGGCCTTGGGGAACGCGCGGGCCTCGAGCAGGGCGGGGACGTCCCTGCAGCCTGTGGTGCTCGCCTGCGCCTCGATGCGACGGGACCGTATCAGGCGATGGATAATGGGGCCACATATCTCCCTGAAGAATCCTCCCCATTGCTCGGCGGCTCGCCACCTCCATAAATTGCGATTTTGCCGACATCATCTATAATGTTGGCAGATTCGCAAACTGTCGGAGGGAGTCATGATCCAGGTTCATGGTGAAGCAAACACGGATGTCGTGTTGAATTTGCCGCTCCCGCGGGGAACCGATCCGGCCGTCGCCTCTACCCTAAAAAAAGGCATGCAGGAGTTGCTGACCGTTCTTCTGGCCACGCCCCAGTGGGAGACACAGGTTTTCCTGCGCGCGGATGACCTTGCGCGTGCGATCACTGGCCTGGCTGCGCCGACGCCCGCGTTGATCGAGGAGCGTATCCGGCGCCAGAAGACCATGCGCGAGGTTTTTGCGCGAGGCGACTGGCTGACGGCGGAGGAAATCAACAGGCTCCAGGCGACGCCGCCCACCAACAAGGCTCAGCCTGCGAGCGACTGGAAGCGCCGGGGCCGGATCTTCAGCGTGGCATTCAACGGCAAGGAATACTATGCGGGCTACCAGTTCGATGCGATGTTCCAGCCGCTGCCCGTTATCAAGGACATCCTCGAGGCGCTGGGTCCGGTCGCAGACAGCTGGAAGATCGCGGCGTGGTTTCATTTCCCGAACGGATGGATCGCTGGCACTGGCGGCCATGAGGGCGAACCTGCATCCCCGCGGGATGCCCTTGACCGGCACGATGCGGTGGTCGACGCAGCGGCGCGCCACACCAGTCACGGGTACATCGCCTGATGGCTGGTCCGCACATGCCTGGCGGCGCGGAAGCCTTCACCGTCGTGTCCGTCACGTGGGAAGACGTGCCGGTCTGGTATCACGCGTACTGCACGCACCCGCATGCAACGACCGCGACGACCTTTGCGCAGGGCTGGGGCAATACCCGCTTTGCGCCGATTTCCTGTCCGGATGGATCGCCGGTCCACACGTACTATGCTGCGAGTTCATTCGCCTGCGTCGTCATGGAGTCGCTGTTCCATGACGTGCCGCTGAGTCCGCCGGGCGTCTTCGACCTCGACCGGCTGACGCACTTCCGGCTCGCAAGGCTGACCATTCCGGATCCAATTCAGTGCGTCAGCTTTCACACGCCGCACCTTCCTGCCCTGGACCTGACAAGGGCGGACCTGATAGACAGCCTGCCGGCCGTCTACGATTCGACGCGGAAGTGGTCCCAGGCAGCATACAACCAGTGCCCAGGCGCGCATGCCATCGCATACGGCTCCCGCAGGGATGATTCAGGCCGTTGCGTGATGCTTTTTGGCCAGCGGCTTCCGTCCTCACGCCTGACTGTTGTCAGCGACGAGTCGATGGCCGTCGAGCCGTTACGGACAAAGGTGCTGCAACTTGCGGACAGCCTGAATCTCAACGTCATCTGACCCGGCGCGAGCGTCTGGCGCCGGCGAACGCACGAACTTCGGGCGCGTGAAAATTCGATCCTCAAATTTTCATCGCCGTCCCGACCCCGGCACGAATCCGAACCTCTGCCGGCCGCATTGTGCTCTGGCATCATAAGGACTACATAATAAAATGCGATAAATTGCGTTATGTAAAATCAAATGACGAGCGTTCCACGCTCCGATGCTTCATTCGTCGGTCAACGGCTTGCGGCAAAAACACAGTGTCCCGCTGCTCGACGCCTTCAAGTCATGGCTCGACGAACTGGTGCCGCGTTCAATCCGTTCCACTACTAGCGCAGCGAGGCATCCGACGCGCTACGTAAGGCGGTAGACCTTGCTCACCGTTCCCCGGAACAGTGCTTCGCGCTCATCGGCACCAGCTTGCGCAGTAAATTTCTTGAAAGCGTTCCAACCGTTGCTGAATGGGTAGGATCCCTTATCGACAGGGAAATTGCTCTCGAACATGCAGCGCTCCGCACCGAACGCTTCGATACACGTATGCATCCATGGCTTCCACGCGTGCGCCAGCTCATCCGATGACGGCGGACGTTCGCCCTTTTCAAACGCGAAGCCATTCATACGCATGCCGAGGCCACCAAGCTTCACATAAACATTCGGCAACCCGGCGAGGATCCGCATCGAACGGGACCAGGCATCGAACACTTCCGCGCGCTGATTCGCATAGCTCGCGATGCGGACGACACCGCCGCAATGGTTGATGATGAAAGGCGTATCCGGAAAGGCCTTTGCCATGTCGAACAGCTCCGGCAATTGCGGAAAGAATAGCCATGCGTCGTACGCCAGGCCCAGCGGAGCCAGTTGTGCAACGCCCGCCCGATAGTCGGGGTCGAGCAGCAGCCCACGCGGCGGCGCCGACAAGGGATTGACGAGTGTCTGGTCCGCGTCCCATGTAACGAGATGTCGAATGCCACGGAACCGGCCATCGCCGGCGTGCAGTTCCGCTTCGAGAACGTCGCGCACCGACGCTCCCCGTCGAAGATCCGCGTAGCCGATCATCCCTTTCGCAACCTGCGGCTTGCCGCCTTGCAACGCGGCGGTGACGCCAGCCACGTATTCGATTTCACCGACCGGGCGCAACGACTCCGGACCAGAGGCGCGATACCGTGTCAGCGCCTGCATGAACACGGAGGCGGTGATGTTATGACCCATGCGCGCGTCCTCGAGGTACTCGTCCAGAAGGTAGGTCCAGCCCGGTCGTTCGTAAAAGTGATGATGCGCGTCGATGATCGGCATATCGGGCTCGATCGCCGCTTCGGCACCGGAGGCGAGCCAGTCGGCACGAACGGGCAGGTAGTTGTTGGTTGTACTCACGGAATGCGTTTTCTCTTTTGCAAATGCAAGACGCGCGCTGATAACGGGCAACAACATCGATGTTGCGAGAGTGCCGAGGACCTGACGGCGTCGGAACCAGGGAGTGGCTCCATTCTTAATCTCCGCGACCGAAGGCGTAGAGGGACAAGGTCAGCAAGGTCGTGATACCCAGCACGATCGAAAGACCCGTCATGCCGGCCGAAAACGTACCAAAACTGTCCTTGAGGTACCCCACGAGGTACGGTCCCGCAAAGCCCCCTAGCGCACCGATCGAGTTGATGAACGCCAACCCGCCGGCAGCGGCCTGTCCGGCAAGGAATCGCGCCGGGAGCGTATAGAAGATCGTCCGGCCTGCAATCGTCCCGATCAGCGCCAGCGTGATGCCGGTCATCGCCGGAACGATTTGATGGAAATACGTCGAGATTCCCAGCGCGATCGCGCCGGTAAAAAAACCTGCGGCGAGATTGCCGATCAGGCCGCCGCGACGATCGACTCGCTTTGCCCACCAGAGCAACGCGATGGTGGCGAAGAAGTACGGCACGGCCGACGTCCAGCCGGTCTGCGTCACGCTCATTCCATGACCTCTCAGCATCTGAGGCAGCCAGATGCCAATGCCGTAAGAGCTCATCGTGAAGCCGAAAGAAATCATTGCCAGAATGTAGGTGCGCACGTCCTTCAACGCCAGGACGAAATGTTTCTTTTTCTGACTCGACGTGCCTTCCCGATCGGTTACGCTTTGCAGCGCTTGCCGTTCGTCATGGGACAACCAGGTTGCATCGGCAGGCTTGTCCGCCAGCGTCTTGAGCACCAGAAAACCGAGCACGCACGCGGGCAATCCCTGAACGATGAACATCCACCGCCAGCCCGCCAGTCCCAAAACGCCGTCCATGTGGAGCAGCCACGCCGAGAGCGGCCCGCCCACAAGCGAGGACAGCGGCGTAGAGACGGTGAACCATGCGAGCACTCGCGTGCGATAGGTGGCCGGAAACCAGACCGCGAGGAAGAAAATCACGCCCGGAAAGAAGCCAGCCTCGCCGATACCCAGCAGCAGCCGGATCGCGTAAAAGCTCTTTGGGCCTACGGCCAGCGCTGTTGCCGCTGCGAAGAAACCCCACGTGATCATGATTCGTGCGAGCCAGCGCCGCGCGCCGAAGCGGTACAACGCCAGGCTGCTCGGAACCTCGAACAGGCAGTACCCGGCGAACATGATGCCCGCGCCCCAGCCGAACTGTGTGGCGGTCAAACCAAGATCGCGATTCATCGTCAACGCCGCGAAACCGACGCTCGTGCGATCCAGGTAGTTGAAGAAGTACGCAAGCGCGAGCAGCGGAATGAAACGCCACGCCGCCTTCCTGACCGCGGACTGCTCATGAGTGGACGCGAACGCGCTGCCCGTTGCGATGTTTGATGAGATGGATGTCATGTCGTGTCTCCGGCCGCGCTCGGAGGTCTCACCGGCTTCCGCGGCTCGATGATTCCATGTGTCTTTCGTGTTACGTGGCTGCATCAGGCGCTGGCGACTTCGTTCGCCGAAGGCTTCGACGCATCGCCAGGCTGCCTGTGTGCGCACTTGACGACACCGAGCTCGGTCAATTGCCTCACATCCTCCGGCGTGTATCCGAGACCCATCGGAAGCGCTCGCCGCCGACCGTCAAGGGCAGCAGCGCCGTCCTCGTCTCGATGGGCCGCCCTGCGCCGCTGGCATCGGGCGGCAAAGTCACCTCGGCGAGCCCGCCCGTCGCGAGCAGGTGCGGATAATCGGACAGATCCTGCGGCTTTGTGACCAGCGCATAAGGAAGCCCGCAGCGCTCGAAGATTGCGCTGATCTCGAGCGCGGTGCGATGATCGTATGGGCCAGGCAGAACCCCTTGTGCGACACATAGACGAGACGTGATTGAGCCTGCAAAGCGCAACATACCCGAGGCCTAGCTTGTCCATCGTTCCTCTCTTGAAGTTTTTGCTGAAGACGTCCGCCCCAGGCAAGCAGCTTGTGGACGATATGCACGCTACGCGTGGTCTTTCACATCGACCGCAATGCTTTTCTTGTTCCGGTTGAACGTGCCGAAGAAGCCCGCACCGGAGCCGCGCGAGGCACGTGTGCTGTCACCAATCCCTGGCCCCCCCGAAATCAATACTTCCTTAACCGGTCGGATAATCCCAGCCTAGGCCGACGCGGTATCCGTGACCCAGAGAGCCGTTGTTACTTTGACTACATCGTGAAACGCCAGCGGATTCGCGGCCGCAGTCTTATATATCGATGCGCCGAGGAAACCTTGGTTCATAGAAGCTACTATCGCCCTCTGTCGCCCACGGGACTCCTTCTTCCACCCCATCGTTCATAAGCTCCGCTATGAGTCGTGTAAAGCGCTGTTCCACCGACAGGAATGACATGCGGGGACGAAGACAGCCATGAAAGCATCGAAACCGTATCCTGTCCGCTCGTCAGCCAGACGTGGACTGCTGATGGACCACTCCCGACAGATTTTCATAAGGACAAGTCAACCGCACTTCACAACGTTCATCAAGCGAGGAGTCGTATCGTGACGACTCAGACAAGCACCAATATGGCTCGCTCACCAACTTCAATTGTTAGCCCGAGCCGGCAGGGATTCACGCAGGCGATCAAGAGAGATATGCCGCTCTCCGTCGGCTTCCTGAAGAACCCTGAACACCTTTTGCTCAGCGGGCGTGGAAATGACAAAGTCGTTATACGCTTTCAACAGGAGATTTCGATAAACCAAGAATAAGGTTGCGTCGTGATCCGCTGACAGGTCCTCCGCCTGTTTGATGTACTGGAAGAAACGCCTTAGTATATGTAATCGACTTACGTCCACCACCTTGTCGTCATATGAGATGGCGAAGAATCGGAAAAAGTCCTCAGCCGACGAAAGCCGGTGCAGTTTATCAACCAGTACCTTCATGTTGTTGCTCCGTATGACAAAGTTGGCCGCGAAGCCGTCCGTAGCGAGGCGGCGAGTTTTATGCCACCGTTAAGCGCTTTCACATTGACGAAAGGGCCTAACTTGTCTGTGCCTTCTGACTTAGTGGCCGACCGGCACGCAAGGACCATGCCTGCCCTACCTAAACCTGGAACGTGTTTCCCCGCATGTCCATCGCCATTCCCGATTACCGTAACAGGACGGGCGGTGTCACGTTGCCTCTGTCTGAATTGTCTGAATTGTGACAGCGCGGCGCGTTGCGCGAAGTACATCCAGTCGGCTCGGTTGCCGGCGAAACTTTACTGAACATGCGTTGGGACGTTGCTGGCCTGCTCGCGCTACTACGAACGGTCTTCATCGCCGGATAGGTCAATAGTTTATCCGTCACGAGTTTGGTCTTCGGAAGCCAGCGAGCGATTCGAAGCGTGTCGTTTGGTTACGACCAGAACCTGTCTGTTGATTGACACAGGTCAAGCCTACCTTTTCAAGCGTTTGCCGTTACAGCGGTATCGCCTGCGTCGATAAGACTTCCTTTAATACCTTGAAGCTACGCAGTTCCCGTACTCCCGGCAGGTGCAACAATTGTGCAGCATGCAACCGGTTGAAGCTTTCATTGCCGCGTGCTCGAACGAGCAAGACATAGTCAAACTTCCCGCTCACAGCGTGGCACGCAACGCAGCCCGACACCTTCTGCGCCGCTTTCTCGAATGCGGCAAACGCCTCGGGCGTCGAGCCGTCCAGCACGATCCCGATTACCGCGAACATGCCCACGCCGAGAGCCTTCGCGTCGAGCCGTGCGACGACTCTTCGTATTAGTCCCGTCTTCTTGAGCCGTTCCACGCGCCGCAGGCACGCAGGCGCACTGCGTTTCACTTTCGCTGCTAGGCTGACAATCGATAGCGACGCATCTTGCTGCAAGTGTCTGAGGATCGCGCGGTCTACGGAATCCAAGTCGGCTATGCCCTTCTGGGCGGCGACTGAATTCGTTATCAATTTCATTTGCACTCATCTCCCATCTGTTGAATTCGATGGCATCCGAAAAATGTATCGTTTTTCCATGCGTTATCCGTGAAACTCGTTTTCCCTGAGCGAGCGTCGCCTGCGCCAACCATTCTAATGCGCTAACTTCGCGCCGTTATTCCGCCTGCGTTTTCTGAGCGTGGAGATAGCTTCTCTGTGTATAGGACAAACTTAGTTTAACGTCGAATGTCGACGTCCAAGATAGCGAACTTCAACTGGTAAAATAGAACGTCTATTGACTCGCGATGAGTCGCAAGGCTCACGTCGGGGTTTTCGCTCACTTGTTTGCTATGGCGCAAGGAGATCTCCGCCGTGCCGTTCCGCGCATCGCTTCACTCTTGGTGACGACGTCTGGGGAGAGTTCAACGGCGTGAATAATTTGGCATGTCGCTACACAGCCTCCGGATGCACACTCGCCTCAGCAATCTAATTCCGTACCTGAGCAGTAGTATTTCGAGCGAGTGTTGTGGCGCATTACTTGCTTTCTTTCCTCGCGCAGAGTCACATTGTCAAGACGGATATAGTTCTCTATTAATCTTCCAGGAAAATCTATGATTTCCCAACGATCAAGCATATCGACAGAACCCGCGTGTGAATTTTTTACATTCACGGCCCGAGCAGCAAAAGAAGCGGCCGAGCTTGTCACGCAGAGCCACGAAGCGCCGCTTTATATTCGACTGCGTGCTGAATTTCATGCGGGAGGACAGCTAGAATATTTTATTGTCCTAGTTGACTCCGTAAGCGATTCCGACACGAAAGTGTTTACACAGGGCCTCACTGTGTTCGTGGACGAGACTAGCCTACGTTATTTTATCGGCACGCGGATCGACTATGAGGAAGATACCCCGCTTCCGCGCTTCGTGATTGAAAGTCCGAGCGCATCAACATCCTGCGGCCGCAGTGAATCATTTTCCTCATGTCCACGCTAACATCGTAGCATGCCGATATTTATACCGCTTGCACGTGGTCTCGATGCAGAACAAGATGGTGAATCGGCGACGCGCGGACCACCGAATGCAATGAGACTCGTGCAAGCCTCGGTTGGTTTGCGCGTTGGTATAAACAGCACCGGAATGAACGCACTTACGGGTTCATTCAGTCACCTAACACCCGTTGCCAGCCATATGTGAGTACCGCTGGGCGAGCAATCATGCTGGCATCAGCCTACGGAGCACGAGTCGCAACGGCGCTGGATCGACGCCATACCGTGGCGCGAACACGGGGTACCGGGTTCAATCTCGATGCGAGACGCTGCCGGCAAGAGCGGCGGACTCGACAAGGGTCTCGTCGCTCGCCAGCTTTGACTGGATCCGCAACGCAGAGAACCTGATCCTGACAGGGCCACTGGCACCGGGAAAGACTGCTCCAGCAGACTACACGGCCTTTCCGTGCTGTACGTGGGCTTCACCCGGCAATTTGAGGTATTGAAGCGACGATCACGCCCGCACGCTGTACTCGACCATTACCAACCAATTTCCCTCGAGCACTGGCGCGCCCGGCTCAAAACCCCCACGCTTGCCGATATGATACTGAACATCCATTTAGCTCACAAGCTTGCAGCGAAGAGGCGATTCGATGCGCAAGAAGGACGCGCCTGTTCCGATAGTGAACAGTCGCAGCAGAATTGAACTCTACGCCGCACGCCCCTAGCCTGTTCGACTCACCGAAACGGCCACTCAACTCGCCGGAAGTAGGCAACTGCACCTCAGTCCTGGACGACGGTTCGAAATCGCAACAAACTTCATGGCGATCAAATTGATCGGGATCGACGTGGCGAACGCGCGGACCTTCCAGTTCTTCTCACCCCACTCAATAGCCATGTCTAGGCGGCCACCTAGTCCAGTGAACCAATGAAATTGCACTGGTCTAATAATGCATGTGCAAAATGAATCTGAGTGAAACCGAGCGCGAAGAACTGATGTCGATTCAGCGCAGCCGCACAATGACCGTTGGCGAGGTGAGGCGTGCGCGGTTGATCCTGCTCGACGAAGGAGCCTCGCGGGCGGCGATCATGGCCGAATTGCGATGCGATTCGCGTTTCATCACAACGTGGCAATCGCGTTTCAGTGAGCGCCTTGCTGGCCTGTACGGCAGACATCCAGGCCGTGTGCCGCGATCTGACCTCGCGGGCCTTGAAGCGAGAGTGCTCGACTACGCGCTGCGACGCAAGCCGGCCGACGGCTCGACGCACTGGAGCAGCCGCAAACTGGCGGCACAGCTGGGCATGGCCTTCATGACCGTGCAACGTAACTGACGCAAGCACGACATTCGGCCACATCGTCTCGATACGCACATGGTGTCCAACGATCCTGACTTTGAGACCAAGGCCGCCGATGTGATCGGGCTGTACCTCAATCCGCCGTTGCATTCGGTGGTGTTCTGCGTGGACGAGAAGACAGCCATCCAGGCGCTGGATCGCAAGGACCGGATGTTGCCGCTCTCGCCCGGGCGTGCCGAGAGTCATGGCTTTGAATACAAACGCAACGGCACCCTGAGCCTGTTCGCGGCATTGAATGTCGCCACCGGCGAAGTGCTGGGCAAAACCGCGCCGCGCCATACCAGCGCCCAGTTTGTTGCGTTCCTCACCGAGGTAGTATCGGCGCAGCCACGCGGAAAGGAGATTCACGTGATATGTGACAACGTGAGCAGCCATAAAACCGACGCTGTTCAAATATTTCTGGCCGACCATCCGAAGGTCTCGATACATTACACGCCCACGTATTCGTCATGGCTGAATCAGGTCGAGAACTGGTTTGCCCGCATCCAGCGCGACGTCATTGCGCGTGGCGTATTCACCAGCACCAGGGATCTCGACAAAAAGCTCATGCGGTACATACGTCAATACGATAAGCAGGCACTCCCATTGAAATGGAAGTACTTCGATCCATCGCGGCGAATCCGGTGCAATTCATCTGGTTCAACGGACCTAGCGCCGTATTCGTCCACGGAGGGTTGTGTTAGACGCGTCCATTTGCGTGTTCCTCGGAGAAGACTAGTCCATTGAACCAATGAAATTGCACTGATCTAATAGTGCATGGGCAAAATGAATCTGAGTGAAACCGAGCGCGAAGAGCTGATGTCGATGCAGCGCAGCCGCACGATGGCTGTTGGCCAGGTGAGGCGTGCGCGGTTGATCTTGCTGCTCGACGAAGGGGCCTCGCGTGCGGAGATCATGGCCGAATTGCGCTGCGATTCGCGTTTCATCACAACGTGGCAAACGCGTTTCACCAGTGAGCGTTTGGCTGGCCTGTACGGCAGGCATCCAGGCCGCGCGCCGCGACCTGACCTGGCGGGCCTTGAAGCGAGAGTGCTCGACTACACGCTGCGACGCAAGCCGGCCGACGGTTCGACGCACTGGAGCAGCCGCAAACTGGCGGCACAGCTGGGTATGGCCTTCATGACGGTGCAACGTATCTGGCGCAAGCACGACATTCGGCCACATCGTCTCGATACCCATATGGTGTCCAACGATCCCGACTTTCAGGCCAAGGCCGCCGATGTGATCGGGCTGTATCTCAATCCGCCTTTGTATGCTGTGGTGTTCTGCGTGGACGAGAAGACGGCCATCCAGGCGCTGGATCGCAAGGACCGGATGTTGCCACTCTCGCCCGGGCGCGCCGAGAGTCATGGCTTCGAATACAAACGCAACGGAACCCTGAGCCTGTTCGCCGCATTGAATGTCGCCACTGGTGAGGTGCTGGGCAAAACTGCGCCACGCCATACCAGTGCTCAGTTCGTTGCGTTCCTCACCGAGGTGGTATCGGCCCAGCCGCGCGGAAAGGAGATTCACGTAATCTGCGATAACGTGAGCAGCCACAAAACCGACGCCGTTCAAACATTTCTGGCTGACCATCCGAGAGTCTCGATACATTACACGCCCACGTATTCGTCATGGCTGAATCAGGTGGAGAACTGGTTTGCCCGCATCCAGCGCGACGTCATTGCGCGTGGCGTATTCACCAGCACCAGGGATCTCGACAAAAAGCTCATGCGTTATATACGCCAGTACAACAAGCAGGCACTTCCATTGAAATGGAAGTACTCCGATCCATCCCGGCGAATCCGGTGCAATTCATCCGGTTCAACGGACTAGCGTGCGATTCCCGCTTTACACCAGCAGGACTTGCTTCCGCTGCCCTCTCTCATTGAATCAAGTTAATTCAGCGAGATTTGCAACTTCCAGCAAGCGCTTTTAGAGCAAGGTTGCGAATCGGACTACGGAGCGCGGCCATACCTGGGTGCTGTGGACGACTAGTCAAAAAGTCGTGCGGACCGCGCCCTGCTGAGCGGCCGCGCACGATCGCCCACGTCGAGGGGCTGGGCAAACCAAGCCTAGGAAACAACCATCCTGCCATCATCGAACAATGTCATAACTGTAATCAGTCTTCGCAATATCAATCGTACTAGCATCGAGCTTCTCGAAGAATTCGTCAAGTAGTGCCAATAGAACGCGCAATGCTCCCTCATACCCCCAAGTCGGAAAGCGGTGATAGTGATGCCGGTCAAAAATAGGAAACGCGAGTCGCACTAGCGGTGTCCCCGTATCACGCTCCAGGTACTTCCCGTGAGTGTTGCCGATCAGGAAATCGACTGGTTCGGTAAACAGCAGCGAGCGCAGATGCCAGAGATCGCGCTTCGGATAGGCGTTGCATCCGGCCCCGTATGGCGACGCGTCTAACAACGCCCTGACCTTCTCGGCCCAGCCGTCGTTACCGTTTGTCGACACAACATGCACCGGCTCTGCACCGCACTCGAGCAAGAATTGCGTGTAACCTAGCATCTGGTCAGGATCGCCGAAGAGCGCATAGCGTTTGCCATGGAGAATAGCCTGACTGTCCGCCATTGCATCAACGAGTTGCCCCCGCTCCCTCTCCAGTTCAGGTGGAATCGGTTGGCCCGTGACACGGGATATCTCCATGAGGAAATGGTCGGTGCCAGCAACGCCGACTGGGGAATTAAGCACAATTACCTCTTGGCCGTGTTCCACGATATACTTCGCCGTCTTTTCGCAGCAATACTCTTGGAAAATGAACGTTGCTTTCGCATTCAGAGCACGTTCAACTTCTTCCTTCGTTGTCCCACCCTCGTACATGCGGAATTCTCCATCCGTTGGCGTATTCCATGTATCGGAAGGATCGCAGATGATGTTGACCCTCACGCCGAACAGATCGAAGATACGACGAATCTCCTTGATGTTGCCCACCACGAAACCGTCAAAGCCACCGATAAAATTTACACTCTCGTCCTGCACACGCATGAGTGGTGTTGCGGTACCGGCCTTCCCGTCCCAGAAGTGTTTGAGAATGCCGAGTAGAGCATTGTCATAACCCGTCACGTGACTGCCGACAAACGCGGGCGTATGAGCGAACGGCACATCGTAGTCTTGCGGAACGCTCCCCTTCTGCTTACTGTTCTTGATGAATGCATCGAGGTCGTCACCGATGACTTCTGCCATGCAGGTCGTCGATACGGCGATCATCTCGGGCTTATAAAGGTTGTATGCATTCGCCAGACCGTCGATCATATTATTGAGGCCCCCGAAGACCGCCGCGTCTTCTGTCATCGACGAACTCACGCACGACGTCGGTTCCTTGAAGTGCCGAGAAAAGTGTGAGCGGTAATAGGCCACGCAGCCCTGAGAGCCGTGCACGAACGGCAGTGTTTTATGAAAGCCGTTTGCCACGAATACCGCCCCCAGAGGCTGGCAGGCCTTCGCGGGATTGATGGTTAGCGAGTCGCGCGCGAAGTTCTTCTGCTTGTAGTCTTCAGTCTTCGTCCATTCGGCAACCTCCCTCACTGCCTCATCAGGATGACCGAACTCAAAATCTTGCTTCTTGTTGCGCAAAAGCGCCTGATATTCCGGCTCGCGAAAGAGCAGTTCGTGATCGAGAATGTTGTCGCTTGATTGGGGCATGACTCGCTCCTGAATCGATTTCCTGAAGAGCCATCAGGCGACACAACCGTATCGCCAGCGGCCCGCCTAGCTCACACTGCCTTTTTCCACGGCGCCTTGGAAAGAGTCCAGACCGGACTAGAAATTGCAATGTCCATGTCGCGCGCAAAGATCGCGAATCCGTCGTAGCCGTGGTACGGGCCTGAATAATCCCAACTGTGCATCTGGCGGAACGGAACACCCATCTTCTGAAAGACGTATTTTTCCTTGATTCCTGAACCGACGAGGTCCGGCCGCATGCGTTCGACGAACCGCTCGAATTCGTAGCCGGTCACGTCGTCGTAAATTAGCGTGCCGTCGTGAACGTGATGCGTAGTGCGCTGATAGTCATCGTTGTGGGCAAACTCGTAGCCGGTTCCAACGACTTCCATGCCGAGGTCTTCGTACGCCCCGATGATATGACGCGGGCGAAGGCCGCCTACAAAAAGCATCACTTTCTTACCCTCGAGGCGTGGCTTATACCTCGCGATTACCGCATCCATCAGCGGGCGGTATTTGGCGATCACCTTCTCCGCATTGGTCTTAATTGTGTCGTCAAATCGGCTCGCGATCTCCCTCAGGCTCCTTTCAATCATTGTTGGACCGAAAAAGTTGTATTCCAGCCAAGGAATACCATACTTCTCTTCCATATGTCGGCTGATGTAATTCATTGACCGGTAGCAGTGGAGCAGGTTAAGCTTTGCGCGCGGCGTATGCTCCAGTTCAGCGAGCGTACCATCGCCCGACCACTGCGCAATAACGCGCAAACCCATCTCCTCAAGGAGAATGCGGCTTGACCATGCGTCGCCGCCGATATTGTAGTCACCGATGATCGCAACGTCGTACAGAGTTGATTTGAGCGCGGAATGTTTATTCGGGTCGGCACGGTCGAGCACGCAATCGCGAATCGCATCGTTCGCGAGATGATGCCCAAGCGACTGTGATACGCCGCGAAATCCCTCGCAGCGTACGGGTACGATTGTGTGCCCGCCGTACTGCGTGCTCTTCTTCTTCGAGACTGCCTCGATGTCATCGCCGATCAGACCGATCGGGCATTCCGTTTGAACTGATATGCCTCTGTTGAGCGGAAACAGCTCCTGAATCTCATCGACGATTTTGTCGAGTTTCTTGTCGCCACCGAACACGATGTCCTTCTCCTGAAAATCAGAAGTGAACTGCATCGTGACGAACGTATCGACTCCGGTTGTTCCGACATAATAATTGCGGCGCGAACCCCACGAATACTGGCCGCAGCCGACGGGTCCGTGACTGATGTGAATCATGTCCTTGATCGGTCCCCAGACGACGCCCTTCGAACCGGCATATGCGCAGCCGCGAATCGTCATAACACCAGGCAGCGACTTAATGTTGGACTTCACCCCACAGTCCGGCCTACCCTGCTCAAAAGTGCCTAAATGCTTGGCCCGCCGCTTTGCCATCTTTTCCGGGTAAGCTCGCAGCACTTCGTCAATGAGAGCCTTGTGAGCGGCCTTACGTTCTTCAACCGTTGCGGTCATTGCATATCCATAAATGGAGAAATGTGATCGGCGAAATCAGTTGCCGTACGCCGCACGGCAACCGTCATCCCTGCAGCCGTCAGACCGTCAGTTCAGCCGCTGTCTTGCCAACCTTCGACTCATCGACCTGCACCATAATTCCTTTTTCCATCAGGAGATCTTCGAGTTGGTCCATCGTGATCGGCGTTGGGATCACACCATTGCCAGCGTTGTTATGCACCTTCTCTGCAAGCGCGCGATACTCGGCGGCCTGTGCACTCTCTGGCGCGTACTCGATCACCGTCATACGGCGTAGTTCCGCATGCTGCACGATGTTGTCGCGCGGCACGAAGTGGATCAGACGTGTACCGAGCATCGCTGCGAGCGATTCCGCAAGCTCGAATTCCTTGTCTGTCTTGCGCTCATTGCAAATGAGGCCGCCCAAACGCACACCACCGCTGTTAGCATATTTGAGAATTCCTTTTGAGATATTGTTCGCAGCGTACATAGCCATCATCTCGCCTGACATCACAATATAAATCTCCTGTGCCTTGTTCTCTCGAATTGGCATTGCAAAGCCTCCGCACACCACGTCGCCCAGCACATCGTATGAGACGTAGTCCACTCCGTCGTAGGCACCGTTCTCCTCCAGGAAGTTGATCGATGTAATCACACCGCGACCCGCGCAACCGACACCCGGCTCAGGACCGCCCGACTCCACACAGCGTATGTCTTTGTAGCCAATCTTCATGACATCCTCGAGTTCGAGGTCCTCCACCGAGCCAGCTTCCGCCGCGAGGGAGAGAATTGTGTCCTGCGCCTTCGCGTGCAGTATCAGCCGTGTCGAGTCTGCCTTCGGATCGCAGCCGACAATGAGGATCCTTTGCCCGAGGTCGCTGAGCGCCGCGAGCGTGTTTTGCGACGTGGTCGATTTTCCAATCCCGCCCTTTCCGTAGAAAGCGATCTGCCGAAGTTGAACCATCGTGATACTCCATTGAGATAGAAGGATTAAACCAAGGTTGCCAATCAAGGCTGCAAAGCCGCGATCATGTCCTCAGCGTGCAGTGTCCATATGATCTTCTTCTGTGGAGTCACGCATCGGCCGGATGCTGTCCGCGCGAATCGCTATAGTGCAGTTTCTATGCCAAGGCTCCAGAATCGTCGAAGTGCCTTGCAAATCGCGCTTTGAGCAAGCATGCCGGCATGGCGCCTACCGACGTTCGCAGCGTCGGCTTCCTGACAAATCGTGCGTTGTTGTCGCAAACGAGATTTTCACCACCATTGTCGGCCCGCCTCGGTCAATGGCAGCGGGCCAGAAAGGGAGGGATTGGTGGTACGAAAGTTGCGAACGAAACGTCATACTTCTTGACCAATTGCGAACTGTCACTGCCATTTCACAAGTTATTCAAACTTAAGAGGAAAACCAAATGAACGATATGACTATCGACAAGGGCCTTGACCAGACCGTTTTCGCCCGCTTGCAGCGCGAGGGCCGTTTGCTCAATGCAGTGTTCAAGGGTCCCACCAGTACACCTCGTCGCATCGGTTTTCGCGGCGAACTTGCGCTGCGCTTCGGACCGCAACTCGCTGACGAAGCGCGCCCGCCTGAGCTGTCTTGCGAGCAGGTCATGGCAGTGGCCGACGTCGGCAACCCGCATCTCATATTTTTTGCGGGGTGGCTATTGAGCTTCGAAGATCTGAAAGACGTCGCCGAAGTGTTGGGAGACGCACTCTCGCCCAACGGAAAGTACTTTCTGTTCTGCGACAACATCGATCTTTCGAGTCGCTATCAGGCGCACTACCAGGGCGCAGTATTCTATGTCCTGCCTATCGTGGAATCGACGGTCTATAACGAAATACTTGAACTCCTGTATCTCGACAAGGCAGAGCTGAGGAAAAAGGACACCGCGGGAAAACTCGACGCGGTCGCCGATGCTGGGTCGAAGTTCGACTTGTGTTTCGATCCCATCAGTTACGCGCAGGGACTCGAACTGATGGGTCCAGTCCGTGATCCTAACGAAAACAGACCGGTCTAAGCTGCATTTCGCCGCGGTGCTTCTACATGAAGATGCCGCCATGCACACAAGTTACCAAAACGCTCACGTAATCTAACTGGAGAATTTCTATGGCCTTGCTAATCGATGCTGCCGCACGTCGAAAAGGGAACGGTCAAAGCCTCCCGCTCGCTGATGAGGGTCTGCAAGCTCGGCCACGTTCGTCAGTCGCTAGATGGCTGTCGGCACACGACTTTCCGGATGCCCATTCCTGCAGCGTTGACGGCATAACGCCGCTGATGCTCGCAGCGATGCATGGGGAAGACCGTATCGTCGCCGCGTTGCTCGACGAAGGGGCACCGGTCAGTGCGCTCGACGACAACGAAAACGATGCGCTATGGTACGCATGTCTATGCGGAACGCCCGGACCGATTCTACGGTTGGTCAGTGCCGGTCTTAATGTCGATCATGCCAATGCGCATGACGTCACATGCCTGATGCAGGCAGCCGCCAACGGCAGAGTCGACGTCATGTGGTTGCTAATATCCCTTGGTGCGAGTAACAGCTTGGTCGCGCCAGATGGGCGAACTGCTTTCGACATGGCCACGGATTTTGGACTACAGCTGCTGCTAACGGTAGACCGACTCAAAAACGCCATGCGCGAATCGTCGCGTTTCGCCGATGATGCTCCGTCGCACAACCTTGCCCATTGAGGAGAACTTCTCATGCCGCTTTACGACTACGTATGCCGCAACTGCAATTTTCGGTTCGAGACACTCGTACGCACCAATTCGTTGGCGTCCTGTCCGCGCTGTAGCAGTAATGCGATGGATAAGCAGGTCAGCGCACCGTCCGCCCCTCCACGCAACAAGGCACTCATTACGGCAGCACGCCGCCAGGCCGCTCGTGAAGGGCATTTGAGCAATTATTCCGCGGCTGAGCGCATGCAATTATTGCATCGACCTTGAAACGCCACAAGGAGCTGGCGCCTGTCATTCCATATCTGCCTTGCAAAAAAGTTAACTCCAAAATCATATGTCGCCGCAGTCTATTTACCTCATCGCACAAGAATTCTCCGTTGTAAATCCCGACAACGGGAAACAACTCGGTAGACTTGCAAACACAATTCGGTATGCCTCTTCTGTGTGTCTGATCTGGATATTAACATGGACAATGCCCGCATACTCGCAGAGCATGGATTCCCATATCGAATCATTTGACAGATTCATGGCTGACACGAGAGCGGCCGCCGCTCAGGATTTTATTGGTCGCTCTTGGCCCGAGTCTGGGGCGCATCTTGAGTCAGATCATCAACCTCCAATCTCGCGCAACTACAAAGTCAATGATCCGTCTGCTTTTGAAGGGATGCGCCAAGCGATTATTGAACGTTACAATGGAGTACACGTCTCAAGGAGTTTTTTTGCGAACGGCCAAACCTATGACTGCGTTCCGTTGATGGAGCAACCAGCTGTCCGGAGATATCAAATAAGGCAAATCGCAACACCTCCACAGTTAGCGTCAGCGACAAACCTCAACGGTGACTTATCCAGCCGATCGGTAGGGTCGTCTGAACAGTTGCAAAACGGTGTGAATACGCCAAGCTGTGGTACGGGCAGCGTCCCCTTGAATAGAGTCACATTGGAAGAGCTTAGTCGATTTACGACAGTAGATGCATATCACAGAAAGGCGCCTCCACCGATGACCAGGCTCCCGTCAAGCGGCGAATCAGCGAATGCACCCTTTTTCGCGAGTCAATTACTCTCCGCGGATCCCTATGCACACAAATATGCGACATTCGTGCAAAACGTCGAGAATCTCGGGGGCAACGTCACGTTCAATGTCTGGAATCCGAAAGTGGATGCTGCGGCGGGTCAGTATTTCAGTTTGTCCCAGATCTGGATTCTTGGTGGAGACAGAGCCGGCGGCGCAAACCCTCTTCAGTCAGAAGAGACTGGCTGGGTAGTCTCTCCTTCCATGTTTGCGGACAATCTGCCGCACTTCTTCATCTTCAGCACCGCCGATAACTACGTGAACACCGGATGCTGGAACAACAGCTGCGGGGATTTCGTGCAGGTTTCGGAGAAAGCGGTACTCGGGGGCGCGTTAGTTGACATCAGTTCTCCCGGCGGTCAACAGCACGAGTTCAGTGCCGGATATCATCGCGACGCACACGGGAACTGGTGGCTCCTTCGTAACGGAGTCGCGATTGGTTACTACCCCGCGGAGTTCTATCAAGGCGGACAGAACAGTCATAACGCGACGTCGATTGGGTTTGGTACAGAAACAACCGGGCTTACGTCTTGGCCAGGCGCCGGTAGTGGTAATTGGGACAGTCAACTATATGGCCACGCAGCTTATCAGCGCAACCTCTACTACTACGACCTCGCTGATACTGTTGCCTGGGACGATCCGCACTTGTTGGGACAATCGACTTGCTACCACGCGGCCGGGCCATTCAGCAACGGAGATGGCGGCAATATTCCGGCCGATAACTACAATCCAAGTTGGTGGACCCGATACATCTTCGTTGGTGGCCCAGGCGGAACACAGTGCAGATGAAGACGGCATAGAGCGCGTGATTCGTATTGTTCTATGATGCATAGCTCCGCCTAACATCCCGACTCCTCGCGCTTGCGCGGTTTCCACATGTTGCGTTTGGCAATTGGTTCATCGAGGCATCCTACGTGCGCGATGCCGAACGAGGCGGAGAGCTCACCCGGAGCCAGCCTTAAACGGCACACGAGAAGAGAACCGCGCGACACCGACGGTCAACCCACCTTCCCGTGACCAAAAAAACCGGTATTGCAATTCGCAGGCCAAGCGTTCGCCGTCACTGACTAATTGCGTACGTCCGCTTACCGATATTCCGCACTGTCCTCTTCACGTCGAGGCAGGTTGATATCGGCAAATACAGGCGAGGCCCTAACAGGTTGCGGAAATGCACCCGCGACGGAAGCGGGCGTATTCGATTTACGCGCCCACCGTTGCTAAATCTTTCGCATTGTGTAATTTCAACGCGAATCCACCTTTTTTTAAGCGTCGTGAGGCCGACTTCTGGCCTCATTGCCGCCTTCTTGCGCCACTATGGGCGCATTTGTGCCAGCGAGCGCATGCGCACGAGGTTGTAGGCCGCCATGTTCAACACGAACATCTGGTCTACCTTCTTCAAGCCACGCACCATCACCTGGCGCGTGCGGCCCACAGTCTTGGTCCAGCCGAAGCTTTGTTCGATCAACTTGCGCTTTTGCTGCGAAATGGCATAGTCCGGCCCACGCCTGGATCAGCGTGCCGTCCACGCTGAAATGTTCACCCGAGAGCAGGCACTTCTTCTGGGCGATGGCCACCCCTCGTCATCCATTGCCAGGCCGATGAACCAGCGAAACAAGAGGTTGTACTGGACTTGCTCCATCAGTTGGCGCTCGGAGCGGATGCTGAAAAGCACTTGAATCAGCGTGGCCCGCAGCAACTTCTCTGGAGCGATGCTCGGCCGCCCGCCCTTTATGTCCGCTTCGTACATCTGGGCGAACAGTCGATCCATCCTCGCCAGCGCGTCGTTCGCCATTACGCGGATCGAACGGAACGGATGCGACTTGGGGACGAAGTCGTCCAGCTTGCGCATGGAAAACAGACTCTCGGTGAATGTGTCGGCGCCGCGCATGGTCTCCGTGGGTGGAGCAAGTGGTGGTCCATCTATCAACGCTTCACGAGCTCTGCGCGATGACGTGTTTCAGCGGTAATTCAGCGGCCTGCTAAGCCGGCCAAGATAATTCCAAGTGCAATCTATGGGATGGGATGTGCAGGGCGCGCTGGTAATTGCGTCACCCGCCCGATGCCCAGCACACGCAGGGCCATCGAGCTGCCGAGCGTCGAGTCACGGTGACAACGGCATCGCTGCGCCGAGCGACCGTAAGCTCGGACGAATCGAGCTCGGACCATTGCTCCAACGACTCGAAAGCCCGCGAAAACAAGCTAGATCGCCGTGGTGTGGTATGCCAGCTCGCAAAGTGCGATTTCTTCAGTCGCCATCGCAAAACGCCTCCTCTGCCAATATGAGGATATCCGCTTGCGCTGCCTCCGTGGTTACATTAATGCAAAAGCCGGTCCATGTCGCTAGATAGACCCGACGACCACGGAACTTGAGGAAGGGCTCCTCATCGCTTAGCTCGACTGCGGTGATCCGAATGATACGCACATCGGGATAGCGCTTTCGCCAAATTACCGCGGCTTCCTGCAACGTCGGTTCGGTACAAACCAGTTCAGTTATCGCATGAATCTGTTCCATAGTAAGGCCCATGTCATTCGCACCCGCCTGACACGCGCCGCGCCTCGACAGTTACCGGAAGCGTGGTATCGCTCGCAAGTTCGGGCAACTGAAACTGCCAGCCGTTAGCAAGCGTAATACGTCCACCCCAGAGCTGCGCTCCATCGATGTAGACGATTGGCTCCTCGAGATCCTTCTTCAGAACATAGGCCCTGAATACACCATTGTCATCCTTTCGGATCGTGACCTTCACGTTTATATCTCCCGGGTTGGTTAAGCGATTCGCGCCAGACGTATGGCTGCAACAACCGGCGGACATGCCGCACGTGCGCAGTACGATGCCGCCTTATCCCACACAAACAGGCCGAGTTAAGGGAGTCCACCATCATCGAACGGCTCGCTAATGCGCTCAGCGCTTAGCGTCGGCATCTGCGCGCAGTTCTCCTTCTCCATATCGGCGTGCCACGAACCGATCCAGCGAAGCGCGTCGGCGCGCCTCCCCAGTTGGGCGAGCACCTCCGGCGGCAGGCGGTCGAGCGTGCAGAGCTCCTTCGCGCGCATTCCAACCCGGCGGTCTCCTTCGAAAAAGTGAACCGCATAGACGTAGAACCGCTGTAGAAACGTGCCGATTGCAGTGACATAACCGGCCTCGCCTTGGCTCACGAGCAGTTCCCCCATAGCCTTACCGTTGTATGTACCGTCGTTACGAATCACGGCGCGTGCAATCACTCGCTCGCCAACGGCGAACCGTGGTGGAAAAGCAAGTTCGACTGCATCGTCGCTCTCAACGTCCCTCACGCCCAGCTCATTTGAATACCGGGATGCACGCTTCATGACACCTCCCGTGGCAATGAGTTACGTCGGCGTCCGATCGCACTCGCGTCGATACGCGAGTCGCTCAACTTGCCTGCGCCATCGCGCGCGCGCGCGGCGACGCCAAATGCTTCGTTGCCCTTGTTGAATGCAAGGCCACACCTGTCTAGTGTTTCGACGAAGTCGACGGTAAAGCCGTCGAGCAACAGCCGACTTTCTGCCGGCAAGAAAATCCGCAGTCCATTGATCTCCGTAGTCTCGTCACCGGGTTGCGCATCGGCGGTGGCGCTCAGTTCGGCTTCGTATCCGGAGCAACCGCCAGTACTCACACAAATACGGACGCCCGCACCGGATGGCAGACCGGAAAAGCGCGCGATACGGTGAAGAAACTTTTCGGCGGCAGGTGTCACTGCAAAATTTGGCAACATGATTTAGAAATCGTCGAATTGAACAATCGTCGGGTACACTGCGCAAGGCAAGCGGAACCGCAGCGCTAGGCCGGCACGATGCACCCGTCCACAGGGCACGCCGCCACGCATTGTGGACTATCGAATTGCCCTTCGCACACGGTACATTTCCTCGGATCAATTGCGAAGACGCCGGCTTTCTCGATGATTGCGACGTTTGGGCATTGCGGCTCGCAAGCCGAGCAGCCAGTGCAGGCGGAGGAAATGATCTTTAGGACCATACCATGGACTCCTTGTGATGATTTTTGGTGTAACCGAGCACGTCGGGACGACTACGCGACCTGCCGCTCAAACAGGGGCGTCTTCTCCCACTCTAGTCAACCCGATCTGTGGGATTGTCGCGTCGCCGCGGTCCATGTGGTCAATTTCGCAAGTCGCGAGACGGCCACAATAGTCGGTGAGCCATGCAAGCGCGGCTTTTTCGATTGGTTCGTGGGCGTACATATCCACGGGTTCGATTCCCGCTTCTAATAGCGACTTCCGTGGGCACAAGCCAATCTTTGCAACCAGCACAGCATGGCAATCGTTGATCGCGTGTATGATCGACCCCAAGTCATCCTCATCGCCATCGCCGCCGCGGCAATAGGCGCCCACGCGGCGGTGCGCGACAAACAGGGCTCCAGCGGCGCTGACCTGGAAAATCTGGAACTCGGAAACGTGGCCGAAATGAGCGTTGACGAGCCCGCCTCCCTTCGTCGCAACGGCAATCCGCACCTCGACATCGCCTAGCACCAGGGTCGCTCCTGACAAGCTTCGTGTCTTATGTTTCATCTCGCGCTCTCCATCGCATTCGGCGTTCACGCGGCGTTGACGTGTACGGCCAAGATCAAGCTTGTCCACGGGGTCCATGTGTTCGATGCTTGCGAGCGAAAACTCGTGATGGCGGTCTTCGCCCAGAAGGCCTACTGCATCTGCACGACATTGCCGGCAATGGCGCATTAGGGCCGCGCCGCCCATGCAGGCGTCCTGCACGGCCTTCAACTCGCGAGCGGTAGGCTCGCGCTGGCCACGGCCACCGAAATACGTGCCGTGCGTAGGATCCGAGATCAGCGGCATGATGTTGTGCAAAAACGCACCCCGCCTTTTTACTTCGCGATTCACTTCGACCAGGTGCTCGTCGTTGATGCCAGGGATGAGTACCGAGTTGATCTTCGTAAGTACGCCACGCGCGCTCAACATGTCGAGCCCTAGCATCTGCCGCTCGTGCAGAATTCGCGCGGCCTCTTCGCCCGTGACTCTTCTGTGATCCCAAAAGATCCATGGATAGATCTTTGCGCCGATGACCGGGTCCACCATGTTGATAGTGATCGTCACGTGATCAATGCCGTAATCGCAAATTTCGTTGACATAGTCAGGCAGAGAAAGGCCGTTCGTCGAAAGACAAAGCTTAATGTCCGGCTTGAGTTCGCGAAGCATACGAAAGGTGTCGAACGTTTTGTTCGGATTGGCCAGTGCATCCCCCGGGCCCGCGATCCCGACGACAGTCAATTGCGGAATCCTCGAGGCGACGGTCATCACCTTTTTCACGGCCTGATCCGGCGCGAGCTTCTCTGATACCACACCAGGCCGCGACTCGTTCGAGCAATCATACTTTCGGTTGCAGTAGTTGCATTGGATATTGCAGGCGGGTGCCACTGCGACATGCATGCGCGCATAATGGCGATGCGCGTCCTCCGAATAACACGGGTGATCTCTAATCCTTTCCCACACCTCCGCACTGATGTTTTCTGGTGCGTCGGTCGAACAGCAACTTGACCCGGCTGGTGCGCCATTTGAATCAGAGCGGCCGTATCCGGCAAGTGGATCCGCGGCCGACACCGATGGCATGATGTGTGTGACTCTGGCGCCGTCGGCCAAGATCAGAGCGCCGGCATTCGCGCAATCGTGCATGGCATCTCTCCGCAATGAACAGTGGGTGTGCCATTGCTCCCAGCGAAATCCATGCCATCGCGAAAACGCACGATGTGCGAGTGGACGATACTTGAAGCCGAGAGCATCGCCGAGTGTTCCGTCGCCATGACACATGGGTAGTCCAGCCACGCTGGCGCTGTGTCTCAGTTCTTATTCATTTGAATTACTCGCGATAAAAGCAACCGCTTTCGCGTTCGCCGATAACTCGATCGGCCAGATTCAAGCGCGACACTGTTGGGAATGGGACATTCCCGACGCGACTTATCACACCACGTACTCCGATTCCCGACATGATGCCTTTCAGGTTCAAACAGAACCATACTCCCGCCGTAGCGTCCCATTGGCACGATGTTTGCAGCGCGATCGACACCTCTCGGGAGACTTGACATGCATCTTCCAATTATTAATGACACGACGCTACGCGATGGTGACCAGGTTGCAGGAGTCGCATTTCGCGCCGAGGAAAAATGCGCGATCGCGAGCGCCTTGTCTCAGGCCGGCGTGCCGGAACTAGAAATCGGGGTTCCCGCAATGGGCGGCGAGGAAATGGCGTGCATAGCGGAAATTTCCGGGTTAAATCTCGGCTCTCGTATAGTCGTCTGGGGACGCCTCACCGAAGGTGACCTCGCGGCGGCATTGCGTTGCAATGCCGATATCGTTCACCTCTCTATCCCTGTTTCGGATATTCATCTGCGCCACAAGCTGCAGCAGTCGCGTACGTGGGTTCTGCATCAAATTGACCGGATAGTCGAGATAGCAATCGGAAGTCGCGCAACCATTTCTCTCGGCATGGAAGACGCCTCGCGCGCGGATCCTTCCTTTGTCATCGAAGTGGCTCAATGCGCACGGCAGCACGGGGTTCAGCGCTCGCGTTTCGCAGACACGGTCGGCGTGCTGGATCCGGTTAAGACATACCACGCGATTGCGGCGCTGCGCGTTGCCGTGGACCTCGAGATCGAAATCCATGCGCACGACGATCTCGGACTTGCCATAGCCAACACGTTGGCGGCCCTTGCGGCAGGCGCAACACATGCCAGCACCACCGTCAACGGTCTTGGCAAGCGAGCCGGCAACGCGGCGCTAGAGGAAGTCGTGATGGGAGCACGTCATCTTCTGCGACGAGATACGGGCGTCGACACTAAAGCGCTGCCCGGTATTTCGTCGCTGGTCGAACATGCGTCGGGCCGAGCCGTCTCCTCTGGAAAAAGCATCGTCGGTCGAGGCGTTTTTACTCACGAAGCGGGAATTCACACGGACGGCTTTTCCAAACACCCCGCAACCTACGAAGGATTCGATCCTGCAGAGGTGGGCCGGCAACGGTCTACAGTGCTCGGCAATCATTCCGGGTCTCAAGGTGTACGTGACGCATATGACGCTTTGGGCCTGAAGGTATCGGAGCGGCTTGTGCCGCTACTGCTACCGCACATCCGGGCCTTCGCCACGCGACATAAGCAGCCGCCTAGCGCAATCGATCTCCGCCGCTTTTTGAGTGAGGTACGGAGCACGCGAGTCAGAGCGTCCTGAAGGCCGCTCATAGCGAGAAACAGACTTAGGAGGAGCAAACCCGTGGAAGGACTCATCCGAGACTTCGTCCACTTTCATCTATGGAGGATTTCCGCGTCTCTTTTGCATTGCCCTCGACAAAAGGATAGTGAGGTTGAACCGCCTGCACATCATGAAACGTTTCTTTCGGTACATCGAACAACAGAACGACACGCCGCCCTCCACGAAGGCTGACCTATCACGGCTTGCTGCGGAAGGCCTGCGACGACTTCGTTGTATCCAGGCCCCCTGAACAACGAGTGTTTAAAGTCTTTAGAAGGTCGCCGACCGGCATGTCGTCTTCCTGAAAAGCCAGTGCGCGTCGCTGTCGGCACCCAGCGGCGTCTGATTAGGAGAATCTCAATGCATATTGTCGTTTGCATCAAGCAAGTACCGGATTCTGCCCAGATTCGGGTTCACCCTGTGACCAACACCATCATGCGGCAAGGCGTGCCGGCGATCGTCAACCCTTACGATCTCTTCTCGCTAGAAGAAGCGTTACGGCTAAAAGACCGCTTCGACGCATGGGTCACGATACTTTCTATGGGACCACCACAGGCCGAGGACGCACTGCGTAAATGCATCAGCTACGGTGCAGACGACGCCGTGCTCATCACCGACCGGTCGTTCGCTGGCGCCGACACGCTCGCCACTTCTTATGCGTTGGCCGCCGCGATCCGCCAGATCGCGAGTGAACGCTCGGTGGATATGATCTTTACGGGCAAACAAACGATCGACGGTGATACAGCCCAAGTCGGCCCGGGCATCGCGACGCGCATGGGCATCCAACTGCTTACCTACGTGTCAAGAATCCTCGAGATTGACCTCGGCAGACGCACGATCATGGCCGAACGCCGTGCTGAAGGGGGCGTTCAGGTACTCGAGACTGCGTTGCCGTGCCTTGTTACTATGCTTGAAAACACGAACGATCTGCGTTTCGCAACACTGCCCAGAGTAATCCATGCCGCTGGCTTCCCCGTACGCAAGTGGAACCGCCAGCAGGCCGGGATCGATGACGTCAGCAAGATCGGGCTGAAGGGTTCACATACCGTCGTACGTAAGGTATTCGGCGCAACGCCGCGTGCAGAAGATGCCGAGATGATCGAATTCGACGAGTCGTGTCTCCACGACGCGGCGGCTCAACTTGTGCGTAAGATCTTTACTCGCCATCCGACGCTAGAGGTGGACCTGCGGCTCACGGAGAGGAATGCATGAATTCGCTTGTTGCTTGGAAACAAAAACCGGCCGAGCCGATCGCACACGCTAACGGCTGCAACGTAGAACTTCCCGACCGTATGAAAGACTATCGGGGCGTGTGGGTCTTCATCGAGCACGATCGTGGCCGTGCGCACAGCGTATCGTGGGAACTGGTCGGTGAGGCTCGCAAGCTCGCCGACAAACTTGGTAGCAACGTCGCTGTCGCGGTACTCGGTGGTACTGAAGAGCCACTCGAGCAATTTGCCGCTGAGGCGTTCACCTTGGGTGCGGACAAAGCGTATGTCATCCACGATCCGGTGTTGCGCGGTTACCGCAACGAACCGTTCACGAAAGGCCTGTCAGATCTGGTTAGCAAGTATTGCCCCGAGATACTGTTGCTCGGTGCGACTTCAATGGGCCGAGATCTCGCGGGCTCTGTCGCAACACGGCTTCTGACTGGCCTTACTGCCGACTGCACTGAGTTGAATATCGATCCCGCCTCGCGTGTACTAGCTGCGACGCGGCCGACCTTCGGCGGCTCTCTGCTTTGTACGATCATGACGCTCGAATCCCGCCCTCAGATGGCGACTGTGCGCCCACGAGTCATGTCCATGCCGCCGGCGCAGCAAGGCCGCAGTGGCGAGATCGTGCAGGAAACGCTCAGGATGATCGAGGCCAATATAGTAACTAAATTGCTTGACTTCATCCCGGACGAGACGAGTGATCAAATCAACCTCGCCTACGCGGACGTGATCGTGAGCGGCGGCAAGGGACTCAAGAATCGCGAGAACTTCATGCTGCTGTTCGAGCTAGCGCAGGTGCTCGGTGGCGAAGTCGGCGCGAGCCGCCCATGCGTGCAGGCGGGTTGGGTCCGAGCCGAACGCCAGATTGGACAGACCGGCAAAACTGTCAGGCCCAAGCTTTATATCGCCGCGGGAATCTCTGGTGCGATCCAGCATCGGGTCGGAATGGAAAGCTCTGACGTCATCGTCGCAATCAACACCGACCCAAACGCACCGATTTTTGATTACGCGCACTACGGCATTTTGGGGGACGCAATGCGCGTACTACCGGAACTAACACAGGCCTTTAAGCAACACCTGACACCGCAGCGGCTAGACTCGTAAGGAATACAAATATGGCAACCTCCCCCAAATTCGATGCCATTGTGGTCGGAGCTGGACCATCAGGCAACGCCGCAGCCTACGTTATGGCGAAAGGCGGACTGAAAGTGCTTCAGATTGAACGCGGCGAGTATCCCGGAAGCAAAAACGTTCAGGGCGCGATTCTTTACGCCAATGCACTGGAACAGATCATTCCGGACTTCCGTGACGATGCCCCTCTCGAGCGCCACATCATCGAGCAGCGCCTGTGGATGCTCGACGATACCTCGTTTGTTGGCACGCACGCGCGCAGCGAAGACTACAACAATCCCCCATATAACCGCTACACAATCATACGGACACAGTTCGACAAGTGGTTTTCATCGAAAGTACGTGAAGCAGGCGCTTTGCTGATCTGCGAGACCACGGTGAATCGCCTGATAATGGACGGAGACCAGGTTGTCGGCGTGCAATGCGACCGCCAACACGGTGACGTCTATGCGGACATCGTGGTCCTCGCGGACGGCGTCAATTCGACATTGGCGCGTAAGGCAGGCTTTCATGGCGAAATCAAGGCAGGCAATGTCGCGCTGGCTGTGAAGGAGATTCTCTTTATGCCTGAGGAAACAATTTGCCAGCGTTTTAACGTTGCCGATAACGAAGGCGTCGTCATTGAGATGGTCGGCCGAATCACCGACGGCATGGCTGGAACCGGCTTCCTGTACACTAACAAGGAGTCGCTGACAATCGGCGTCGGCTGTATGCTGAGCGACTTCAAAAACAACTCGAACCGTACAAGCCCGTACGTGTTGCTTGAAAAAATGAAGCGTCATCCGTCCATCGCCCCGCTCATCGCCGGCGGTGAAATGAAGGAGTACTGTGCGCATCTGATCCCCGAAGGGGGCTTCAATGCAATCCCGGAAGTGTACGGCAATGGCTGGATGATCGTCGGCGATTCCGGTGGCTTCGTCAATTCCGCACATCGCGAAGGTTCTAATCTTGCCATGACGACAGGACGTCTCGCCGCGGAGACCGCGATAGCCGCAAAAGCCTCCGGAGGCCACAGCTATCGGGCTAGCGCCCTCTCCGGGTACAAGGCTGCGCTCGACAGGAGTTTCGTGATGAAGGACCTGCTCAAGTACCGAGACATGCCGAAGATCTTGCATCACAATCCGCAGTTTTTCACCACATACCCTGATCTCGTCGCTAAAGCGGCTCGGACAATGATTACGGTCGATGGCGTGGACAAGCAGACAAAGAAAGGAGAGGTCATGGCGAGTTTCCGCAAAAGTCGCTCACTAACAGGCCTGATGGGCGACGCATACAAACTCTGGAGGGCCTTCCGATGACCAGACTTACTGTGAACATCGACGAGAAGCTATTCCAAAACCGTTACCGAGTTGACGTTGGCCGACCACACGTCCAAATAAGAAATCCCGAAACCTGCATTAATGAATGTAGCGATAAAAGCTGTACGTTCGTCTGCCCCGCTTCCTGTTATCGGAATGAGAACAACGGCGCCGTGACTCTAATTACCGACGGCTGCCTTGAGTGCGGCAGTTGTCGCATTCTATGCAGGGAACACCATAACCTTTCTTGGGAGTATCCGAGAGGTGGCCACGGAATCCAATTCAAGTTTGGATAGACGAATACGACCTCGTCATTTTGGCCTCCGCCCACCTACCACAGGAAGGGCCTTATCGTTTTGGAGCAAGTCAATGAATATCCTTACTGGCATTGAGTCGGCAGATCTGTTTGGCGGCGCCGTGCCTCCTGCCGTATTGCGCTTAATCGAGGACGCACGTGGCGGCCGCTGTGACGATGTGACCGCTGCATTGTGGACCGCCGTTCTTTCTCACCCGCGCTGCCTGCCACCCTACTATCTGCTATACAAGTTTTACGCGAACCGGGGCGAGCTTGGCGAAGCGAAGGAAGTTGCAACCAAGGCTTTGACAGCTGCAGCCCGGGAAGCGTCAATTGACATTGACTGGTGTGCCGTACAGCCAGGCGACACAGATTTCACGATTCCTGGCCCGGCACGCTTTTGGCTCTTCACGCTGAAGGCGCTGGCCTTTATCAGCGTTCGCCGCTGCGAACGCGCGGTTGCCCTGAAGCTCCTTGCCAAGCTGCGCCGGCTGGACCCGGCCGACTGCGTCGGCTTTACCGTGGTGGAAGCCCTTCTCGCGCGGTCCGGGCGCCGATGAGCCCTACCGGCACGCCAGCCGTCGGCTCTGGTGCAAATGGCGCGGAGCGCGAATCGGTTAAGGTGTCGGGCTGAACGAATTAAGAACTTGTTGGACGCACCCGATGCAGATACGTGGTTCGGACAGCGCGATCGTCTATTGCTCGCGCTGCTCTACAACACCGGCGCCAGAGTATCTGAGCTGAGCGGGATGCGGGTGGCCGATGTAACGCTTGCTGTAACGCCGTGGGTACGCCTGCATGGGTCGAAAGCAGCGTGCCGTACCCCTGTGGCGTGAAACTGCTGCGGCGATACGCCACTGGATACGTGAGCAGGGTTTGCAACCGGATCAGCCGCTGTTGCCAAGCTGCCATGGTGGACCAATGACGCGCGGAAACGTGGCTGAGCGATTTTCGCTGGCACTGACGGCAGAAGGGAGGACCTGCCCATCGCCTGTCGATTAACGGAGTTGCGTCTGTAGCCATGCGTTGTCGCGAGGCTCGGGAAATTGGGCACCAGACATGCGACCGGTGTCCGGGCGTCGTGGTTACGCAGCCCGTTGCGCCCTACCGATCGTGACTGCCAGCTTACGTGAAATGAAGTGGCGTCTTGCTCGGCATAGCCGGAAATCGCCGTACGGATGGGCTGTACTTTCGTTAAGGATTTCCCTACAGCTGCCGTGCAATGCGCATTGCGGGCGCGCCGCAGTAAGAGCAGACAAATGGAATCGCCTCTCCTGAAAAAATTGACGTAGACGAGCGTAACGGTAAACTACGGCAGATGAACGCTCTACACGCTTCCGACGCAGACGGCAGCGCCAGTATCCTGCGAGAAGATGGCGAGCTCATCCTCTACCGGGTCCGGCCCCCGGGTGGCGCCGACAGTGTGCTGATTGTGCGTACCGCCGACGAACATCCCTCTGCGGCCGTCCTCGAGCGTCTCGCTCACGAGTTCGCGCTGAAGGACCTGCTCAACGATGAGTGGGCAGTGCACCCTGTGAAGCTGGTGCGCGAAGACGGACGGATGGCGCTGGAGCTCGAGGATCCACTTGGCGAACTGCTCGAGCGGCAGGTCGGCGGACCTCTCGAGGTGGGACACGTCTTGTGCCTCGCCGTGGACATCGCCGCAGCGCTGGGTAAGCTCCATCAGCGCGGCCTCGTGCATAAGGACATCAAACCCGCGCATATTCTGGTGAACTGCGCCGACGACCACGTGCGGCTCACTGGCTTTGGCATCGCCTCGCGAGTGGCACGCGAACGACAATTGCCCGAGCCGCCGGAAACGATCGTCGGCTCCCTCGCATACATGGCGCCCGAGCAGACCGGGCGGATGAATCGCTCGATTGATTCGCGCAGCGACCTCTACGCATTCGGGGTCACGCTCTATCAGATGTTCACAGGGGTCCTGCCATTCACGGCCGCCGACCCGATGGAATGGGTGCATTGCCATATTGCACGCAAGCCGGTCCCGCCCAGCATGCGGGTAGACACGGTTCCGGCTGCCGTCTCGGAACTTGTCATGAAACTGCTCGCCAAGACACCCGAGGAGCGGTATCAGACTGCGGCAGGCGTCGAGCGGGACCTGCGGCGTTGTCTGACCCAATGGCAGCGTCACCGCCACGTCGACGCCTTCCTGCCGGGCGAATACGACATGCCCGACCGGCTCCGGATCCCCGAGAAGCTCTACGGGAGGCACAGCGAGGTCGAAGCCCTGGTCGCTGCGTTCGATCGAGTGGTCGAGACCGGCACACCTGAACTCGTGCTGGTGTCCGGTTATTCGGGCATCGGCAAGTCCGCGGTTGTCAGTGAACTGCACAAGGCGCTGGTACCACCGCGTGGACTTTTCGCATCGGGCAAGTTTGACCAGTACAAACGCGACATACCCTATTCGACACTGGTACAGGCCTTTCAGGGCCTCGTGCGACCGCTCCTTGGCAAGCGCGACAGGGAACTGGCGATCTGGCGCGACGCGTTGATCGGGACACTCGGGCCGAATGCGCGCCTCATGACCGATCTGATCCCGGAACTGAGGCTCATCATCGGTGATCCGCCGCCCGTCCAGGAGCTCGAACCGCATCAGGCGCGACTGCGTTTCCAGCTCGTTTTCCGGCGCTTCATCGGGGTCTTTGCCCAACGTGAACATCCGCTGACACTGTTTCTCGACGACCTTCAATGGCTCGACGCCGCGACGCTCGACCTGCTGGAGGATCTCCTCACCCGCGCGGATCGGCAATACCTGTTGCTGATCGGCGCCTATCGCGACAATGAAGTCGACGCCGGCCATCCGCTGATGCGCAAGCTCCAGAGCGTCAGGGCCACGGGCGCGAGGCTCGACGAAATTGCTCTCGCGCCTCTCGCCCGCGAGCACGTGGTGCAGCTGATTTCCGACGCACTTCGCTGCGCAAGCGAACGCGCCGCACCACTCGCGACGCTGGTCCATGAGAAGACGCACGGCAATCCGTTCTTCGTGATCCAGTTCATGCACACGCTTGCCGATGCCGGTCTGCTCGCCTTCGATCACGACGCGACCTGCTGGTGCTGGGATTTGCCCCGCATTCACGGCAAGGGATACACCGACAACGTGGTAGACCTGATGGTCGCGAAGCTGGCGCGTTTGCCCAACGAAGCGCAGCGCGCGCTGGAACAGCTCGCCTGCCTTGGCAACACTGCGCCGGTCGCGATGTTGCCGAAGGTTTTGGGGGTCTCGACGCACGCGGTCCAGGCGCTACTACAGCCGGCAGTCGATCAGGAGCTGGTCGAGCGACTGGAAGGCACCTACCGGTTCGCACACGACCGGATACAGGAAGCGGCCTATTCACTGATTCCGGAACACTCGCGTGCCCGCGCCCACCTGCGTATCGGACGGCTGCTCGCGGGGCAGACGCCCGCTGGCAAACGTGAAGAAGCTGTCTTCGAGATCGTCACGCAGCTCAATCGTGGCGCCGCACTGGTGACCTCCCGGCAGGAACGCGAGCAACTGGCCTGGTTCAACCTGAGCGCCGGCCAGCGAGCCAAGGCGTCGACAGCTTATGCGTCGGCGCTCACCTACCTCACTGCCGGCTCGGAACTCCTCACGGGCGATCGCTGGGCGCAAAGGCATGAGCTGATTTTCGCGCTAGAGTTGAACCGGTCCGAATGCGAGTTTCTCACCGGGCGCTTGTCGGACGCGCAAGAGCGGCTGGCCATGCTGTCAAGCCACGCGAAGACCACCTTCGAACAGGCGCAGGTCACGTGTCTGCGAATGGATGTCTACCTGACGCTCGATCGGAGTGATCGCGCAGTCGAGGCCTGTCTCGGCCACCTCCGGCAAGTCGGTATCGACTGGGTAGCCCACCCGCACGAAGACGACGTACATCGGGAGTACCAAAACATCCGGTCACTGCTCGCGGGCAGGAGTATTGAAGCACTCATCGATGTGCCATTGATGACGGACCGCGAGTCCCTTGCAGTCGCCGATGTGCTGAGCAAGCTCCTGAGGCCGGCCTGGTTTTTTGATGCGAATCTGGCATCCCTGGCCATATGCAAAGTGATCAGCCTTAGCCTGGAGCATGGCAACTGCGACGCGGCGTGTTTTGCGTATGCCATGTTCCCCCGGATTGCAGGACCACGCTTTGGCGATTACCACGCCGGAATCCAGTTCGGCCGGCTTGGCATTGATCTGGTCGAGCGCCGCGGACTCAAACGCTTCGAGGCTGTGACGCATCTCTGCTTTGCGCTGTACGTCGTGCGCTGGACGAAACACGTGCGCGAGAGCAGCAAGGTGCTGCGACACGCGTTCGAAACAGCGAACCGGATCGGGGACGTGCCGTCCGGCGCCTATACACGCTGCCATATCGTGTCGGACCTGCTTTTCGCCGGTGAACCGTTGATCGAACTCGAGCGCGAAGCCGAACAGGGCCTCGCGTTTTCCAGCAAGGCGCGTTTTGGCCTTGTAGTCGATAACATCACTACGCAACTCGCGTTGATCCGGATGCTCCGCGGCTCGACGCTGAAATTCGGTCGCTTCGATTACGATGAGTTCGACGAACTACGTACGGAGCGGCATTTGTCCAGCAACCCCGCGCTCGCGACGGCCGCGTGCTGGTACTGGATCCGGAAACTGCAGGGACGATTCCTTTCAGGCGACCACGTGGCCGCCATTCACGCGGCATCGATGGCGCAGCAGCTACTGTGGAGTTCCTCATCGCACCTGGAGGAAAGCGAATACCACTTCTACGGTGCACTGGCACGGTCCGCACACTGCGACCGCGCACCGGCCGGGGAGCGACAGCAGCATCACGACGCCATCGCTGCACACCAGCGGCAACTGGAGATCTGGGCGAAGAACTGTCCGGAGAATTTCGCAGACCGTGTGGCACTGGTGAGCGCCGAGATGGCTCGCCTGAATGGCCGCGATGTCGACGCGATGCGTCTCTATGATGAGGCCATCCGCTCGGCGCGCGCAAACGGCTTCGCACACAACGAAGCGCTTGCCAATGAACTCGCGTCAGGCTTCTACGCGGCGCGCGGTTTCGACAGGATCGCCCGTGCCTATCTGCGGGACGCCCGCCGGGGCTATCGGCGTTGGGGCGCCGAAGGCAAGGTGCGCCAACTCGAGGAACTGTACCCGCACATCAGGGACGAAGAACGAACGCACGGGCCAGGCAGCACGATCGGGGCACCTGTCGAACACCTCGATCTTGCCACCGTCATCAAGGTGTCGCAGGCGGTCTCCGGAGAGATCGACCTGGACAAGCTGATCGATATCGTCATGCGGACCGCAATCGAACAGGCGGGCGCCGAGCGAGGCTTGCTGGTTCTTCCGGACGCGAGAGGACAACGGATAGCCGCGGAAGCAAGGACGGAGGGTGACACGCTTTGCGTGCGGCTGCGCGATAGACCTGTGAGCGTCACCGCGATGCCCGAGTCGGTCCTCTATCATGTGCTGCGAACGGGGCAGAGCGTCATTCTGGACGATGCCGCAGGCTCGCCCACCTTCGCCGCGGATGCCTACATCAGGCAGCACCGGACCCGCTCAATTCTCTGTCTGCCCCTAACGAATCAGGCCAAGCTCATCGGCGCCCTGTACCTCGAAAACAATCTGCTCACCCGCGCGTTCTCGCCCGCCCGGATTGCCGTGCTGCGGCTGCTCGCGTCGCAGGCGGCGACCTCGATCGAGAATACCCGCCTGTACCGTGACCTGAAGGAACGGGAGGCCAGGATCCGGCGACTCGTCGACGCCAATATCATCGGTATTATCGTGTGGAACAACGAGGGTGACATCCTCGAAGCCAATGACGCGTTTTTGTGCATGGTGGGATATGAGCGCCAGGATCTCGCCGCGGCCTGTCTACGATGGCAAGATCTGACGCCGGTGGAATGGCGAGAAAGCGCCGAACAGGCCCTGGTACAGATCGGGCAGGACGGACGCATTCCACCCGCGGAGAAAGAGTACGTCCGGAAGGACGGCAGTCGTGTGCCCGTCATGGTCGGCCGGGCTGCGTTGGACGCCAGCGGGAAGGAAGGCGTCGCCTTCGTGATCGATCTGAGCGCACTCAAGGAGGCGGAGCGCCGGTTGCGCGAGTCCTACGAGATGCTGCGCGAGCTCACGTCACATCGCGAAATGGCTCGTGAGGAAGAGCGCAAGCACATCGCGCGTGAAATGCACGACGAACTTGGACAGCACCTCACCGCGCTTCGCCTGCAGGCGTCGGCCTTACGGATGCAGCTGGGCAACGATCGCCCGGAACTGGTCGGGCAGACCCAGGCGCTGATTGCGCTGGTGGACAAAACCATGCAGGTCGTAAGGGGCGTCATCGCGGCGCTGCGCCCGGCAGCGCTGGACACCGGCATTGCGGCTGGGCTTGAGTGGCTTGCAGCCGGGTTCAACCGCAATGGCCGCACCGTATGTCGCCTCCACTTGCAGGACGAGAATATCGTCGTGAGCGAGGACTGCGCTGTCGTGCTGTTTCGCCTCGTCCAGGAAGCGCTGACCAATGTAGCTCGTCACGCGGCCGCCCACCATGTGGTCATCATGCTCGAACGTGCGTCCGACTGCTGTCTCCTGGAAGTGCGCGACGATGGTCGAGGGTTCGATGTTCAGGCGGCGAGAAAACGATCATTCGGACTCGCAGGTATGGAAGAACGCGTTCTGATGCTGGGCGGTCGCATCGACGTTATCAGTTCGCCGGGAGCCGGTACCACAATTAAGGTGAGACTTCCTGACCAGCCGGCTCCATCGCCATAGCCGGCCTGGCCTGTGCCAGATGGTTCTCAACGAACACCGCTTCGCGAGCGCAGCAGCGCATCAGGGATCAGAATGTCTCCCAGCCTTCGCCAGACGAGCTTGCCACAGTTGCCGGGACGGGCGCGGCAGCCCGAATGCCCGGCTTCGCGACTGGCTTTGGCACCCGGGTTGTCGCCCGAACCGCTGGACTGGCAGCGGGCGGGCGCAGCTTGCTCTGCGGCGCAAGCACGCGCGAAATTGAAGGGCCTGCGTCGGCAAGCCTGAACACCGCAACCGCGGCGGTCAGATTCATTGCCTGCTCTTCGAGCGAATGGGCGGCCGCCGCAGCCTCCTCGACGAGCGCGGCGTTTTGCTGGGTCACGTCATCCATCTGCATGACGGCCTGATTGACCTGCTCGATGCCGCGGCTCTGCTCGCCGGACGCCGCCGCAATTTCGCCCACGACGTCGGACACCTGCTTGATCGCCTGCTTGACCTCGCCCATCGTCGCTCCCACGTCACCCGCCTGCTGCGCACCATGCCTGATCATCTCCACCGACGAACCGATCAGCTCCTTGATCTCCTTTGCTGCCGCCGCGGAACGCTGTGCCAAGCTGCGCACTTCACTGGCGACCACCGCGAAGCCCCGACCCTGCTCACCGGCCCGCGCTGCCTCCACTGCGGCATTGAGCGCGAGGATGTTGGTCTGGAACGCGATGCCCTCGATCACGCCGGTGATCTCCGAAATCTTCGTCGAGCTGCCGCTGATCCTCTCGATCGTGCCGACCATGCCTTGCACGGCCTCGTTGCCCGAATCGGCCATATCGGTGGCCCGGGTCGCCAGCGTGTTGGCCTGGCGGGCGTTGTCGGCGTTCTGCTTAACGGTTTCGGTCAACTCGGTCATGCTCGATGCGGTTTCTTCGAGCGACGCTGCCTGCTCTTCGGTGCGGGCCGACAGGTCCGTGTTGCCGGCTGCGATTTCCCGGGCCGCCACGGTAACCGACTCAGCGCTCGACTTGATGCCCCGCACGGTATGGCTCAACTGCAGGTCCATCTTGTTCAGCGCTTCGAGCAGTTGGCCGAATTCGTCGCGCGTGCGCGCCGTAATCCGGTTTTCCAGCTGCCCGGCGGCGATCTGGTTTGCGATGCCCACCGCTTCGCCAAGCGGCTTCGTAATTGCACGCGACAGATAGAGCATGGCGCCCATGGCACCGACGAGACCCAGGCCAATGAGCGCAACCGAGACCCAGCGAATCGTGCCGAAGGTGGCTTCACTGTCGTCGACAGACTCCTTTGCCTGGCGCCGATTTTCGGCCACGTCGTCGTCGAGCGCCTTGCTGGTCGCATTGGCCACTTCGCTATACTGATCAACGAGCATCGAGACGGCGTCATAGTTGCCCGCTTCCAGCGCCGTTACCTCGACGTCTACACCTGTCTCGAACTTCGGCAACAAATTCTTGATGGTGTCAGCGATTTCGCGCTCCTTGTCACTGGAAACGCGACCAGGGTAGTAGTCGCTCCAGCTTTTGGTGAGGTGGTCTTGAGCCGCGTGAATCCTGTCGATGCTGGCTTTCGTCTGGGCCGCGTCGTGAAGGGACTGCGCGCGGCGAACCTGTAGGCGCATTTCCAGCAGTGCAGCTCGCATGTCGCCGAGATCAAGTACCGGCAGCAGGTTCCCCTCGTAGGAATCGTTGACGTTCGAATTCAGCCTCGAAAGCCCGAACTGCCCAAAGAGGCCATTTGCGGCGATGAGCGCCACACATACGCTGAATGCAAGTACGATCTTTAGTTTGATGCTTTGTGTGAGGCTGTTCATGCTGTCTACCTGATGGTTCGCGTGGCCAGCGCTCACCGGAGTCCAGTATCGCTGTCTTCGTGGCCGACGAATACCATCATGTTTACGGTATCTCCCCACGAGATCTGAATCGGCACCACCCGTCAGACTTTCCTGAATCTAAGGTAGGGAAATTTCGCTTGCCGGCGTAGCGTCATGCGAAGATGTGCCGGTCATCGCATATTCGACCTCTCTTCCCGGCGAGTCAGTCCCGTCACATTGCAAACACTCTGTTACGAGAATACCGGGTAACGATCGGAGGCCGGTGCTATGCTTCGCCGCAAGCTCGCTGAAGAAACCACGGCGAACCCAGGCCTGTATAGCCTGTTAAAACCAGAGCGAGACCACCGAAACTGTCTGAGAACAAGGAACAATACGGGTATGTATATGAAGATTGCCCCTACGATCGTTATCGCGGCGCTGGCCAGCGCGATCGCGCTGCCGGCGGCGGCTAACGATTTGAACAATGCACTTGGCGGCGCGCTCGGCGGTGCGGCTGGCGCGGCGGTTGGCGGTGCCGTCGGAGGCCAGACCGGCTCGGTGATCGGAGGTGCACTCGGTGGTGGCGCAGGTGGCGCTGTGACCGCGAACCGTCAGGAGCGCACCGGCGCAATCATTGGCGGTGCGTTGGGCGGTGGCGCCGGAACGGCGGCGGGCAACGCAATGGGTGGCCGCACCGGCGGCGTTCTCGGTGCCGCAGTCGGCGGCGGCGCAGGCGCAGCGCTGGGCGGAAACCTGCAGCGCAGCTCGTACAATAACAACGACGCCTATGGTCGCGACTATCATCATCCCCGCAAGCACCGCCATCACCGTCACGATGACTGACGGCGCTGGCTTGTGAATCGCAGTATCCGGCACGCTATACGCGTGCCGGATACGTTTACGGGACTCGCAGGTTCCCTGTTCATGCAGCGCAAGCGTCCTTGAAACCCGTTTGAGAAGTCCGGGCAACGATGCAGGGAAGGAACAGGCAATCAGCCACGAATCGTTGCTTCGGGCGAAGGGGCGTAGCATCGGCCCCAGATCAGCATAGGTGCCGGTGCTCACCCATAAAAAAAGAATCTATGGTCACCCCGTTTTTGCAACCTTGATCGTTGACGTTGTGGTTGGCTTGCCTAAATCTATCCGGCGTCGTTGTGGGGATCACTCCCCGCGCCACGATGAGAGTCGCGCCTGATGGTCCTTAAAACCGCCGCGGCTTCGAGAGCCGATTTTTTTAACAGGTTGTCCGTCAGGCCGGTGTGCCGTTCACGTCATCAAAGTTCAGCGGTCGCAAAACCAGGTGGGGGACTGCGGTAAAGCGTGGTTGGGGATCGGGCGCTCAGGCCGGCGCGTTGAGGCCCGGTCGCGCATCGAACGTGCCGTGGCGAGTCGCCAGTGCCCAGGCGGTGCGCGCCAGCTTGTTCGCCAGCGCGCAGGCCACGACGTTCGAGTGTCGGCGCGTGAGCATGGCGCGCACCCACTCGGCGAGTCGGCCACTCTGCCGATGGAGCTGCTGCATGTAGACGCGGGCGCACTGCACCAACAGGCGCCGGATGTTCTTGTCACCCCTCTGATATGACTCCCGGTGTCAATCGGGATTGGTTTTGAACTTCGCATTAACTATCGTTCCCGGTACCTTCGGAATTCCCTGAGGGCGGCGTAGCAGTAACTCTCGACGGTGGATCAGGCTGATATTCGCGGGCTGGGTACCGCATTACAGTGGTCCGTCTCATGAGCCTGCCGCTGACTTGCTTCGCAAGCCGACCTGATGTCGTTGCTAAAAGAGGACGCGGGTTGCTCGAATACCGGGCTGCGCCGCCCTCAGGAAACTCTCATATCGTTACATAAGTTCCATTCTTCGCAGAAGTCAGATTGGATGACCGCACTGCGGGCTTGCCATGGCCATTCCTAGTCGGCCAATGTCCCGGATAAAAGCGGCCAGTTCGCGGGCGACTGCGACGATGGCAACGTGGGCAATCTTTCCTTTGGCCACCAGCTTCCGGTATCGCCGGCAAAGCCGTAGTTGGGCGTCCCAGGCGCGATCGATGATCGCCTTTGAAATGCCTTCATGACGGCGCTGGATATCGATGCTCACGCGTGCCGGATGTCGGTAGCTCCACGCGGATTCGACCAGCAGCTTTCTCGCGTAACTGTTTCCGGTCTTTGTGATGCTGCCCTGTCGCCGTCTGCCTCCTGACGAATGTTCTGACGGCGTCACACCTAGCCACGCCATCAACTGGCGCGGGTGCTCGAAGCGCGACAGATCGCCCAGTTCAGACACGAGGCCCACAGCCGACGTGAAGTTGATTCCCCGCATCGCCTGCAGGGCGAGCACGGCAGGATAGAAACGCCAGTCTGCAACCGCTTCACGCAATGCGGTTTCCAGTCGTTCGCATTGCGCGAGGCGATCCTCGATCGTGCGGCGGTGTTCATTGAACGCCAGTTGTTGCCAGCCGCTGTCGAACGTGAATGTGCTCAACCAGCGTCGGTGTGTCGGCCCCCAGTCCGCACGTCCAATGTAATTCATACCATGCTGGAGCAGGAACGATTTCAGCCGGCATCGCGCCTGTTTAAGATCTTCTCTCGCCGATGACCAGGCACGGGCCAGATCGCGAAACGCTTCGTCTTCCACCGTTGGCACATGCACCGCGGACAGATCGCCGGCTCGCAGCGAGCGCACCAGCTTGATGGCGTCGCGCCGGTCGGTCTTGACGCGCTCGCCGGGCTTGCGCGGGATGAGCGACGGTGCGCATACCATACAGTCGAAGCCCTTCTGCATCAGTTGCCGGTAAAGACCATAGCCGCATGGACCTGCTTCGTAGACGATGCGGATGCGCGTCGCTTTGGACTGCAGTCGTTTGCATAAGCGATCAACTTCGATCTGTGTCGTGCCGATCTTGCCGAGCAGCTCCACGTCGCTCATACCGACCGCATAGGCAACCATGATCGAATCCTTATGAACGTCGAGCCCTACATACAACGTGCTATCGTCTTGCATGCTAGCCTCCGTGCAGGAAACAGACCGTTGAGCGGCGGTTCCGGCCCCACTCAATGCGGCTCTGGCAGCAATGCTAACCCGCGCTTACATCCGCACGGCGGCTAGCCCCCGCCTCACGGGGAGTCATACTGACTTGCTGATGCCCAGCAGGTTCGCCCTGCCGCCCGTGCTGTATTGGCGCGGCACCAGTCCGATCGACGCGGCAAAGTCGCGGCTGCAGCCGTATTGCTTGCCGTCCCCCATTTCGGCGGAGAGCGCGCTCGCCGTGATCGGACCCACGCCGGGGATCGTCAGCAAGCGCTGGCCGAGATCGTCGTCGGCGAGCTGGCGCGCCATCTCCTTGTCGATCTCGGCGATCTCCTCACTGAGGTACTTGAAGTGCGCAAGTGCGCATGCAGGCGCTCGAGGATCTCGATCAGGCGCGGCGGCAGCGTATGCTCGGCCAGCACGGCCGGCAGTCGCTTGATGACGGATTGCCCGACCGGCAGGCTGATGCCGAACTCAAGTAGAAAGCCGTGGATTTGGTTAACGGCCTTCGTGCGGTCACGAATCAACGAATCGCGCACCCGGTGAAGTGCCGAGAGCATTTGCTGCGATTCAGTCTTCGGAGTAACGAACCGCATGGCCGGGCGCGACGCGGCCTCGCAGATCGCTTCGGCGTCCACGAAGTCATTCTTGTTACCCTTGACGAACGGCCGCACGAACTGCGGCGAGATCAGTTTGACCTGATGCCCGAAGCCCGCTAGCTTGCGGGCCAGGTGATGGGCGCCAGCGCACGCCTCCATGACCACCGTGCAGGCGTGAAACGCGGCGAAAAACTCAATCAGCTGCTTGCGCCCCACCTTCTTGCGAAACACGGCCTGGCCGTGCCGGTTTTGGCCGTGAAGGTGAAAGGAGTGCTTGCCCAGATCGATTCCAACCAGCGTCACATCCTACATGATGGCCTCTCCAGAAAAGAAAACACCCTACAGCGTAACCCGCGTGTAGGGTGGGGGTGACCATCTCATTACCGCCTCAAAGTGAGACGGTTCGAAGGTTCTGGACACCCGGGGAAGGTGCCAAAACATGAGAGATTGAATGGCAGTCCTCACGAGCCACATGGCTCCGAAGGCCAATGATTGTCACACGCAGCCCGAACGCGTCGTTTAACGACATGAAACGTATCTGGGCTTCCATGCATCGTCAACTTCCTCTGCGCTTGCGTGCCAACGGACCACACTGGCAATAGCAGGTCGTGCCAGAAAAACCAGTGAGCCGACCGTCGGTCGTCAATCCATCGGCGAATCATTAAGACGTTCGGCCTTTGATGGGTCAAGAAGAAGGGGACCGTATATGAGGCTCATCGCGACGGCATGCTTGTGTCACCAGTTCGTCCACGCGCGCAGTTCCACCACCGCTTGCGACGGTACATCGTCAGTGACGAACGCGTTCATGCGCAAGCCTTCCGTCCCTCGTCCCGTATCTCAAGCTACACATTCATGCGGCCTGCCGTTCGACGCCCATCATGGGGCGCACGCGGTCCGGGGGAAAACATGCCAACCGTGCCCCGCATGATGGAAGAAAAACAGCGTGCAAGGACCGTTCACCCGGCGCCTCGACACACACGCTGAAGATCCGGCCCGACCGGGAGCGACGCACCGCCAGTACCCGAACGGACTGTTTTTGCCCCGCGCCAAGCCACTTGCCGACTGCCATCCGTAACGACTGCTCTTGCGCCATCGCCGCGCTCCCACCACCTGTTGAACCCATCGTAGGCGGCTCTCGCAGTCGCCTCAATCGGGACTGGCCGATACTTCCCTAAGGGATCGCTGGTTGCCATGTCAGGATTTTCTTCATGTCGCGAAGAGCCGGTGAGCTGCGCGTCTCACCCGGTAATCAGGCCCTGGCGGATCGCGTAGCGGATTACCTCGGCATTATTGGAAAGCCCGAGCTTCTGCATCAGCCGCATTTTGTGGGTGCTGATCGTTTTGGCGCTGAGGGCGCACGTCCCGGCGATGTCGTTGATGCTCTTGCCAGACGCGAGCATCTGCAGCACCTGGAATTCACGATTCGAGAGAATCTCGTGCGGCGGCACATCGCCCGTGTGCTTTTCAAACACCATGGCGTCGACGAGCTTCGGGTCAATAAAGCGCCCGCCGTCAGCGAGCTTGCGGATCGCCGCGAGCAGCACTTCGGGATCGCTGTCCTTGGTGACATAGCCCGTGGCGCCAGCACGCAGCGCCCGCGACGCGACTTGCGCCTCGTTGTGGATGCTGAGCACGAGCACAGGTAGCGCAGGCCGGTCCGAGCGCACGCGGCGTATGAGATCGATGCCGCTGAGGCCCGGCATGTTCAAGTCCAGCAGTAGCAGATCGATTTCGCTGGTTCTCAGCTTTTCGATGACCTCCGGGCCCTGCCCGGCCTCTGCCGTCACGACGATGTCGGCCGTCGTCGCGAGAATCTGCCTGAGTCCGCCGCGCACGATGGCATGGTCATCGGCGATAAGTATCCTGATCATAAACTCGAACCACCCTCATACGGAACATGTATCGTCACTGTAGTACCCTTGCCTCGATCGCTGTCAATTTCCAGGGTCCCGCCGATCGATCGCGCGCGCTCCGCCATGCCTAGCAGACCATACGCGCGGTGTGAATATGCTGCCGCCAGATCGAACCCGCAACCGTCGTCGCGAATTCCCAGGTCGAGCACGCCGTTGCCCGTCACGAGCGTGACGTCGACGCGGCGCGCTGCGGCGTGGCGCGCAACGTTCGTCAGCGCAGCTTCCACGATCCTGAACAATACCGTCACCTGCATGTCCGACAATACCGGCTCGCCTCCTTCGATGTGCAGTCCGTGCTGGATCGCGTCGTGCTGGCGCAACCGGGCTAAAAGCCACTCGAGGGCCGACACCAGACCGAAGTCCAGCGCGGCGGGTCGCAGCTGGCTTGCAACGTTGCGGACCATCCAGATCGTGCCCTCGACAAGCTCGCGCATGTCATCTGCCCGCCCGATCGCCTCGGGATCGTCCGTGAGCCGCATCCTCAGCAACGACATGTCCATTTTCAGCGCGGTCAGCAACTGACCCAGATCCTCCTGAATCTCGAGCGCGCTTCGTTTTCGCTCATCTTCGCGCACGCCATCGAGGTACGCCGACAGCTCACGTTGTTGGTCGCGCGAGCGCAGAAGATCCTCCTCGGTACGTTTGCGTCCGGAAATGTCGTGCAGGCCAACATAGATGGCTGACCTCCCTTCATGGATCGCCACGCATGCGCTCGCCATCGCCCAAAACTGCGTCCCGTCCGCGCGACGCATCCTGACCTCGGCATCGCGGAAGCCGCCTTCAGAAGCGAGACAGCGAACCAGTCGTTCGCGCGCCGCCGGGTCCACATAGCAATCAGCCAGGTTGATGGTACCGCACGCCTCGTCGAGATGGAGCAACTCGCGCAGTCGGGCGTTAGCATAGAGCAGATAGCCGTCGGGCATCGAGGTAATGCACATCGGGACAGGGCCAGATTCGACGCTCACGCGAAACTGCGCTTCGCTGGCCTGCAGGCGCGCATCGCTCTCGCACCGCGCATCGATCTGCGCTGCAAGCTCCGATTGCACACGGGCCAGTTCGTCAGCACCCCGCGCGACGCGCTGCTCGAGTTCCGCCTGTACGCGCGAGTGCCCGGCCTGCACAAGACGTTGCCTCCGGGCGTCGTCGACCAACTGATGCTGCTGCAACAAGCACCGCTGGCGAGTCAGGTGCAACTCGATGTGCGTCCATACCCGGACCATCAACTCGTCGATGCGCAGCGGCTTCGGCACGTAGTCGGCCGCACCCGCGCTGATGCACTCCGCGAGTTCGTGTCCGTTGCGCGCCAGGGTCATGACGATCACGGGTATATTGCGCGTGCGTTCGTCCCGCTTCAGGCGGCGGCAGGTTGCGAGGCCGTCAAGGCCAGGCACGTCCAGATCGAGCAGGATCAGGTCGGGCTGCGAGCTACGCGCGGCTGCCAGCACCTCAAGGTTGTCGTGTGCAGCCAGCAGGCGGAACCCCTCCTTTGCAAGATGGTCCGCGAACCCGCTGGTATCGGAGGGCGCGCTATCGGCAACCAGGACCGTGCGGGGAGCGTCTGGCCCAATTACCTCGCCTGGGTAGTCGCTCATGGGAACGTGCCCCCCGTTGCGTGGGGAACTGCGCGCACCCCGACGACGACACCATCACGCGCGCAAAAGCGTGATCTGCGCCATGCCCCAACCCTGCTGGAAGTCAGCATGTCCATGAGTGCTCCCGTTCAGGATTTCTTGTTTTGCACTCTTGCCGAACGCACAGGCATTTTGCAGCCCGTCCAACCAATCAACCGTTGATCCCTCTTGCGCACAGAACCGGCGCAGTATCTGGCCGTCGCGCGCAAAGCGGCATCATTAGACGCTGCCTGCGTTCATCCCCGACCCGCGCGCGACCTGCAATTCTGGCAAGCTGCCAAGCGAACGTCCTCGCTGGCATTGCCGCCCGGTCGACCAGTTCATTGAAGCTGTGAACGAGTGCGCCAGGCGTCGACAAAGTTTGGGAGTCAAATGCGTTCGCATACAAGCAGCGCAACGCTATCGTCGTCTGCCGCGGGCGGCAAGATCGCCCCGTGTGCTTTTTCCCGCAGCGCGTCGGCCAGCCCGGCTGCAACCCCGCGCGATTCACGCCAGTGCATCGACAAGTCCCTGGCAGACGATGTTCAATTCCCTAGCGCGTCCCTTGTCAAGCGATCTGCAATTCATCGCTTGCGGCCGCTTGAGCTCTGATCACTGACTTTCCCATGATGAATCAGCCGTCGCTACCCTGCAGTCATCTTCGGCGGCAAACATGAACGGAAAATCCTGATTTTTACGTCAGGGAATCCTTATCATCCTGTCGCGCGGCGTCCCGAATTCGCTCAATCATGTGCCCGGTCTGGAGTTGAGTAAGGGCACCAAAATCGACGGCACCTGTCGCGCACCGTCCTTCGAAAGCATTGAAATGGGGGTAGCGAATCGGATGCGCGGCCGCCAAAGGCTTGAGGCTCCGGCCTTTCCCGTCTCATCGTCGCGTCAGGGTTCGACTGCAAGGACGGGCAGCGCAAGTGCGCTGTCGACAGGTCGGCGACGTCTCCCACTCCTTGCTCTTGTGGAGCAAGTCCCGCCCGTTACCGCAAGGGCATGTCGCTCACGATGAGCGCTTCCGGCGACACGCCCCCGGGATGTCCGCCCGGAGAAACCCTTTTTTCCCGCCAGCGATCCGGGACCTCCGTGGGCAGAATACGTCGACTGTTAGCCGCCTGTACATGACTTTTGAACTGGGCAGATTTCGCCCGCCCCGCTCGACGACAGTCGGGTCGGCTACTTGGTTGCCGATGACGTCCGGGGCGCTTTCGCCAATCGAATGCGCTTCATTTCGACGATAACCTGAACGCTCACGACCAATATCGCGAAACCGGCAGCGAGGTTGGGCGTCACGAGACCGACCGTCCACCAGTACACTGCAAACAGGAGATGCTGGAGCGGAAACGGAATCTCGCAGATGCGCGACCAGTCCCTGCCAGCAAGGGGGCAAACAAGGTAAGCACTTACGAGCTGCAGCGCATAAGTGCTTACCTTGCCGCTACCCCGTTTGGCTTTCGATCACGTCATCCGTCATGACAGAAACCTGCGGGTCGATGATGACGGCTAACACCACAGTTGCAAAGCCATTAATGACCGAAGAAAGATTCGCGCACGTCACCTGCAAATCTGGCTTCAGATATCCGGCGTAGAGGGACGCGAAAACACTGACAGTCCAGATGGCCATCGCGAAGACGTTGAGAGCGATTACCGTCTAGGAGACACCGGCACCGCTCGCTAGCTGAGATATGTTCTGGCGCGACGGAACTTGCGTGCCGTCCCGCATATAGTTGATGCCGCCACGGCTGAAGACGTGAAGCAAAAGGTGCGGCAACAAACGATTAGCCTGGAAGTGATCGACAGCGCGACTGAAGTAGCGCTGGAACGAAACGCATGCGGGAGAATCGGCGAGTTACGGTTGTCGTTGAGTGATCCAGCTGCGGGCCAAACCTGAGGACGTCGACTGGGACAGCAAGCCTTCGCATCTCAAAACGAAGAGAAGTTCAGCGCTCGGCTGCCGGCGCGGTGTCCGCGGCGGTGCCCCACACACGGGGCGACAGCTACGACAGCTCGGATCCGTTTCAGTATTACGACAAGGAACCACGCCATAGAAGGATCAACAGGCGGAAGTGACGCGTGCATAGCTGAGCGTTTCCGACCGCGCCCGGGGCATGGCTGCGAGCGAGCTAGACGTAGCGAACTGGAGCGAAGTCGTACCGTCTGATCTGCTCGTCATGGGTCAGAAGGACGATACCTTCGGCGATCGCCTGGCCGATGAGCAGTCGGTCAAACGGGTCACGATGCAGCGCAGAGAGCGTGGACACCTCGAATGCGTGCTGCGATTCGATAGAGAGTTCCTCATAGCCGGCATCAAGAAGGTTGCGGCGAAGCACGCGTGCGTCGACCTGAAAGTCGTCGCGGCCAAGGCCGCTCTTGATGACAATCTCCCACATGCTGGCCACACTGAAGTACAGCGTGTTGTCTTCGTCTTCGATGACCGCGCGTGCTTCGTCGGGCAGCGACGGATGGTCCGCCGCAACCCAGATCAGCAAATGCGTGTCGAGTAAGAGCTTCATTCGCCTTTTCCTTCGAACAGATCCGCCACGGCTTCGCCACCCATCGTGTCGAAGTCATCGGGAACCTTGATCAGGCCCTTCATGAAGCCGATGCGCTGTACGGGCTTGGCGGTCTCCGCCTCAAGGCGGACGACTTTGACCAGTGGCTTGCCGGCTTTCGCAATCACGAAGGGCTCCCCACCGTTGACAATCTCTTCGATCAGCCGCGACAGATTCGTCTTGGCGTCGTGGATGTTGTAGATATGCATGATCATCCTATGAACTTAGTTCAATGGACTTAGTTTACTCCGACTATGCCGAGACCGCCAGATCTACGGAATTTGGATGCCTATCGCTTGACGCTCTCGGGCGAGTCGATGCGCAAGCGCCGAAATGGTTTGACCACCGACGGCGAGGACGAGTAGAAGAGCTCACCCCGCGTCGCCGCGTCCGCAGCGCTCGCTTTGCAGTGGAATCGCTGCTCGACTTCGCGTGGAATGCCCGCTCGCCTTGCCGTGGAACGGCTGCTCGATTTGCGCGGAATACGCAGTTTCAGGCAGGCGCTCGTAGTTTCTTGCCAGTCGGCGGAAACGGTTGAGCCAGCCGAAGCTGCGCTCGACCACCCAGCTGCGTGGCAGCAACACGAACCCCTTTTTTGCCTCCGACAGCTTGATTACCTGAAGCTCAATGCCTTCATCGAGTGCCGCCTGCGCGGGCTCCTTTCCGGTATAGCCCTGATCGGCGAACGCCACTTTGATTGTGTGGCCCGTGGCCTGCTGAACCTGACGCGCCAGTTCCCCGACCTGCGCGCGCTCCTGTTCGTTGGCCGGCGTCACGTGCACCGCGAGCAGTTGACCCAGCGTGTCCACGGCCATATGCACCTTGCTGCCTTTTTTGCGCTTGTACCCGTCATAGCCCGCGCGTGGACCACTTTCGCACGTCGACTGCAGCGTACGGCCATCGAGAATGACGGCGCTGGGCTGACCGCGACGCTCCTCCTGCGCAACCCGGATAATCGAACGCAGGTCGCTCACCATGGCCTCGAAACAGCCTGCCTGAATCCAGCGTTGTGTCTGCTGATAGACCAACTCCCACGGTGGAAAGTCATTGGCAACAAACGCCACGGTGCGCCAGCGCGAACGATCCAGCGCAGCGCGTTAACCATGTCGCGCAATTCGTAGCGGCGCTGCGTCCTGGCTCATCAAGCTCAGATACGGAGCAGCGAAATACCACTCTTCATCCGATACATCCGTTGGGTAGGGTCTGCGTTTTGTCATCCCGCCAGGATACCAAGTCTTGCCCGTAGTTCCTAACACGCTAGCAGAAATGCAATCCACTTTCTACTGGATAGTGTGGTTGAAATCACCTACGTCTTCTTGCGGTCATCTTCGTCTATCAGTTGCTCGATACTTGTGCGAACTTCCTCGAGTTTAGCTCTGTATGCGTAGTGCTTCGAATCATCCCGCCACCGCTTCATCACGTCAGCAATGTCCGATGCGGTGCAAAGCCTTTCCGGTCTTCCTGCCGAACTTGTAGATCGGAGCTCCTTGATATCGCTCAGCATCTGATCGAAGTCACGCAACGGCTCCTGTTTGAGATCTGGATTGTGGGAGTAAAAGTCCCTAGCCATTGGTTCCAGAACTGCAAGAATCCGCGCGAGCTGACGACCGTATGAAAACTTCTGGGTAATGGCTATTTCAGTTTGCGGGTTGCCGGCACCTAGTAATTTCATGGTTTGATCTACCGCACCGCTTAAAGGATAGTTGTATTGGGGACACCAAAGCCACGTCAGTGGGTACATGTCGATCTCCTGTCTATCGGTGGCCCACGTCTGGAGACTGCTCAAGCTTCGGCGAGCGAGTGCGAAATCCGGGGAATAGCTCTAGTCCAGGCTTGGGCGGTGGCACGGGTCTGCGGCAAAAGTCTGCCTCTGGGACGCGAACGTTTGCGCGCCTCCTCCTGAGGAAGGAAAAATGAACTTCGTCGCTCATGTGATGGGTTTGATGGTACCCCGTAACGGACGGGTGTGCGGGAAACCCGTCCGCGAAGGCCTTTATGGAGGTGGTACGCTAGAAGTCGACAGATTTTCTATAAGAGACCGTTTCCAAAAGACTGCTCGGCACGTCTGAAGATGTTCCAGCAGACGAGCGAGCAACCAAGTTTAAGGAATGCCTCGTGAATGTCGGCTCGACGCTCAAAGCGAATGCGAAGACGACGAAAATTGTGCAGCCATGCGTGAGTCCGCTCGACCACCCAGCGGAATTTGCCGAGTCCGCTACCGTGTTCCGTACGGCGCCTGGCGATCACCGGTTCGATACCGCGCGCACGAAGCCGCTCACGATGCGGCTCGGAGTCGTAGCCGCGATCTGCGTAGATGACCTTGGGCTTGCGAAGCGGTCGGCCGCGTACGCCGCGAATGGGCGGGATCGCGTCAATGAGCGGCAGCAACTGGGTAACGTCGTTACGATTCGCGCCAGTCAGGATTGCACTGATGGGCACGCCGTTGGCGTCGACGAGGATGTGATGCTTCGAACCTGGTCGCGAGCGATCGGTGGGGTTCGGGCCAGTTTTTCGCCCGCCCCAACGGCTCGCACCGAGGATGAATCGACCGCTGCCCGTGAGAAATCGAGTTCGCCGGCCTCGCGTAACTTGGCGAGCAGCAACTCGTGCAACGCGCTCCACACGCCGGCCTTTTGCCAGTCGCGCAAACGCCTCCAGCAGGTCGGCCCCGATCCGAATCCCAGCTTGGTTGAAAGGTCGCACCAGCGTATTCCGGTCTTGAATACGAACAGGATGCCGTTCAGCGCAGCCCGGTCTGAAATCGGAAGCCGCCCCGGGGTTCTTGCGACGCGGCTTCGGCGGCGGTAGCAAAGGTTCGATCAATGCCCACAGTTCGTCATCAATGATCGGTGCGCCCATCCCCTTGGTTCCAGTTGTTCAGACGACCAAGGTTAACAGCTTGCCGAAAAGGTTAACAGCCCCCTTGGGGTCTTTTTGAAATGGTCTCTTAAGGTGCCGAACGGAGTAACGCGAGGGGCGGGACTTGACGACCCGGTCGCATGCGCGGCCGGGTCGTTTTTCGTGTGCGCCCAGCATGGGCGCACTCCTGCGGGTGCAAGTCCCACCATAAGCTGACCACGGCGAATGAAGTGAAGCGCAACTGCATGAGGGCGACCGAGTGTGGGGAGGAAGCGTGGAGCGTAAATCGCGAGCCGATGAACAAGAACTGCATAGAAGGCGCTGCCGAGCAGGGCGAGCGGGCATGAAACCGCAAAGCTCTCGTGATCAAGGCGAAGCGGCGTAGATGCGGCGGTTGTGCGATGAAGGAGTGCGTTCTTACCTGGGGACGCCTCGCCTCTTGCCTGAAAGGGCGACGGTGTCGAACCGGAGCGAGGTCTCAGCAGAGGTCATAGTAGTCACAGGACAGGCCGGTGAGGCTGAAGCTGGTGGCGAAGGACCGAACGGGAAGGAGTGTTTAACGACATGCCGACGCAACAGGCAATGCGTCAGATGCCCGCGCGAGCGGTGGCAGCGCGCGGTGAAGCTGCGCGTGAAGCCGGGAGCGACGAAGCCTGTGGCTCGCGGCATGAGACGAGAGACACAGGATCGGCGCTGCTGGAAGCAGCGCTGACGAGAGAGAACCTGCGGCAGGCGCTTAGACGGGTGCGGACCAACAAGGGTGCGCCGGGTGTCGACGGGCTGGACATTGACCAGACTGCGCGACACCTGGTGACAGCCTGGCCGGCAATACGGGAGCAACTGCTGGGGGGGGCGTACCGGCCGATGCCGGTGCGACGGGTGACGATTCCGAAACCGGATGGTGGCGAGCGCGAGCTGGGCATCCCAGCTTCACCGTCCGGGTCAGGGTCGATGCCTTCGCGATCACACTCGATGGCCAAATGCCTTCTTCGCTGATCTTGGGCTGTTCACGATGTCCGAGGCCCTTCGATTGGCGCGCCAATCCCGATGTGGAAACAACTGACTGGAGAGCCCGTCGCGGGAAAACTGCACACCGGGTTCGGAGGGAGGGGACGGCGATCGCCGTTTCCTACCCCTATCCGACGACCCGTTGCAGCCAGTCGATCCCTGGTACCGTAGGGGCTGCTTTTGGGGTGCAACGGTCACTTGCCGCTCGGTTAGCATGGCAAATCCAGGGCAACTACGATCGTCGACGCACGGTCTGGTGGCATCCTCCGCGCTCTCCGGAATACGTCGGCTCAGGGGAGGTATCCGGGAGAACGGGGAAGGCCAAAGAGCCATTCAACAGGCTGCGCTGGCGTGGTGCGAATCGTTGCTGGACGGCGGCCAGCACTACGCCGCGCGCGACGTCATCCCGACTCAATGGGCGCCAAGCCAATCCTTGACGTAACCGGCCACATCCTGCCAATTCTTGTCCACGGTCAGCCCATGGCATTGGCCCGGGAACTGATGGGAGTCCGTCACCGAGGAGGGGTCGCTGTATTTCTTGAAGTTCTTGAGATTCAGCGCGGCCGGGATGATGTGATCGTCCTCGCCGGCAATGATCAGCAGTGGTCCGTGCGGCTTGCTGAAATCGATCTTCGCGACTTCCGAGCTGGTTCCGCGTCCCACCCGACGTGACTCGGGTACCACATGCTCCTGGTATAGCGCCTGCGCCTCGTCCTGCGGCAAGCAATTGGAAAAGGCATACTGGAAGTCGCCGAACGATGGCGCCACCGGTTGGTTGATGTCCGCGAGGGGGTTGATCACCGCCCAGTTGCTCTTGATGAAGGACCCCCTGAATACGATCAGCCCCGACGGCGGCGCCGAATCGATCGCCACGGCCTTCGCCGCCAACCCTTCCGACAACAGCTTCTGAGCCACCAGGCCGCCCATGGAGTGGCCGATCACGATGGGCTTCTCCGGCAACTGGCGCAGCACTTCCCTGTAGCTCTCGATGACCTGATCCAACGTCAGTTTGCCCAGTTCGGCTTGGGCTTCCGGCGTCCATTGCTGCCTGATCGGACCAACGTGCAGCGGCCATGCCGGCGCTATCGTGGTGTAGCCCTGCTGCTGGAAATACGCCTGCCACTTGTCCCAGGCCCTGGGCGTCATGAACATGCCGTGAATGAACACGACCGTCTTCGGATGAGAAACAGGCTGCGCGCCGGGATCAGGCGACGCTGCGCTGGTCGGCGGCACATCGGGCACGCCCCCCGAACCAGCGGACTGCGCGGAGGCCGGACCAGCCGTGATCAGGCCGGCAAGCATCATCGAGCAGCAAAGGAGCTTCGACATCTGCATCCGGGTCTTACCTTGATTGAAATCGAACATGAAATTCCCTTCGTATAAATTCCGACGCCACAATGCGGTCGAAAAATAATCTTTGACATCCGAACCATTCCGCGTAAATGATGCGTCCATGATAATGATCCAACGAGGACGTGACATGGCACAAAGGCCGGATTTATTTGCTGAAACGCCGATAGATTCGGATGTTCGGGCAGACCCCTTTGCCTTCCAGCGCGATGCTTTTTCGGACGTGCTGGAGTTGATTCGCGTGCGCGGCAATACGGTCTTCACCTGCGCGGCGTCGGCGCCTTTCGGCATGCGGTTTCCCTCAGGCAAATGCCGCCTGCGCATTGTCAGAAGCGGGAACGTCTCGATAGAAGTAGAGGGGAACAAGGAGCGATATACGGCCTCCCAGGGTGACCTGATCATGTTGATGCATGGCCATGGGCACGTCATCGCTGACCGCCCGGGGCGCCCGGCCAAGCTTCTCGCTGACCTTGCGCGGCAGCACTACGACCGGGAGCGCCTGACGCTCGGAACGGGAGACACGACCTGGCTGTGTGGGGACTTCGGTTTCGACGGCGTGTTGTCGCAACGCTTGCTGTCCATGCTGCCGCCGATCCTGATCCTCAAGGGGCTGCGGGAACGGCCTTTCGAATGGCTGGACCTGAGCTGCCATTTCATTCTCGACGAGGCGTTGAATCCGCGCGCGGGCGCCGCCGCGATGATCTCGCGACTTCCCGACGTCATCTTTGTTCAGTTGTTGCGCACCTGGGCGACGGACGGCGGAGTCGGTCTGGGTTGGCTCTCCGGCGCGATCGATGCCCGCATCAATCCCGCGATGTCTGCCATTCACGCGGACCCCAGCCGCGCATGGACCGTCAGCGACCTCGCAGCGTTGTCGAATCTGTCCCGGTCGGCTTTCGCGGACCGGTTGCAACGGGTGGTAGGACAAGCGCCGCTGAGCTACCTGACGACGTGGCGCCTGGACCGGGCCGCGGAATTGTTGCGGTATAGCCGCGCACCGATATCCGATGTCGCGAATCGCGTGGGCTACAAGTCGGAGGCAGCATTTAGCCGGGCGTTCAAGGGAAGATACGAGATGTCGCCGATGCAGTGGCGAAAATGCGCTGCCAACTGAGTTTGCCCGGGTTGGCGCGAGGTTGAGTGGACGACCCGATAGTCGTCTCACGGGTGACGGTCAACCTCACGACGATTTTTCGCCGCGTCGGGTGCAACCGCTGAAGTTTGGTGATCGACGCGAACCCGTAGCTGCCGGTGGCACTTCGCCATCCCAGAGGCCGGTATTCAAGTGAAGCCGGCGTTTGAATAACAATTTCCAGGCGATACTGAACGGCGCTTCCTGGCGGACAACGGCGGTTCGGTTCCGGTACCGCGCGGTGATAATCATTGAAAGGCCTCCTGGCCGCCCAAAGAAGGGGCGGCCAGGGTCTACAGTTGAGATGCCAAGCTCAACCGACCCGTTCAGGAGGCTGAAATGAAGTATAGCGGCATTGATCTGCACTCGAATAACGCGGTGGTCGCCGTGATCGACGATCAGGACCGGGTGCTCTATTGCAAGCGACTGGCCAATGACCTGTCATCAATCATCGCGGTTCTCGCGCCATTCCACGAGGACCTGCAAGGAGGCGTGGTGGAATCCACGTATTATGGACGGCCCGGGATTATGCACGGTTTGGCGGGCATTCCGAGGTGCGACGCCTAATTCCTCAGGATGCCTGGTAGCGCCTCACCATCGATTGACTTTCCATAACAGATACTGCTCTTCTCAGACGGCTTCACCGCCGTTACTCAGGAGAGCGATCATGATCAGGAAAGTCGTGTCTGAAGTCGTCGCGTGCAAACGTGCACGGTACGGCGCACTCGAACCCGTCGTTGGGGCTTTCGAGGACTACCTGGTCCGACGCGGATATGCGGGCATTACTGTAGGGAACTACCTGCAATGCGCGTCGCACTTCGGGCGGTGGCTGACTTCGCAGCGCATCCCGCTTGATCACATCGATGAGGCGGCACTACATCGCTTTCTTACGGTGCACCTTCCGGTCTGCCACTGCTGCAAGCCAAGTCCACGCACCTTCGCTAACCTTCGCCGCGCGCTCCGTAATCTGCTTCGCATGTTGCGTGCGGAGGGCATCATTCCGCCGAGGTCAGTGCCGGCTTCCAGGTTCGTACACGATGAGCTTCAGCACTTTGACGCGTATCTCAAGGATGTTCAGGGTCTGGCATCGGCAACGCGCCTTTACCGTCTGCGCTACGTGCGTGAATTCCTCCTTGCCCGGTTTGGGTGGGAGCCGTGCGCTTGAACGCATTAAGCCCGATGACATCTACCGATTCGTGACTGATCGCGCCGAAGGCTGTCAACCCCGGACTGCGGGAATCATTGGCGACTGTTTGCGAAGTTATTTGCGTTTCCGTCGAATACAGGGAGATCCTACCGAACCCCTTATTTCTGCAGTCCCCAGAGTTGCTTACTGGCGCCTCGCGGCGTTGCCGGATTCTCTTACCGATTCAGAACTTGCGGCGTTGGTGAAATCGTTCGATCGTACGCGTCCGACCGGCCGGCGCGATTACGCGATCGTCCGCTGTCTCGTGGACCTGGGTCTGCGAGCAAGCGAAGTAGCGTCTATCCAGCTCGATGACCTGGACTGGGGAGAAGGCACGCTCCGGATTGCGAAAGCGAAAACAAAGCGCACAACTCTTCTGCCGTTGCCTGTGGAGACGGGGCGAGCGATCTCCGACTACCTCCGCTTCGGGCGCCCCAGCACGGCTAGCCGCGCACTGTTTGTACGCCACCGCGCTCCGCGCGATGAACCGGTAGGGCCGAGCCTCGTGCGCAACGCCGTACGCTGCGCCTACGCCCGGTGCGGCCAGGCTGAGCGGTGGACTGGAACCCACGTGCTCCGCCATTCTGTCGCTTCGAGGTTACTCAGGGAAGGGGCGAGTCTCAAGGACATCGCCGATCTACTGCGCCACCGCAGCGTCAACACGACGACGATCTATCTCAAAGTCGATCTGCCCCGGCTCAACGCCGTTGCATTGCCCTGGCCTGGGAGACGAACATGAAGGCCGCCCCAACGATGGTGTCTCTGGTCGAGTGCTATCTTGAACGCCGGCGGCGACTTGGCTTTGCTCTTCAAAGTGAGGAACAGCGTCTGATGTGCTTTGCACGCTTCGCTGATCAAATTGGCCACAGCGGTCCGATCACGGTGGAACTGGCTTTGCGTTGGGCCTGTTCGTCCAGCCGCTCCACAGCCGCCACCAGGGCAGGTCGGTTGAAGATCTTGAGCCCATTTGCCAAGTACCGCCTGCAGTTCGATCCCGCCACCGAAATTGCATCTTCCGGACTCTGTGGACCAGGATACCGACGGTTGACACCGCATATTTATTCGGAAGAGGAAATCGAGACGTTATTGGATACTGCTCGACAACTTCCGCCCACGGGTGGCCTGCGTCCAGTTACCTGTGAAACCGTCTTCGGTCTGCTCGCGGCCACGGGTTTGCGCATCTCGGAGGCGTTGGCACTTCGGCGCGAGGACGTCAACCTCGAACGCAGCCTCCTCACGATTCGTCAGAGCAAGTTTCGTAAAGCCCGCCAGGTTCCTCTACATCCGACCACCACCGAAGCCCTCCGCGCCTATGCCTGTATTCGGGATAAAAGGCTGCCCGCGTCGACGACCGAAGCGTTCTTCGTGTCCGACTGCGGAAGGCCAGTGAACTATCGGCAGATCGCATATGCCTTCGCCCGTCTTCGAGTCCAGCTCGGATGGCAAGCCCGGGGAGGTCACCCGCACCCGCGCATCCACGACTTGAGGCACAGCTTTATCTGCCGACGTCTTATCGGCTGGTATCAGGAGGGGATCGATGTCGGTAATGCGATGCTGGTGCTCTCCACCTACGTCGGACATACCCAGGTCACCGACACGTTCTGGTATGTAACGGCAATACCTGAGCTGATGACCATCGCAGGCGATCGCTTCGAGCACTTCGCTCAAGGAGGCAATCATGCTTGACCCGAACCCATCACCGACGTTTCCGCAATTGCTGCAGCAGTTCTTTATGGAGCGCCTGATACAACAGCGTAATGCGAGCCCGCGAACGGTAGCGGCTTACCGAGACACCATGAGGCTGCTGCTCCAATTTACAGAACAGCGATTGCATCGGAGACCTGAACGCCTGGAACTCAGCGACATCGATGCACCCCTGGTTCTTCAGTTCCTCGACCACCTCGAAGCGGCCCGCCACAATAGCATCCGTAGTCGCAACCTTCGGCTTGCCGCCATTCGCTCGTTTCTGCGCTATGCTGCGTCCCGAGTACCAGAGTCGCTGGGCACAATTCAGCAGGTGCTCGCGATCCCGATGAAACGTTATGAGCGCCCGCTGGTCCGCTTCCTCTCCCGAGAAGAAATATGCGCCTTGCTCGATGCACCTAACCCCAACACATGGTGCGGCCAGCGCGATCGCGTGATGTTGGCGACCCTCTATAACACCGGCGCTCGGGTATCCGAACTCATCGGCATACGCGTCGCCGACGTCGAGCTGGATCGAAGCCCTTCTGTACGTCTTCACGGCAAGGGCCGCAAAGAACGTGCGGTCCCGCTCTGGCGCAGCACCGCAAACCAGATCCGGCTCTGGCTTCGGCAGATTGACGCTTCACCCGGACAGTGGCTCTTTCCAAATCGCTCAGGCGGACCGATGACGCGAACCGGAATCACCGGATCGTCTTAACCTCGCCTACGAGGCTGCGGCAACTCATTGCGTGGGACTCAAGGGCCGACGCATCTCACCGCACCTGGTTCGGCACGCGACTGCCATGCACCTGCTTCAGGCTGGCGTTGACCTTACGGTCATTGCGCTGTGGCTCGGTCACGAGAACCCAGCGACCACGCACATGTACATCGAGGCGGACCTGGCAATGAAGGAAAGAGCCCTCAGTACGCTTCAATTACCTCACAGCAGGCAACACCGATACAGGCCCACTGACCGCGTACTGCAGTTTCTCGAGGGCTTGTGATTATGCACGGCCAAGAACGATTCGCTAACTGAACCCTGCATTGCTCAAGAACTCAAATACGCGCGCGGCACGGTCCATAATTCGATTTATATCGGAACCCACGCCGTGCGCTCCGCTCCACTCAACGGCAAAGCATGCATAATCCCGGGGCGTCCATAATAGGTTCTATAGAAATGTTTCTATAGAACGTTTAACTGGTACTGGCTTGTCGATGGCTTGATGGCCGCGGGCTTTGTCGTCCATTTGGCAAATACCGCCGCCATCAAGCAGTACGAGGGCCTGAAGTACGCAGGCGATGAACGAGATGCTGTGTTTCTCGCCCATATCTTCCGCCTTGGGCTGCTGCCAGAAGGCTACACCTATCCGCCGGAGGAGCGAGGCCTGCGTGATCTCGCTCGCAAGCGCATGCAACTCGTACAGCAGAGCACGCTGAACACCCTCAGTATCGAGAACATCCTGGCCCGGCAGCTGAATCTGCGCCTCAACGCAGAGCAGGTCCGCCATCTCGATAGCGCGGCCGTAACTTCACTAGGTTTGCCGCCCCATATCGAGACTGCCCTGGCGGCAAACCTCGCTGTCGTGCACACTCTGCAAGCACAGATCAGGGTAATCGAGTCGAAACTTCATCGCGAAGTAAAACTGCGTCCCGAGTTCGCGATCCTCAAAACTGCGCCTGGTATCGGAGTCACACTCGCGACCACGATCATGCTGGAGACCGGCACCATAACCCGCTTTCGCACTGTCGGCCAGTTCAGCTCGTACTGTCGGTGCGTAGAAAGCAGGCGCGTCTCGAACGGCAGGAAGAAAGGCGAAGGCAATGCCAAAAACGGCAACAAGTACCTCTCCTGGGCCTTCATTGAAGCTGCCGCTGTTGCCATGCGCAGCTGTCCGCAGGCGAGACGCTTTTATGAGCGCAAGAAAGCCCGGCGCATGCCCGTGGTCGCTATGAAGGCTCTCGCGCACAAGCTCGCCCGTGCCGCGTTCTACATGTTGCGAGATGGCAAACCATTCGAGGTGACCAAATACTTTGGTTAGATCCGGCGGGGCCGTGAGCCCGGTAAAAGTGTTGGCGTGAACCCAGTCTAGTGATTGGGCCACGCGCTCCCGCCGCCCCCAATCAGCGACCGCTGGGATGCCCAGACCATGAGCCGATATGAGCCTGGCACTGCTAACGCAGCAAGCCGATCATTGGTGAATACTCCCGTGGACACCGGTCTGGTACCGATGGTTTTCTGGGGCTCTTCATGAGCCACGGGCGAATACCAGAACACCGGCCTTTGCCTTGATGCCGATGGATGACTGGTGCAGACCAGTTCTGCAACCCAAGCGAACGAAAAACCGGACGCATGCTCATGCGCGTCGACGTGGTAGGGGCTGAGACTGTTTCAGCTAAGCAGGGTAAAGCCTGAGAGAAGAGTATTTATCTCTTGATCCACGCCTTTCAATGGATGACACTTTTAATGGCGCGACGGTGTCAGAATTATTGCGTTCTACGCTTGTCGACAGCCCGGTAGAGATAGCGCCACTCACCCCTGATTCGAATGTAGGTCTCGTCCATCCTCCAGCTCCTGCCCACTGTCCGTTTGCACTGTCGAAACGCCTTCTCCAGGACCGGCAACAGTTTGAGTGCCCAACGATGAACCGTCGAATGATCGACCGCAACCCCGCGCTCGGCCATCATCCGTTCGAGATGACGCAGGCTCAGCGCATAGGCCACGTACCATCGAACGCACAGCAACATTACGTCTAGCGGGTAATGCAACCGTTTGAGTACTTTTGCCACGGCCGGACTCAGCTTCTCGGTCATCGATCAAGTCACGCATTAAGGCCCGTCAGCATAGCAGACCGCCTTATTGCGACAGATCCGGTTCAAGCGCCTTCTCGATGCTCTCGATGACGTCGTAGCGGCTGTACTCACGAGCGAGCACAAGGTGGTAGCCGAGCACGGCGCGCGTGCAGACGTCGATGATGACAAGCAGCCAGACCCGCTCGATTTCGAACTCGTGCTTCAAGCCCAGCGGATCGGACACGACTACCTTGAGCCGGATGTCGAGCTTGTGACCATCGAGTTCGACGACCTGATAGGGGCGGCTTGCCGGTGGCGCGCCTGCCTGATCCTCGGGGCGAGGCAAGCCTTTGAGGTGCGAGGCGCCAGCCGCGCGTGCAGCAGTACCGAAGCTGCGTAGCCAGCTCCGCCTTCACGCACGCTGAGAGGGAGCGAATCGCCTGGCGTGCCGTATTGAACGGATAGTCCACCGCAGTCAGGCCCACTTGGCGGCACTGCTGCAGGAATTATGCTTGTAGGCCGCACGTGACAGCGCCGATCTCTCCGCGTCGTGCTACGCATTCGAAGCGCTCAATGCGTCCAGCGCGTCGAGTATCGCCTCGGGCGTCGCCGGCGCACGCAATGACGGAGCATGTTGCGAGCCCGGCACCGCGGCCGCGATCGCGTCGCGAATCGCGAGAAACACCGAGAGCGACAGCAGGAACGGCGGCTCGCCTACAGCCTTCGAGCGGAACACGGTCGGCTCCGCGTTGCTGTTGTCGTAGAGCCGCACGTGGAACGCAGCGGGCGTGTCGCTGAGCGCGGGAATCTTGTATGTCGACGGCGCGTGCGTCATCAGGCGGCCGTCGCGGTTCCACCAGAGTTCCTCGGTGGTGAGCCAGCCCATGCCCTGAATGAAGCCGCCTTCGATCTGGCCGAGATCGATCGCCGGATTGATCGATCGGCCCGCGTCGTGCAGCACGTCCGCGCGTACGAGCCTCGACTCGCCGGTCAGCGTATCGACGACCACCTCCGACACCGCCCCGCCATACGCGAAGTAATATAACGGACGACCGGTCAGCGTCTCCGCATCACAATGCACTTTCGGCGTCGCGTAGAAGCCGTCCGACCACAATTGCACGCGCGCCAGATACGCGGCGTTGATCAGCTGTTCGAACGTCAGCGCGTTGCCGTTCACCGAGACGCTGCCGCGCGCGAACTGCACGTCGTTGGCGTCGCCGCCGAGCTGACGCGCCGCGAGTTCAGCCAGGCGCGCGCGGATCGTCTGCGCGGCGGCTTCGGCGGCCATGCCGTTCAGGTCGCTGCCTGTCGAGGCCGAGGTAGCGGAGGTGTTGGCGATTTTTGAGGTATCGGTTGCGGTCACCCGTATGCGCGATAACGGCAAGCCGAACTGATTCGCGACCACCTGCGCGACTTTCGTGTTGAGCCCTTGGCCCATCTCGATGCCGCCATGATTGACGAGCACGGAACCGTCTTTGTATACGTGCACGAGCGCGCCGGCTTGATTCAGGAACGCCACGTTGAACGAGATGCCGAACTTGACCGGCGAAAACGCGAGGCCGCGTTTGAGCACGGGACTCTTTGCGTTGAATTCGGCGACCGCCGCGCGACGCGCGCGGTAGTCGCTCGAATCGAGCAGCGCGTCGGTCAGTGGCGCGAGGATGTTATCTTCGACGCGTTGTCCGTACGGCGTCGTATCGCGTTCGCCTATGCCGTAGTAATTCGCGAGCCGCACGTCGAGCGGATCGAGCCGCAACTCGCGCGCGATGCCGTCGAGCAACACCTCCATCATGAGCGCGGCCTGCGGTACGCCGAAGCCCCGAAACGCGGTGTTCGACTGCGTATTGGTTTTGCAGCACAGCGCGACGATATCGACGTCGGACAGGTAGTACGCGTTGTCGAAGTGCCACACCGCGCGCGTTGCGACCGCGCCGGACAGATCGGTGGAATAGCCGGCGCGCAATGCGATTTCGACGCGCACGCCGAGCAGTCGGCCCCGATCGTCGAAGCCCGCTTCGTATTCGTACACGGCGTCGTGGCGCTTGCCGGTGATCAGAAAGTCGTCGTCGCGATCGGCGCGCAGCTTGACCGGCCGATGCAGGCGTTGCGCCGCAAGCGCAGCCACGCACGCGAACAGCGCCGACTGCGATTCCTTGCCGCCGAAGCCGCCGCCCATGCGCCGGCATTCGCACACGACGTTATGTGCGGGCCAGCCGAGCATATCCGCGACGACCTGCTGGTTTTCGCTCGGATGCTGCGTCGAGCTGTAGACAAGCATGCCGTCCATCTCCTGCGGCACCGCATAGGCGATCTGGCCTTCGAGATAGAAATGCTCCTGGCCGCCGACCTCGAACCTACCGGCGAGCCGATGCGGTGCGGCGGCGATCTTCGCGTTGGGGTCACCACGCCGCAGATGCAGCGGCGGCTGCACGAACTGATTCGCGGCTTTAGCATCGGCTGCGGTGAGGATCGCGTCGAGCGGCTCATATTGGATCACGTCGTCGCTTTTCGCCAGCGTGGCGGCGCGGCGGGCAAGTTCGTGGCTCTCTGCAATCACCGCGAAGACCGGCTGACCCAGGTACAGCACTTCGCCGTCAGCGAGGATCGGGTCGTCGTGCACTAATTGGCCGCTATTGTTTTCGCCGGGGATATCGTCGGCGCACAGCACCGCTATGACGCCGGGCGCGTTTCGGACCGCGTCGAGGTCTAACTTCACGATGCGCGCATGCGCATGGCGCGACAGGCCAAGGGCCGCGTGCAGCGTGCCGTGCAGCTCGGCGATGTCGTCGGTGTAGGTCGCTTCGCCGCTTACGTGCAGCGCGGCGGATTCGTGTGGCAACGGCACACCGATTGACGCGCCGCTCTCGCCATCGTTAGGCGTCGCATGGCGTTGATCGGCACGCTCGGCCGCGCGTTCGACAAAGGCATCCGTCCGGTTCATCACGGCGACTGTTTCGCGGCTGCGTTCGCCGCGAACGCGATTGTGTTGACGTCGCAGAGACGCGAGCGGCGCGTCGGCGCGCGTTTCGAGACGGAAGCGCCACAGCAGATTGCGCGCGACCTTCAGCCGATACGCACGCGACGCGCGCATGTCGGTGAGCGGCTGGTAATCGGCGGCGAGCGCGTCCATCGCGAGACGGACGGTCTCGTCGTTCCACGCGGCGCCGTTGAGCAAGGCTTCAGTGTGGGTGGCGCGCTTCGGTGTCGCCGCCATGCCGCCGAACGCGACGCGCGCCGTGCGGATCGTGCCGTCTTCCGCGACGTGCAGCGCGAACGCCGCGCACACCGCCGAGATGTCCTGGTCGTAACGTTTCGCGACCTTGTAGGTGCGAAACCGTAGCGCGCCGCCCGGGCGCGGCACGCGCAGCGCGCTGACGAATTCGCCGGGCGCGAGCGCGGTCTTCTGATAGCCGAGGTAGAACGCGTCGAGCGGCAGCGTGCGGGTCCTGCGATCGCGGCGCAGCTCGACGTCGGCGCCCAGCGCGAGCAGTGCCGGCATCGAATCGCCGATCGGCGAGCCGTTCGCGACGTTGCCCCCGAGCGTGCCCGCATTGCGGATCGGCAGCGATGCGAAGCGCGTCCAAAGTTCGGCGAGCTCAGGGTAGTCGGCGGTGAGCGCCGCGTACGCGTCTTCGAGCGTGACCGCCGCGCCGATGGTCAGCGTATGCGCGTCGCGCGCGATCGCTTTCAACTCGGCGACGTTGCCGATGTACAGCAGGTCGCCGAGATCGCGCAACTGCTTGGTGACCCATAAGCCGACGTCGGTGCTGCCCGCGATGATGCGCGCGTCCGGATGCTGCATGCGCAGCGTCGCGAACGCCTCGAGCGTGCGCGGGGCGTGGAAGGTCGGCGAGCCGAATGTGGGGCCGCGGGTGTCGGGCGCGCTGTATTCGAACGTGTCCTTGCGTTGCAGTGTGCGCAGCGTGGCCGCGATCGCATCGCGATCGAGCGCGACGCGCGGATGCTGCACATAGTCGAACATCCTCTGTGCAGCATCGATGATCGGCCGGTAGCCTGTGCAGCGGCACAGATTGCCGGATAACGAGGCGTCGATTTCGTCGCGGGTCGGCAGGCCGGCACTGGCGGGCTGGTTCTCGTACAGCGCCCACATCGACATCACAAAGCCGGGCGTGCAGAAGCCGCATTGTGAACCGTGACAATCGACCAGCGCCTGCTGCACCGGATGCAGCGCGCCGGTCGCGGCGCGCAGGTCTTCGACTGTGAAGAGGGCGCGGCCGTCGAGCGTGGGCAGGAACTGGATGCAGGCGTTGACCGCCTTCAGCGTGAGTTCGCCACGCGCGTCGAGTTCACCGATCACGACCGTGCACGCGCCGCAACCGCCTTCCGCGCAGCCCTCCTTGGTGCCGGTGCAGTGTAAGTCCTCGCGCAGGTGCGTCAGCACGGTGCGCGTCGCCGGAACGCCCGCGACCTCGCGGACGGCCCCTTGGTGATAGAAGCGGATGGTTTGCGTTGTCATGGCGAATCGGAAGACAGTGCGGATCGGGCGGGCGTTACGCATGGGGCCGCAAAAGCGGACTTCGGGACAATCGTATTCATGCAATTCGGCTCATCAATTCGGATTCAATGGTCATAGCCGTGCAAAATGAGGCATGCAGATTCCCAAACGCGAGCTGGCAAAGAAGATAGTTGGCCCCGCCTCTTCCAACTGATCGAGCAGAGTCTGTCTCACAAGAGCTGCTGTTCCTACTACGCACAATTCACTCTCTACTGCGGCGTCTAAGGTTGTGGTTTGGTGGAAGGGAATTGCATTGAGGTCGTACGAGTATTTGAAGTTTTTAAGCCATCGCTCTCGAAAGCAGGTGCCGCGACCGAATATGCATGGTTTGCAGATTGGTGGATCACAATCATGCGAAACAAGCGACCCGAAAAATGATGATTGGCCGTCTGCGCCCGTGTTGTGCCCGTCCTCGGTACGTATGCGTCAGTAAACTTCCGAACGGCGCCGGTCCTACGCATGCGATATTTGCGCCCTTTGCAGCGGCCCGGCGCGCAGACTCTGGTCAATTGGTGGCGATCCACGTCAGCGGGCGGAAGATATGCCGTTGGCTCTGTGCCAGATAGCGCGCATCACCTCTGCGGCAACCGACAAGCGTGGCCGTAGGCGAGGTTGCGCGGGGGATTGGTGAGTCGAACCATGAATTTTCCTCGTGGAGGCTAGCGTGATCGAGATGCCGCAAGTGTCGTGCCAAACCAAAAAAGTCATGCAGGACAACGCGATCACTTGGCAATACCTTGGCTTCTTCCCGACATTGTCGAAAATCTGACAAGTGAGGTAGTCGATCGGAACGCGTGGACGCCAACGGGTTGACCAGCGACCTGATTCAGATGGTATCGCTGCGTGAATGGCACAGGTGACAGGTAGCCAAGTCGATCCTGCCTGCGTTGCCTGTTAAAGAGGATCTCAATGTATTCGGTGATGGCTCGCCGTGCCTCTTCGCGTGTGGCGAAGCGTCGATGATAGACCAGCTCACTTTTGAATGTACCCCAGAACGACTCAATCGGTGCGTTGTCGAAGCAGTTGAACTGCCCCGGGTTTTCCCTCGGAATTACCCGCAAATTGTTCGTAATTCTGCGATGGGATGGTCTGTAAACGAAGACAGCGGATGTTAACTTTGGAGCCGTTCATGATCCGTGATGCCGGGCGTTGTCGCACACCCCTGATCTCGATGACTGGGCAAGTGAAGAGTTTGGTGCTGCCGAACTTGGCGACGCTCGCCTGACCAGACGGCTCGTGATGCTGCCGCGTAGGCTTTCGACGAGTCCGCATTGCTCTTTTCCGCAATCGTTCAATGCTTCTGAACTGAAGGCGGCTTATCGGTTTTTCGATAACCCACAGGTGGATGTTGATGGCGTGCTGAGCGCGCACATCGGCCAAACGCTTTGTCGCATGCAGCAGGTGCCGATCGTACTTGCGGTTCAGGACACCACTGAGTTCAATTTGTCTCATTTGCGGGCAACCGAAGGTCTGGGATATGGCTCCGATCCACACGTTCGTGGTTATACAGGCTGCTTGCGCTCACGCCTGAGGGACTGCCACTCGGCGTGATCGGCCTGAAGACGTGGATACGTAGGCCGGAGGAGTTGGGTAAGAAACATCTGCGCGGACAACGAAGCGTACAAGAGAAAGAGAGCGCGAAATGGCTCGAAGGTATCGAGCAGCTGGGCATACTCAAGATACACTGTCCGCATACGCAAGTCATCGGCGTGAGCGATCGCGAAGGCGATGTCTACGATGGGCTCTGTCAGGTTGACGCAGGAGCGGGGGTAGAATGAAGCGATGAAGAAAAGAAAGTCGCTTTATCACGGTCACCGCTTCCCTGTCATCGTCATCAGCTGCGCAGCAAAGGCCACCATCATGCCGTCGCTCTCGATCGGAATGGAAAGCGCCTGTACAACAAAGCGCTGCCCAACGATGAGGCCAAACTGCGCGCGCTCATCTCCGAACTCAAGGCGCACGGCCAACTTCTGTTCGTCGTCGATCAGCCCGCCACCGTCAGCGCGCTGGCCGTGATGAAGGTGTCCTGGTCGCCTATCTGCCGGGTCTGGCCATGCGCCGCATCGCCGATCTGCATGCCGGTGAAGCCAAGACCGACGCCCGCGATGCCGCCATCATTGCAGAAGCCGCCCGCTCGATGCCGCATACACTGCGCTCGCTTCGATTGGCTGATGAGCAACTCGCTGAACTCACCATGCTGTGCGGCTTCGATGACGATCTCGCCGCGCAAATCACGCAGACCAGCAACCGTATTCGCGGCCTGCTCACCCAGATTCATCCCGCTCTGGAGCGGGTTCTGGGACCGCGCCTCGACCATCCGGCCGTGCTTGACCTGCTCGAGCGATATCCGTCGCCCGCCGAACTTGCGGCCGCCAGCGAGAAGACTCTTGCTAACCGCCTCACCAAACTCGCACCCCGCATGGGCAAAAGCCTCGCGGCCGAAATCGTTCAGGCGAAGCTGTGGTCGTGCCCGGCACGCAGGCCGCGACCATCGTCATGCCACGTTTGGCCCAGCAGCTCGCCGCCTTGCGTAAGCAACGCGACGAAGTTGCCAGCGAAATGGAATGCTTGGTGCATGCACACCCTCTTTGGCCGGTCCTGACCAGTATGCCGGGAGTCGGCGTCAGGACCGCCGCCAGACTCCTCACTGAAGTCGCTCACAAAGCCTTCGCCTCAGCCGTGCATCTTGCCGCCTACGCCGGCCTTGCGCCGGTGACACGACGCTCTGGTTCCTCCGTGGCGAACACCCGTCCAGACGAGGCAACAAGGTGCTCAAGAGAGCGCTCTTCCTCTCTGCCTTTGCCGCCTTACGGGACCCGGTCTCCAAGGACTATTACGCTCGCAAGGTCCAGCAGGGCAAGCGCCACAATCAGGCGCTCATTGCTCTCGCCAGACGTCGCTGCGACGTGCTGTTCGCCATGCTGCGTGATGCCACCTTCTATCAACCGAAATCCGCCCCTAATGCTTGACGAATCACATAGGGGCACGTTACCTGCCGCAGTTGTCGCGGCGGTTCGAGCGACTGCAACGGCTCGGAAGTGTGAGTTCGCTGATGCAGGAAGCTGACGTCGGGGTGCTCAGCGGCAACTGTCAGCAATTGGCCACATTGCTGACGTACAACCGAGTGGCCCGCAATGTCCGCTACGGCCGAATGGACTAAACCGCTCGCGCGGTAAGGGGCTCCGTCCCGCCTCTGGCGGCGATTGAGAGGTCAGTGGCACGGGTGCTTATGTTGGTGACTGAGGCAACCGACCTTTGCGATCGCGTAACTTTCATGCGATTGGGCCGCGCGCTCCCGCCGTCCGCGATCAGCGACCGTTGGGATGCCCAGACCATGAACCGAAATGAGCCTGGCACTGCTAACGCAGCAAGCCGATCATTGGTGAATACTCCCGTGGACACCGGTCTGGTACCGATGGTTTTCTGGGAGCCCTTCATGAGCCACGGGCGAACGCCAGAACACCGGCCTTCGCCTTGATCCCGATGGATGAGTGGTGGAGACTAGTTCTGCAACCAAGCGACCGAAAAACCGGATGCATGCTCATGCGCGTCGACGTCGTGGGGGGGCTGAAACTGTTTCAGCGTAAGCGATCCACTATCGACGTCTACCCAACAGCACTCTGAGCGAGGAGCATAGGTGTCCACCTATTTGTGAGGTGGACACCTATGGCTGACAAAGACTCAGAGCTGAGAGTAGTTCGGCAAAGCAG
>NZ_JBFRCG010000030.1:0-84284 GCF_040965595.1 Paraburkholderia sp. EG287B
GCCCACAATTCGTCGTCAATGATCGGCGCTTGCATCCCCTCGGTCTCCGTTCTCTGGACGACTGAGGTTAACATCGCGCCGCGAAAGTTAACAGACCATCAAGGTTTTTTTTGAACTGGCCTCTAAGCGGCGGAAACCAGCAGAAGGTTTCGCTCGCCAAGGCGGCGGCGCTCGCGCCGAAGCTCCTGCTGCTGAACGAGCCGACGCGCGGTGTGGATATCGGGGCACGCAGCGAAATCTATTCGACCCTGCGGAAGATGGCGGACGACGGCCTGGCCGTGGTTTTCTACTCGACCGACCTTGAGGAAATCCTCGAACTCGCGGATACGGTGGTGACGATTTTCCGAGGCCAGATGGTTCGTCGCAAGCCGCGGCACGAAATCGATGGCGATACGGTCCTGCATGACATCGTCGCAGGTGGGGGCGAAGCGGCGGGTGGCCCCGCTTCGTTCAGAACTCAACGCGTGGAGGCTGGCCATGCATAAAACCGCTCTTGAACCCTCTATGCAGGCTTCTCCTACATTCTATAGACGCTGGGCTTCGGCACTGTTCGGCAGCACGAGTATTCATGCGGGTTCTATCCGCGTTGCAACGCTATTGCTGATCATCGTTGCAGCGGGCGTCGTTCCTCACTTCAACGAATTCGGCAACGTCCAGTCGGTGATGTACTCGGTTGCCGCAGTCGGAGTCGGTGCAGTCGGGATGGCACTCGTCACACTGAGCGGCAACCTGTTCATGCTCTCGATGGGCGCGACGGCTGCGGTTTCAACGGTAATGTTCGCTGCATTGATCCACCTCGGGCTAGGCGTAACCGTTCTCGCAGTCGTGCTTGCTGGCCTGGCGATAGGCATTGTGCAGGGCGCCATCATCGCGCTGGGCCGGGCCAATCCGATCATCACGACGATCGCAACCTCTTCCATCATTCTCGGCGCGGGCGTGCTCTATACCGGCGGCCTTACCGTCATCGGAAATGGCGATGCAACCTGGCTTGGTCAAGGCAAGCTCTTTGGCTGGTTGCCGACCCAGATCATCGTGCTCGCCGTTTTCGTGATCATCGGGAGTTTCATACTCCAGAAGACGCGTATCGGACGGGAGATCAGGCTCATTGGCATGCGTTCGGAGGTTGCTCGCATCGCGGGTCTGCGCCTGATGGCGGCCACCCTGTTCTGCTACGGATTTGCCGGTGCGGCGGCGGCGCTTGCCGGGTCGCTCATCGCATCGTCGTCGGCGCAAGGCAATCTCACATACGGAGTCGACCTCGACTTCAACGCAATCGCTGCAGTTCTGGTCGGTGGCATCTCGATCCGGGGCGGACGTGGCCAGATCTCGGACGCGGTTACCGGCGCCATCTTCCTCGCCGTGATCAGTAACATCCTGCTCGTGAGCGGCGTGAGCTACGAGTATCAATTGGTCGTCAAGGGCATGGTGGTGCTGGGGGCGGTCGTGTTCGGTGCATTGCTCGCCCGTCTCGGGCCCAGCAAGAAATAAGCGGAGAGCGAAATGAATCAATCTCAACGTCTTCTGAATCTTGTGATTCGTTCGGTCCTGCTAATCGGCATGCCCGTGTACTTCGGCCTGACCGTCGATCACTTCTTCTCAGCGGCCAACCTGTACGCGATTTTTCAGGCGTTCGCTTTCCTCGGCATCGTAGCGCTGGGCTTGTCGGTGACGATGGTCGCCGGTGAGTTCGACCTCAGTGTGGCGGCGCTTGCGACGGTCGCGGGCCTGATCACCGTGAAGTTTGGCGGCGATAGTGCGGTGCTTGGCCTGGTCTATGCCGTCTGTTTCGGGATCGTGGTGGGTATCGCGAACGCGGCGCTTTTGCCCTGGCTTGGCGTCTCGTCGCTTGTCACAACCGTCGGTTCGATGATGTTCCTTACGGGCGTCGGTTACTGGTTAGCGGGCGGGCGCGTCTTGAGCTGGGCGAATCTGGATGTGAGCGACTTCCTGGATCAGAACATCTTCGGCATCTTCTCCCCGCGTAGCCTGATTACCATCTTCTGCTATGTGGTCGTATCGCTGTTTTTGCGATTCACCACGCTCGGTCGGGACATCTACGCAGCAGGTGGACACCGGAAAGCTGCCGTTCAGAGCGGCGCGCGGGTCGGGGCTGCCCTGACGGTGGGCTTTGCGATCTCTGGAAGCCTTTCCGCGCTCGGTGGTGGTCTGCTGTCGCTCAGCCTTGCCACCGCGTCTGCAACGATGGGCAGCAATATCCTGCTCCAGGCGGCGTCAGCGGCCATTGTGGGCGGCGTGGCACTTGAGGGGGGAATCGGGTCGCCACTTGGCGTGGCAGTTGGCGTGTTGATCCTCACGGTGCTCAACAACGGTCTCGGCCTGCTCAATGCGACCTCGACCCAGATCCTGTTGGTCAATGGTCTGCTTCTTCTGATGGTCGTGCTGCTCGACGGCCGTCTGGGCAGCGTGCTGGCCAATCCGTTGGCACGCCTGGCCCGGGCCCGCTCCGCGAAAGGCGCGAGCGCCTGACGGAGTGCGAACCGGCGGTTGTGAGAATGCCGGCGTGCTGCAACGTACGTCGGCATTCTGGTATGGAAGCGACTTGCGCGTCAGAGAGTCTGCGAATCCAAGGTATGGTGCGGATACTGCTGGTTTAGGGGGCGAATGTCATCCAGCGCTTCTCGAGTTGCTGCGACCTGACGCGCTCGACAAGAAATTCGCTGAAGACCCGGATCTTTGCCGGCTGGTATCGGCGGCTCTGGTAGGCAAGATTGATCGTGAGCTTTGGCAGTTGCCAGTCTTCCAGGACGGGGACGAGTCGTCCTGCGACGATGTCGTCGTGAATGATGTACATCGGCTGGATGACGATGCCCAGACCCGCCCGCCCGGCAGCCACGATGACCTGCCCTTCGTTCGAATCGAGCGCGCTCGAGATGGATACGGTGCATTCGTCCTCCCCGCGGCGCAGATGGAGCTGATGCGGGTCAACCGACAGGCTGTAGATCAGCATCCGGTGTTGCCCCAGGTCCTGTGGAGTTTGCGGCCGTCCGTGCGTCGAGAGATAGTCAGGCGACGCGGCGAGCACACGTCGGGTTTCGGCAAGCCGTCGAACAGTGATTCCAGAATCTCCCTCGTGTTCCTTGGTGCGGATGGCAATGTCGATACCAGCCTCGATGAAGTTGTGGTACTGGTTCGCTGCGGTCAACTGGACCGACAGATTGGGGTAGCGCTTCAAGAAGTCAGGCAGCGCCGGCGCCAGATGCATCATCGCAAACGACACGGAGCTCGTGACACGAAGTACCCCTCGGGGACTTACGCTCTCATCGGCGGCGATCGAGTCCGCCTCTGCCAGCTCGGAAAGCACCAGCCCGCATCGCCGGTGATATTCCCGGCCGGCGTCGGTGAGCCACATTCGTCGCGTCGTGCGTTCAATCAGACGCGTGCCGAGTTGCTCTTCGAGCAGACTCAGCGTGCGACTCGCGGCAGCGTTAGACATATCGAGTTGCTCAGCGGCCCTGGACAAGCTGCCAAGGTCCGCAGTAAGCACGAACAACTGAATCTGGGTCAGGCGGTCCATCGTCTCCTCGATCTGATAGTGCTGGAACAATCAAGGCTGATTTTTTCAGCGTGTTCAGACGCACTATCACCCAGTTTCAGAGGTGGATAAACACACTGCAGGTCGCCAGATTGTCAACCTGCGGTCGACAGTCTTGCTGCAAAAGGGCCGACGGGTCACGCGAAGTGCTGCCATCTGTGGAAGCGACGCAGGGGCATTTTTCCGGCGCCAGGAAATGTCATTTCGCCGGAGCGCATTTTATTTCCGGCAACGAAGCTTTAACTTTGTCGGGAAGACGCTTGCAAGAGCGCACACCGGAGACAATTGAAATGCGCAATATCAACGAAGACACCATCACGCTCGCGGTGATCGAATCCTTCGCCAAGTGCGAAGACGCTCGCCTGCGAACCATCATGACCAGCCTCGTGCAGCACCTTCACGCTTTTGCGAGAGAGGTGAAACTGACCGAGGCTGAGTGGTTCAAGGCTATTTCATTTCTGACGGAGGTCGGTCACATCACCGACGACAGGCGCCAGGAATTCATCCTGCTTTCCGATACGCTTGGCCTGTCCATGCTGGTGACGGCTCAGAACAACAGCAAGCCGGCCAATTGCACCGAGGCAACGGTATTCGGACCGTTCTTTCTCGAGGGGGCGCCGGTCTACAGGAACGGCGAGGACATCTCGAATGGTGCACATGGCGCGCCGTGCTACGTGAAAGGCCAGGTTCGCGGCGCAGATGGCGAAGTCGTGCCGAATGCGTGGCTTGACGTGTGGCAGTCGGACGAAGACGGCTTCTACGACGTCCAGACGCACAGTGGCGACGGACCGACGGAACATCGTGCTCGCGGGCGGTTGCAGACCGATGCCGAGGGGCATTTCCATTTTCGGTCGATCCTCGCAGAAGCTTATCCGATTCCCCACGATGGGCCGGTCGGCCGGATGCTCGCCGCGACCGGACGCCACCCCTGGCGCCCCGCCTGCATTTCATGCTTCAGGCGCCCGGCTACGAGACCCTGATCACTCACGTGTTCCGGGATGGCGACCAGTATCTCGATTCCGACGTGGTCTTCGGTGTGCGCTCGTCCCTGATCGCAGACTGGGTTCGTCACGAGCCCGGGATCGCACCGGACGGCAAGATATTCGAGGTACCGTGGTACACGCTCGACTACGATTTCATCCTCAATCCATCGGAGGCAATCGCATGATCCGGCATATCGTTATGTGGCGAGTACGCGGTGAAACGGAGGCTGAGCGTGCGGCAACGTCGGAGCTTGTGAAGACAAGTTTCGAAGGGCTGCGCGGTCGAATTCCGGGAATGAGTCATCTTGAGGTCGGCATCGACTCAAGCGGGGTCGATTACGCATGCGACGCCGTTCTCGTGACGGAGTTTGAGTCCCGCGAGGCGTTGGACGCGTATGCGTCTCATCCTGAGCATCTGCGTGTCCGGACGGAACTCGGCGACGTGCGGACAGCACGGTTCCAGGTCGACTATGAATTTGATGCTGCCGCGATGCGTACGATGGAGGCGGAGCCCGTACATGCAAAAGCTTGAATTTATCTATCAGGCACGACCGGGCCGTGTAGTTTTCGGCGCGGGTAGCTTGCAGCACCTCGAGCGTGAAGTCCTGGAACTCGGCGCGGAACGTGCACTCGTTCTCTGCACGCCGGAGCAGCGGGAGACTGCCGAAATGGTCGCCGCAAGGCTGGGTGCCCGCACGGCAGCCGTTTTCGACAAGGCTGTGATGCATGTGCCGATTGAACTCGCTCGCGAAGCACGTGCGTTGGCCCGGGAACTGAACGCGGATTGCGCGATCGCCGTTGGCGGAGGCTCCACGGTCGGCCTCGGCAAGGCGATCGCGATGGATTCCGGTCTTCCTATCCTGGCGATTCCCACGACCTACGCCGGTAGCGAGATGACGGCGATCTATGGCATTACCGAAGGCGGCCTGAAGAAGACCGGAACGGACGTCAGGGTGCTTCCGAAAACGGTGATTTACGATCCCGACCTCACGGTGACATTGCCCGTTGGACTCTCCGTTACGAGCGGCATCAACGCCATCGCACACGCCGCAGAGGCGCTGTATTCACGCGACGCGAATCCGGTTATCAGCCTGATGGCCGAAGAGGGCATCGCATCGCTGGCGCGTGCGCTGCCAGGCATCGTTGCGAACTCCACCGACATCAATGCCCGTTCGCAGGCACTGTATGGTGCATGGTTGTGTGGGACGGCTCTGGGGAATGTCGGTATGGCGCTACACCACAAGCTCTGCCATACGCTCGGCGGAAGCTTCAATCTTCCACACGCGCAAACTCACACCATCGTGTTGCCGCACGCGCTTGCATACAACAGGCAGGCTGCACCTGACGCGATGACCCGCATTGCGCGTGCCATCGGGGCCGACGATGCAGCAGTCGGCGTCTACGAACTGGCGAAGGCCAACGGCGCGCCGGTCGCGCTGAAGGATATCGGGATGAAGGTCGAGGACGTGGAAAAGGCAGCGGAAATCGCCAGCTCGAATCCGTACTGGAATCCGCGGCCGATCGAACGTGAAGCGATCCACGCCTTGCTGCGGGATGCGTTTGACGGCGTTAGCCCGCACTAGGGTGGCACAGGCCAGCATCAGCCCGCGCCAGCATTGATGTCGCGCATGAGCACATCGGCCGTTTGAATCTCTGGAGGTGCAGTATGCATTTCACTGTCTATTGTCTTGACCACGACGGCGTCGTCGAACGCCGGCTCGAACACTACGACGCCCACAAAGCCTACCTGCAGACTTCACCGGTGAAGACCTTGATCTCCGGTCCGCTGACCAAAGCGGACGGAACGACGATGATCGGTAGCTTCTTCCTCTATGAGGCAGAGGAGATCGCTGACATCGAGGCATTCGTCAAGGACGATCCGTTCAACAAGGCGAAGATCTGGAAATCGATCGATATTCGGCCATTCATCAAGCGCGTGGATAACCGTTAGCCATGCCTTGAGGGATGACGGCGGCCTGGTGCGCGTAGGTCGCCGCGTGGTGGCATGGATCATAACGATGCCAGAGTTTCTCGAATCTGCAGGATTACTTATAAATAGGAAAGGAGACAATTATGCAAACGGGTCTTGATGGAAAGATCGTCATCGTGACTGGCGCTGCGAAAGGCATCGGCCGCTCAACGGCAGTTGCCTTCGCGAAGGAGGGGGCACGCCTGTGCCTGGTGGATATCGATGGTGGCGCACTCGAGGAGGTCCAGGCGGAACTTCGGGCGATGGGCAGCAACGTGAACATCGCGCAGGCCGACCTTTCGAAAGCCAACGGTGTCTCGGAAGGGATTGATTCGGTACTGCGGCCGTATGGCGGGCAGATCGACGTGCTCGTGAACAATGTCGGTGCAGGCAAGGTCCGGACATTCGAGGAACTCTCGGACGAGGACTGGGATTTCACCCTGAACCTCAATTTCATGAGTTACGTGCGTGCATGCCGCCATCTGCTTCCCGCACTTCGCTCGCGGGAAAAGGCCGTCATCATCAATAACGCATCGGACCTGGCTCGACAGCCGGAGCCTGTTCCCATCGATTATTCCGCATCGAAGGCGGCTGTACTTGCCCTGACCAAGGGGCTGGCGCGTGCGGAGGCGCCCCGGATCCGCGTCAATGCGGTTGCCCCCGGACCCGTATGGACGCCGTTCTGGACCAAGGAAGGTGGCTTCGCGGACACGATGGGCAAGTTCCACGGCATGGCGCCGCGTGAAGCCGTGGAGCATGAGCTCTCCCTGCGCCAGCTCCCGTTGAACCGACTGGGTACGCCGGAAGAGGTGGCGAACGTGATCGTGTTCCTCGCTTCGGACCTCGCTTCGTTCGTAACGTCGGCGGTGTGGGGCGTCGATGGCGGCAGCATTCGAAGCCTCATCTGAGGACGGGGGCGCGCGCAGCCGCAGAGCTGGTACGGTCTTGGCGTGCGTTCCCGCGCCCTATGAGGGAAACCGAAAGGTAGCAGGAGAAGATATGTCTGGTTCGTCAATGTCTACCCAGGACCGCAGCATTCTCGCGGAGGCGCTTGCCATGCTGCTAAGGGAGCGCAGCTACGCCCATCGCCTGGCGATCGAAATCGCAGAGGCGCGCGGAGAGCAAGGGCCGGATATCTGGGAATATGGTGTCGTGGATATCCTTCGGTTGAGCCGGGAGTTTGCACCGGATGGCCCGAACAGGCCAGAGCATCCCTACGTTCAGAGGTTGCTGCAACCTGAATGTGCAGGTTCGCCGTCGCGCCGAACGACCGTTGCTACCTCTGAAAATTGACGTTTGCAATAAATAGCGCGTCGCACAGGCGCGTGGTTGGACACAGGAGACTTGTATGTTGCGAATTGCTGTCCTTGGTGCGGGCCGCATCGGAAAAATCCACGCTGCAAACGTTGCAGCAGACCGTCGTCTTAAACTCGTCGTTGTTGCGGATCCCAACGAGGCTGCGGTTGCAGAGCTGGCGAGTTCGCTCGGCTGTGATTTCAGCCTCGACTGTGGAGCAGCGGTCGATCGCGAAGACGTTGATGCGGTCATCATCGGTACGCCGACTGACACCCATATCGACCTCACGCTGCGCGCTGTCCGGCTCGGAAAACCCGTTCTCTGCGAGAAGCCGATCGACCTCGACATCGACCGGGCGCTTGCCGCCGTGGAGGAGATCGAACGACTGCAGGGCAAGGTGATGCTCGCTTTCAACAGGCGCTTCGATCCCGACGCAATGGCCCTGAAAAAGGCGATCCGTGACGGCGAAGTGGGTGACGTTCGTCAGGTCGTCATCACGAGCCGCGACCCCGGCCTCGCGCCGCGCGAATATCTTCGCCACTCTGGCGGGATCTTTCGCGATATGACCATCCACGACTTCGATACCGCTCGCTGGCTGCTGGGCGAGGACCCCGTCGAGGTGATGGCGATGGGTAACCGCCTGGTTGATCCGGGCCTGGACGAGATTCCAGACTTCGACAGCGTAATGGTGCTGTTGCGTACAGCATCCGGAAAACAATGTCATATCAACGGGTCGAGACAGGCCGTCTACGGCTTCGATCAGCGCGTGGAGGTATTCGGTTCGAAGGGCATGGTTCTGAACGAGAACCATCGCCCGTCGAGTCTGCGTCGCTGGACCAGCGGCGCCACCGAGGCGCGCGATCCGCTGCTCAACTTCTTTCTGGAGCGCCACGCGGATTCGTATCGTGTCGAGCTCAATGCCTTCATCGACGCATTGCAGAGCGGCACCGCAATGCCCGCGACTCCACGCGACGGCATCAGGGCGCTTCACATCGCCAATTGCGCGCTCGAGGCTGCGCAGAGCGGCCGCGCAGTCCGGATCTGAAGGCCGTGACCGCGGGCGAATGGCGAAGCCGGCGTCCGCGTCACCCGTTGAAGAAAAGTTGACAACGGGGCGACCTGTGCCCTAAATGGAGAGGTTACCTCTCCATTTAGGGCGATTTCATGGCGCAACCGGAAACCTTCAGCGGCGTTGCGATTTTCGTAGCCGCTGCCAAATCGCGCAGCTTTACGGACGCTGCTGACCAGCTCGGGCTGACCAAGTCAGCCGTTGGCAAGTCCATTGCCAAGCTGGAGGAGCGCCTTGGCGCCAAGCTTTTTCACCGGACGACGCGAAGCATCGCGTTGACCGCCGATGGCGAGGCTTACTTTGCGGCGTGCTCCGCGGCGCTGGACGAAATTTCGGCGGCCGAAGCCGCCCTCGGGCCAGGACAGCAACGACCGGTGGGCCGCCTGCGCATTGATATGCCTGCGGCGTTCGGTCGACGTGTGCTGGTTCCGATCCTTCTCAAGATCGGCCGGGAGCACCCCGATCTCCAGTTCACGATGACCTTCTCCGACCACATCATCGACCCGATCGAGGAGGGCGTCGACCTCGTAGTGCGATTTGGAGAGCTGCAAAGTTCAAGTGGCCTCGTCGCGCGCCGTTTGGCGAGCCAGCGAATGGTCATCGCGGCAGCGCCAGAGTATCTCAAACGGAAGGGCACTCCGAAGACGGTCGATGATCTGCAGAACCATTCGTGCATTGTGGGGTATCGCAGAGGGCAGCCGCTTTCATGGCGCGTCAACACAGATGGGGAATCGCGGCGCATCTCTCCGCCTCCCACTCATCAGATAAGTGACGGCGATACCATTATCGACGCCGCGTTGTCCGGACTCGGAATCTGCCAGATGCCGATGTCGCTGCTCCGACCGGGCTTGAAGGGTGGAACACTCGTTTCGGTGCTCGACAAGGTGTCGAAGGACCTCATCGACGTGCACGTTGTATGGCCGAAAATGGCGCATCTCCGGCCAAAAGTCCGGCACGTTGTCGATACGTTGGTTGCGCTAGCCGCAGAAGGGGCGCTCGACTGATCAGTCGTCTTCGCGTCGGTAAGTTCGCGACGAGATTCAGGGGACGATGATATTCAAAGCGGTGGACGGCACGGTGCGGCCGCGGACTCTTTATCGCCGGCTCGATCAGGGACTGCATCGACGCGCGCCTTCAAATAGCCAGTTTCGCATTCCTGGAGGCGTCTTGGGCCAGCTCGCGCAGGCAATGGATCGAGGGGGAGTGTTATTTGATGGTGTCGACACAAGTCCAACTTCTGCATTGGTGAAACTGGTGGGGCCAGGCTGTCTGAGATCGCATCGACCGCCAAAATGGGAGCCGAGACGCTCGCTCTAAGAATGGTGTATCGCATTTAACATAATATAATTTATCGCAGTTTTACGTGTTACGGCTTTTTTGAAATGTCCGGTTCGGGGGTGCGGCGCAATTCTTGGACTATTAGGAGCTAGTCCATGTATTCATATGAAGACCGCATCCGAGCAGTCAAGCTCTACTTGAAACTTGGGAAGCGCCTCACCGCGACCGTTCGTCAATTAGGCTATCCCACAACGAAATCTCTCGAACGTTGGTATCACACGTACGAGCGATGTCTGGATTTGCCGAAGGAACGTATCTGCTTGAGGCCGCGCTATTCGGTGGAACAAAAGAAGGCGGCCACAGACCACTATATGAGCCATGGCCAGTGTCTGGCTGCAACGACAAAGGCCCTGGGATATCCGGTGCGCGGGACGCTCGTCGCCTGGCTCGACGAGCTGCATCCTGAGCGAAAGAAACGCGTTCTCGGGAGAACTTCGGGTATTCGGCATACACCAGAGCTCAGGCAGATAGCGGTCATCGATCTGTGCACTCGGCGAGAAAGCGCCGAGGAAGTTGCTAAAAGGATTGGCGTGAGCCGTCCAACGTTGTACAACTGGAGAGATCGGTTACTCGGTCAGGAGGTTGCTTCAGCCATGACACGCCGCAACGATCCGCCGCAGAGCTCCGAGAAAACGACGCTGGAACAGCAAGTCGAGTCACTCCGACGAGACATCCGGAAGCTCCAGATTGAACACGACATCCTGAAGAAGGCCAATGAAATATTAAAAAAAAGGCCTGGGCATCGACCCGCAACTCCTGACGAATCGGGAGAAGACGGCGCTGGTTGATGCCCTGAAACAGACGTACACGTTGCCGGAGCTTTTGGCTGAACTGGGGCTCGCCCGCAGCTCCTACTTCTATCACCGGGCGCGAATACAGGCTGCCGACAAGTATGCGGGTGTACGCCGTGCCATCGCAGATATTTTTGAACTGAACCACCGATGCTACGGATATCGACGGGTGCGCGCGGCACTTGGCAGGCAGAAAGTCTTCATCTCGGAGAAGGTCGTGCGGCGCTTGATGAAGCAGGAGCAGCTAAGCGCGGCCACAACGAGGCGACGTCGATACGGCTCCTACGCCGGCGAAATAGGTCCAGCTCCAGATAATCTTATCAACCGGGACTTCCGGGCCGCCGCACCGAATGAAAAGTGGCTCACAGACATCACGGAGTTCCAGATTCCCGCCGGTAAAGTCTATCTGTCTCCGGTCATCGATTGTTTCGATGGACTGGTGATCAGTTGGTCGATCAGTACGCGACCCGACGCCGAGCTTGTGAATACGATGCTCGATGCCGCCATCGAAGCAATCGGTAGTAGCGGCAACCGACCTGTGGTCCATTCAGATCGCGGTGCGCATTATCGCTGGCCAGGCTGGCTTACCCGGATACGTGAGGCCAGGCTGATTCGCTCAATGTCGCGCAAGGGCTGCTCGCCCGACAACGCGGCGTGCGAAGGCTTCTTCGGACGACTGAAAACGGAACTGTTTTACTCTCGGGACTGGCAGACCGTCAGCACCGACCAGTTCATTGAGGTCGTTGACTCGTACATTCGCTGGTACAACGAGAAACGGATCAAGATCTCCCTTGGCGCACTCAGTCCGATTGAATACCGGGAGAGCCTCGGGCTGACGACATGAACCCAGTCCAAGAATTGCGCCGCACCCCCTGAGTCCCAAGTTCAGATGTCGTGTTTCCGCTAAATACAGATGTCGTGTTTTTGAGCGCTGGCAAGCTGGCAGACTGCTGCAACCATGGCGAAGCGAGGCCGACCAGCCAGCCCGGCCAGACGTCGCCAGCGCAATGATCTCCGTCGCGCACCCGTGCGTCATTGCTGTCGCACGACAGGCGCCCGCCGCACGCACGCTCGCACCCTTGATGAAAACACTTGTTGGCGTCGATCCGCGCGCTGCGTTCTGGCTCCCGCCAATTGGGGGCCTGCACCAGCTTGTGCGCATCGAAATTCATCTTAGGCGCAAAGTCGCTGTGTCAACGAGTCGGAAACGCCTGTTTTCGTTGTGGCCATCGACGATTGCCACTTTGCAGCAGATTGATCTGAACATTGGCGCGTCAAAACCGTCGGTACACGCCGGGGGGCCGGCCAGGCGGCCGGGAAAGGAAGAGCGCATCGAAGCGCGCAGGGCGTGCGCGCGATCGATCGTCAGTGTTGAGTGGGTTGGATTGGCCCTGTCGTCGGCACAGGCGTCAAACCGCGAGAGATGGTTCGCATGCCTACACACATGTCCCAGGAAAATCGCTTAAGACACCTTGTGGATCCAGCCGAATGGGTCAGCAATTTTGCCGCGCTGAATACCGGTGAGCGTAGTGCGAATTCGTTGTGTGACAGGTCCTTCGCCACCATCGCCGATCTTGAATTCGCCCGCCGCGTGACGAACTTCTCCGATGGCCGTCACAACCGCCGCCGTACCACAGGCGAAGGCCTCCTTGACGCGACCGCTGATCGCATCGGCTTGCCACGATGCAAATGCATAAGGCTCTTCGGAGACTGTGATGCCTTCCTGTCTGGCCAGCTCAATAATGGAAGCACGCGTAATACCGGGCAAGATGGTGCCCGACAGCGGAGGGGTACGCAGGGAGCCGTCGTCCATCACGAAGAACACGTTCATGCCGCCCAGTTCTTCGATCCATTTGTGTTCCGCAGCGTCGAGGAACACGACCTGGTCGCAGCCTTTCGCTGCCGCCTCGGTTTGCGCAATCAGGCTGGCGGCATAATTTCCGCCGCACTTGGCCGCGCCTGTTCCACCTGGTGCCGCTCGGGTGTATTGGTCGGACACCCAAACAGTGACCGCTGTCTTACCCGCCTTGAAATACGGCCCAACGGGCGAAGCGATAACACAGAACAGATACTCGTTGGCGGCGCGCACCCCGAGAAAACTCTCCGTTGCAAACATGAAAGGCCGAAGGTACAAACTGCCATCGCCGCCAGGAACCCAGTCCCGATCGATCTTCACGAGCGCATCCACTGCGCCGGCAAAGAGTGTTTCGGGGAGTTCCGCCATGGACATGCGCGCTGCCGACGCGCGAAACCGCCTGGCATTCTCGTAAGGCCTGAAAAGCGAGATCGAGCCGTCGTCGCCGCGATAGGCTTTCATGCCCTCAAAAATCTCCTGCGCGTAGTGCAGGACAGCACAGGCGGGGTCAATCTGAAACGGCCGGCGCGGCTCAACTTTCGCATCGTGCCAGCCAAGGGTATTGGTCCATCGGACAGTCGCCATGTGATCGGTGAACACGCGACCGAATACCGGGTTGGCAATGCTCGCGGTGATCTCATCGCGTGGGGTAGGTGTCGTGCTGGGCGAAATAGCAAACTGGACAGTTGTTTCAGTATTCATGGTTTCTTCGAGCAATGACGAAAATAACGCGGTCGCAGGGTTCCTGCAGTCCGGCGGTCTGTGACGTGAAAGCCTTGGTCGCTGACCGTTATCGATGCGCGCTGCCGGAATTCACGCCCTCGCCCGGACGTGCCAGGGCAAGCAGCGCGACATCGGAAACGATGGCCTCACGATCGGCGAGAGCCTTGAAGCGCGCGAACGCTGCATTCAATTCTGTATCGCTGTCCATCATGACGCCAAGCTCACGCAGGCGCTGTTTGAAGGCGGTTCGACCAGAAAGCTTCCCGAGCACGATCCTGTTTGCGCTCCAGCCTACGTCTTCCGCCCGCATGATTTCGTACGTATCGCGCGCTTTGAGCACACCGTCCTGGTGGATGCCGGACGCATGAGCGAATGCGTTAGCGCCAACGACCGCCTTGTTGGGCTGCACTGCAAATCCGGTAATCTCCGAGACCAGCTGTGAAGCGGCGACGATCTGGCTCGTATCGACGCGCACGTCGAGGTCGAAATGATCTCTCCGGGTCTTGACTGCCATGACGACTTCCTCGAGCGCCGTATTCCCTGCCCGTTCGCCCAGTCCGTTGATCGTGCACTCGATCTGCCTTGCGCCGCCCGATTTGACCGCGGCTAGCGAGTTCGCTACGGCGAGGCCGAGATCATCGTGACAGTGCACCGAAAAAACCGCCCGGTCCGAATTTGGAATGCGCTCGCGTAGTTCGCGGATCAGTGCTGCATAACCTTCCGGCATGGCATAGCCAACGGTATCGGGTACGTTGATCGTAGTCGCGCCTTCGGCAATCACACCCTCCAGCACCCGGCAGAGAAAGTTCATGTCTGAGCGACTAGCGTCTTCTGGCGAGAACTCGACGTCATCGGTGAAACTGCGCGCCTGACGCACGGAGCGACGCGCCTGCTCGTACACCTGGTCGGGCGACATACGGAGCTTTTTCTCCATGTGCAGCGGCGATGTCGCGAGAAAGGTATGGATGCGAAAACGACTGGCTGGCCGCAGCGCTTCGGCCGCACGTGAAATATCACGCTCGTTCGCGCGTGCGAGAGAACAGATAATGCTGTCTTTCACTTCGCTTGCGATTGCGCGCACTGCCTGGAAATCGCCCTCGGAGCTCGCTGCGAAGCCCGCTTCGATCACGTCGACCCGCATACGCTCGAGTTGCCTCGCAATGCGGAGTTTTTCTTCTTTTGTCATCGACGCACCCGGCGACTGCTCTCCATCCCGCAAGGTGGTATCGAAAATGATGAGTTGTTCTGCCATGCCAGTCTCCGGTAGCGATCGGCAACTGCATCGATGAGGGAATGGGGGGTAACCTTTCCCGCTTGCCGGAACGCTGGATCACAGCGCCCGACCGTTCGCGATTATAGCCAACGATATTTCAGGTGAACCTGGGGTCAACCCGCGACTTTGAGGATCCAGTCGCACGGCCAACGTGCAAGGCAACACAACGCTCACCGGTCCCGCGCAGCGCTTGCCCGTTTGCGGATCATCTCGAGAAACCACTCGCGCGGCAATGTCACACGTGCAGCCAAAACAGTACTCGACTAACGAAAGCGCTCATGCTCGTGCAGGCCAAACGCCACCAGCGACTGGGTGTCTGGGCCGTCGAAGAATTGGAACGGACCGTCGCGATGTCCACCGTAACGCCATCCGCGGATGATCAACCGGTGCGGGTGTTCGTCGCTCCAGCCCATGGCCAGCTTCGGCGCGGTCTCATAGAACACCGTGCGCGCGGCCCGCTACCAGCGTGGCTGCTGCCAGCCTGGTTGCTGCCATGGCGGCTGCTGCCAGGTTGGCTGACGGGCACCGTGTATGTCGCCTGCCACCGCACCCGCAGCGCCGCCGATGAGCGCACCTGTCCACGCGTTGCCACCGGCGATCGCCGCGATGCCCGCGCCCGCACCGGCGCCAAGCGCCGCACCGCTCACGGCGCCCTGCTCGCGCGGGGTCATATTCGTGCAACCTGTCATGGCAATGAGCCCGACGATGCTTGCGATCCATCCCAGTCGTTTCATGATCTTCGCCCTCATTGACTCTTGTTCTGGCCCGGTACGACCATCTGGAACCAAAGGGTCTCGATCACCGGATGCTGGATCATTGTGGGGTTCGCCGTGTAGTAGCTGTCCAGACCCTGGCGTACGCTGTCGAGCGTCTGGCCCTGCATGCCTTTGCCGAAGCGTTGCGCGATATCGTTGCTGTTTACCGTATTGCCGGCATAGGCACGCTCAATATCCAGCAGATTCGCAATGCCGACGAGATAGGCTTTCTTCTCCGCATCCGTTGACGCCATCCATTGCTGTCCGGTGACGATGGGAATGCCCTGCGCTCGCGCGACACTCCCCATCATTGCCAGCGACAGGAATATTAGAGACAACAGCGTTTTCCAACGTGGTCTGATTGCCATCACATGCTCCATGGAAGTCATGTTCCCCGGCCGGCCGCCGATGAACGGCGCCGGCGTGATCGGGCTGAGCGAACTACCAGCTATGAACCTGAATCGGCTTTCGGCCATTCCGCAGCATTGCCGTGAAGCTTGATGAAAGAGTACTCGCGATCCTCGCGCTGCGCTTCGTACGGTGTCGTAGATATCGAACCCGGTCACATCAAGTCGTTGCGCATCCCGCGTTACGCGCGATTCAGCGAGGATGTGCGTTTTCGATGCCGGGTGCATATCAGGTTCGATCGCCGGCAACCTGATCGGCATGACCCAATCGACAGAAAAGATGTGTGTGTACGTTGAGGCAAATGCGCCGTCACGGTTTGCTCGAGCGGGTGGCGCGTAACGGTACGTCCGATGCGTTGGGCAGCGTGCCCAGGGAACGCTCGTCGGCGAAGTGATGATAAGACTCCGGTTGCAGGAGCGGCCACACGAATTGCAGAGCGGCTCCCGCCGCAAAGACCGCGGCGCCGGCGAGCAGCAAGCGGGAAGTTTTCATGTTGATCACCTCCGCAGTGCGCGAAATATTTCACAGCCCCGAACAGGACGCGCGCGAACCGGCTTTTACGATGCAGTCGCCGCATGCGGACCACCAAAATGCTTTGCTTTCGGTAGCAGCATGCGGATACATGCGAGGCGTACCATTCTTCCCATTAAAAGTACACCTAACGGATACGCCCGCCCCTTCTTGTCCGGTTTATCCTGGTGCAGCCTTTTTATCAGGGGAGCGGAATGCTTAGAGCCGCGCACCGCCCGTCGCGTCGATCACCTGCCCCGTCGTCCAGCGTGCCTCATTCGACGCGAGGAAGGTGACGACGTCAGCCACATCGACAGGTTGACCCACTCGCGAGAACACCGACATGGCCTCTGCGCCGGCACGTGCCTCCGGTACCTTGATCCACGCCGCATTCATGTCGGTCTCCGTCACGCCCGGCATGACCGCATTCACCGTGATACCACGAGGACCGAACTCGGGGGCAAGCGCCAGCGTCAGCGTTTCAATGGCACCTTTCGACGCGGCATAAGCGGGATGCGTTGGAGCCGCGACACGCGTAAAACCCGTCGAAACGTTGATAATTCGTCCATTGTCGCGGATGTGATCTGCAATAGCCTGAATCAGGAAGAACGGTGCCTTGAAGTTGATCGTCAGGACCTCGTCGAATACTGATTCACTCGTCTGAGACAGGGGGATGGCCGGTGCCACGCCAGCGTTGTTGACGAGAATGTCTAGCCGGGGTTCGCCTATGGCGCCGATCGCGGCTGCCTTGAACTGATCCCAGATACTGTCCGTTGCTTCCTTCCCGCGATTCAGGTCCGCTTCGATAGCGACCGCTTTCGATCCGAGCGCTTCGATTTCACGGATGGTGGCGTTCGCCGCGTCCCGATTGGTGCCGTAGTGCACGCCGATGAGCGCAGCCCCTTCTCTCGCAAATGCCAGCGCGACAGCACGCCCGATGCCACGCGAGCCTCCCGTAATAAGGGCCACCTTGTTTGAAAGTTTTGCAGACATCGACCACTCCTTCCTGACTAAATTAGTAGTGGTCGCTATAATATTAACGTCGAAACATGCTTGTCAACGATTTTTATAGGACTCGATATAAAAATGAGCGAACCCGCCCGGAAACGCGGCAGGCCGAGGTTGCTGGACCGCGACGTGGGACTCGACGTCGCCGCCCGGCTGTTCTGGGAGCATGGATACGAGGGTACCTCGATCGCCGATCTGACCGAGGCCATGGGTATCCCGCCGCCATCCCTCTACGCAACGTACGGCTCCAAGGAAGACCTTTACAGACAGGCGCTCGACCATATCAGCGAGCGTGAAAACAAAGCGGCGCTGGAAGCGCTAGGTGGAAAGATGCCGGCCCACGATGCAATAGCGTTCTACCTGCACGATGCGGCGACGCGCTTTACCGCCGCGGGAAGGCCGCGCGGCTGCATGGTTTCGACTGCTGTTCTCCAACACGCCGAAAAGTGCGAGTCTGTCGCCCAGACGGTCGCCGCAAGGCGCGAACTCGGGCTGCAGACCATCAAGGCGCGCTTCGACCGTGCCGTCGCTGAGGGCGAGCTTGCCCCCGATACCGACACCGATGCGCTCGCACGCTTTTATGGCGCAGTGGTGCAAGGCATGTCGGCGCAAGCGTGTGACGGGGCATGCAGGGAAACATTGCAGCGGCTGGCTGATATTGCGTTGTCGGCGTGGCCATCGCCCTCAGTTCATCGCCAGAAGCCGGTTTCGTGAGCGAACCGGTTATCACCAAACAGGACACGGCGGTAACTATGGGATTCGGCCACCCGGAGGCGGGCGACATCGCGACACCGGTGGCGCTCTGTTGCTCCGGCGAAACCAGGTCGTCTCACAGACTACCAAATCGACAGGCGCTCGTCAGCGAGATCCAGCGCAGTTATTGGTGTGCCAGTCGTGATCTCCTTGCCGTCTTCCCACGCTCGACCCGGAGGATTGCCGGTAGCAACACATTATTCTTCGCGGCCGTCACTTCTGCGAGAATCGATATCGCAATTTCGGGCGGCGTGCGGCTGCCGATATAGACCCCGGCCGGACCGCGCAACCGTGCGAGTTCTGCGTCCCTCAGATCGAACTCTTTAAGCCGCTCCCGCCGAGCAGCATTATTGCGCCGCGAGCCTAGCGCGCCGACATAGAACGCGGGTGTCTTCAGCGCTTCCATCAGCGCAAGATCGTCCAGTTTAGGATCGTGCGTGAGTGTAATGAGTGCACTGCGTTCGTCGAGTCTCATATCCAGGACCGTATCGTCGGGCATGGTGCGCACGAGTTTCGTGCCGGGTACATCCCATGTGTACACGTACTCCTCGCGCGGGTCGCACACCACCACCTGATAATCGAGCCCTGTCGCGACCTGGCACAAGTAGCGCGATAGCTGTCCCGCGCCAATCACGAGCATACGGTAGCGTGGCCCGTGAATCGTCGTCAAACGCGTCTCGTTGAAGTACACACCGTCAGTCGTCCTCGCTGGCCCGAGTGTGGCTGCACCCGTTGACATGTCTAGCGTGCGCGCCACCAGTTCGCCGCGACTGAGCGCTTCGTGCAAGGCCTGAATGCCGCTTTGCCGCGTAATCGGCTCGAGCACGAGTTGCATCGTACCTCCGCAAGGCAGCCCAAAACGGCGTGCCTCCTCGGCGCTAATGCCATATTCGACCACTTCCGGGGTCCTTTGCGCGACGCCGTGCCGACGCACCTGGTCGATGAGGTCATCTTCGATGCAGCCGCCCGAAATCGAGCCCACCACGTGACCGTCGGCGCGCAGGACCAGCATCGCCCCCTCCGGGCGAGGTGACGAACCCCACGTTTTCACAACCGTCACAAGCAGCATCCGATGACCTGCATCGAGCCAGCGCATCGTTGTTTCCAGCACCTCGAAATCAACACTGTTCATGCTCATGTTCCTTCAGTACCTGCTCAAGCACCGTCACGCACGCGCCCCTACTGACTGCCGAACGGCTCTTTGACCGTCAGCCGGTTGGTCACGGACGTCACGCCCGCAACGCTTTTCGTGATCTCCGTCGCCTCGCCAATCTGGGAGGCGTCCGCCACGGTCCCGTCGAGCGTCACCGAGCCACGCTTCACGACCACGCTGATGTCGCCGGCGTTGATCTCCTTGTGCTTCGCGATCGCCGCGTAGACCTTGCGGCGCAGTGCAAAATTATCCTTTCGATTGCTCTTCGCGCCCATGTCCCCGGACGCTTCGGCCACTGTGCCCTTTGACGCGCTGCGCGCTTCGCTCTCGCCGGCCTGCGCCCAGACGTGAATGGATGCTGATCCGACCAGTATTCCAACAGCGATCTTGAGTGCCCTGCTTGTCTTCATCGAATGCTCCAGTGCGCGGGGTGAGATCAGAAGACGTGGCGAATGCCGATCATCGCCGCGGTGCTTGAGGTACCCTCGGGAACCGGCGCGGCATAGGCGATTGTCTGGCTCATCCTGCCGCGGTTATTGACGTGGCCAATCTGTATGTAGGTGATGGTTGTCCTGGACAAGCTGTATTCGGCACCCACCGCGTACAAATCCGATTGATTGGCTGAAACGTTGCGATCCTTCAGGTAATAGAAGCCCGAGGTAACCTTGAGAAAAGGAGTGAACTTGTAGCCGAGTCCCCCGGAAATCATCTCGAAGTCGTCTTGACCACTTTTCGCTGGATTCCTGCCGATGCTGTATGACGTCGACACCGACAGGTCGTGGAACGTATACATCGCGCCGACATAGTAAAAGCGGTTGTTATCGAGCCCGGTGGGCGGCGCCGTGACGATCGTGCCGGCCGCTGTCGTCGTGAACGGATTGCTGTCGTGGCCGTTGTAGTAGGCAGCCGAAAGATTCAGACCGTAGTTCGAATACCTGAGCACTGCCGATTCGCGCGTGCCCCCCTGGAATTGACCGGCGACGCCACCCGGCGCGTATTCGAGTCCCAGCGATAGACCGTGAAATTTCGGCGACTGGTAAACAATCGCGTTAGAGTCGTACAACGCACCGATCGCTCCGTTTGTACTGGTGCCCTGCCAGCCTGCAGCCTGATTCATGCCAAGCCATGCGGTGAGGATACTGCCGAAGAATTGCGCGCCACGTACGTCGGTGTCGGCCATCGCAAATATCATCGGCACGAACTGACGGCCCGCGTCGATCGAGCCGAAAGGACCGGAGATGCCTATCGTCGCTTGCTGGTTGAAGATTGCGCTGACGCCCGGTGTGTCGGACAGTCCGAACTTCCCGTTGGTACTGGCGAATGCTCCCTGGAGCCTGAAGTTGACCTTGTAACCACCGCCAATGTCTTCAACGCCCTTGAGCCCCCAGAAACTGGTGAAAATACCCGCGTCCTTGAGTGCGTACACGTGCCCGAGATTCACTTTCGACTGGAAATTCGGCGCATTCGCGCTTTGATACAGCAATCCCGTATCGACGGCGCCATACAGCGTCACCGACGATTGCGCGTGTGCCGCGACCGTCCACGCAGAGAGCGTCGAGGCGACGATCACATTCATTTTCATGCTGTCTCCAATGTCATATTTTTTGGCGGATGCGTGCCGCGCTGCGAACTTCCGCGTCGTCTTTTCAGGCAGTTTCCGGCCCGAAAAATACCGCGGCCAATCCCATTCCGAATACGGTGGCGAGAGTGATTCCCACCACACGGAATCCCAGATGCGCCGATGCAAGCGACACGAGCAACGGTCCAAGCGCGGTAAAGAGACGTGCCATATTCCAGGCGAAGCCTTGTCCTGTGGCGCGAACATGGAGTGGAAAAAGCTCAGTCAGGTACAGAGCGACGATGCCAAATCCGCCCATTGCGAAAAACCCGAATCCAAGCATCGCGAAGTAAAACGTCCCCAGTGTTTTCGCCCCTCCAAAAAGGGCAACGACTGCAATCCAGGCGCCGGCACAAAACACCGCGTAGACGATCCGTCTGGAAACACGCGGTATCAGACTGACGAGGAGCAGAATCGAGGCATATCCAAGTGCGGCACCGGCATTGGTCGCCATGAAAGCGATGCCCGTCTGTCGCGTGAATTCCGCGTTGCCGGCGAATGGGAAGAACTCTCTCAGCAAGGTGGGAAAGAGGATGGATGCCCCCCAGCCACCGATCATCATTGCCGAGGCAATGAGCGTTCCGACCAGGGTTCGACGGCGCAACGGGCTGCCAAATATCTCCGATATCGAGCCCATTTTTGGACCTGCGTGACGCATTGCGGCCGCACGTGACTGCTCCCAACGCGTCGATTCCGGTGTGATGAAACGCAGGCCAAGGCTTGCGAGTGCCGGTGCCGCCCCCACGCCAAGCACCCAACGCCATCCAGCGCCGGAAAGCAGGATCGCAAGCGCGGAGGCGGCAACCAGCCCTGCCACATTGGCAACTTGCATCACCTGAACGGCCTTCGCCCTGTGCTTTTCCGGCCAGGTCTCCACGACGAGCGCGGCCCCGGCGGCCCACTCCCCTCCGATTCCGAAGCCCGCCAGCATCTGAAACACGAGCAGCTGATACCAGTCTCGCGCGAAGGCACCGGCTGCCGTGAATACCGAGTAAATCAGCATCGTGCCGAGCATCACTCGAGCTCGTCCGAACCGGTCTGCCACGATACCGAACAGAATGCCACCGATGCCCCAGCAAAGCAGCTTCGCGCCGACAATGAGCCCGCCAATCCGCATGACGCTGCCTTGTGAGGCCCCGAGCAGGTCGTGAAGGGCCGGAACCATGATCATGGTGAACAGGTAGAGATCCATCGCATCGAACATCCACCCCACAAACGCGGACGCAAGCACGATCCACGCGGCCTTGCCCACGACAGAAGCGCCGACATTGCTCCCATGTTCTGTCGACTCAAAAGGAGTCGATTTCGTTTCCATCTTCCCATCTCCTGCTTTGCACTACTTATGATTGGAAAAGCACTTCCCGACACTTCGATGGCATCGCATATCGGGCATGACAAGGCTCAGTAGAAGCGGCTGCCGTTTGCCACGACCTGACCAGACTGAACAAAAACCTCAACCAGGAAAACTATGACGAACGCGGCCTGGCAAACCACTGCCTGCACTTCGAAACCAGCGTTTTCCACAGCAAGCCGAGCACGGAAATCTCGTTCGTCGAGCCCGCAGCGTTGTCACGGCGTGTTGCCGCCACAGGTTCTCTTTCTCCAGTGGCTGTCGAAGCGAACGCGTCTGTGTCGACCCGGGGCACCCTTGCTTCAGTCTGCCGGTCCGCAAGTTTCTCCAGCAAATTAGCCGCGAATTGACGGACCATCTGTTCCGATACGGCGTTGATGATTCCAACCCCGCGGCCGTATTGCGCCACCTGCCCCGCCATCTGCACACTGGTGCGAACGTCGACCTGGGTGCCGGCGGCGTCACTGAGGCGAGATAGAGAAAACGTGGTCACCGTATTGGCCGATCCGCGGTTCCTGGTCTCCTGCCATATGGCCTCAACGGTCGCCGTATACGCGTCGCCCAACGGGGCGCTCAAGGTGACCAGGCCGGAGAACTCCATCGCGATTGGACCCAGCCTGACGCGAATCAGCCCCTTGTACGAGTCCTGGCCGAGTGTGTCCGTGAGCGTCGCACCGGGAAAGCAGGACACCACCAGCGGTACGTCGAGTAGTGCGTTCCAGGCACTCTCGATCGTCGAGTCGACCGAAAAGCGATTTACGATCTCCATACTTCTCCACCTTCATCCGTGTATTGCTCAAACTGGCCCAATAACACCTCCGCGTACGCATCGGGCGCGTCGACACATGCAAGGTGCGCGGCAGCGCGCAGCGTTCGTTCCTCCGCGCCCCGGATTCCTTGCGTCAACCGCGCCGATACGGCTCTGGGTACACTCCCGTCGAGTTCGGCGTTGAGCACGAGCGTCGGGACTTCGATGTCGCACAGCAGACTGGACACATCGTCCGTGGCAATGGCGTGCAATATTTCCAGGTAATCGGTAGAAGCGATGGCCGCAATCTGCTGGGCAAGTCGCTCCCGCTTCGGATACGCCGTGTTTCTGTGGAGGGTCTGCTCCACGTACATGCGCGCAAAGAGATGCATTGGCAGCTTTTTCAACATCCCTTCGGTTGCTGCGAGCCGCCTGGCTACGGCCGGTCCTGAAACGCTTGCGTAAGCGCTCGACAAGACCATGACAGCCACGCGTCGACCCAGCTTCGCGGCAACGCGGATTGCAGTGAGTCCCCCCATCGAGATGCCCACCAGGCCAAAACGGTCGAGACCAATGGCCCCCGTCACCGCGACGACGTCGCCGGCAACCGCGTCTGCATTCCACGCGCTTCGCTTCGTCGAGTCGCCGTGACCTCGGGCATCTATCGCCACGACTCGATATTTCGCGGTGAGTGCGGGCAGGATGTCGTCCCACAGCGCGCTCGATGTACCGAGACTATGGAGCAAAACGACCGCGGGCCCGTTGCCGATGTCGAAATAGGCAATGCGCTCGCCGTCGACGCTCAGAAACCGCTTGTCGTGGGACGGCACGAACGGCGCTGTCGCCTCGAGGCGAGCCGCGATCGAGTCCGCCAGAACATCGGCGGCAAGCGCGGCGAGCGTTGGCGTATGCGGACCGGCCGATTCCCGCAAGAAGGTCTTGACTCCGCGTAACGCCTGCGGCGCCCGGCTGTTCATGAACGCGATGAACTCGTCCTGCGCGTTGTCCAGCTCCCAGGGAGCGACGACTGCACCGATCAGCCCATACTCCAGAGCGGTCGTCGCGTCGATGGGCCGGCCCGTCAAAACCAGGCGCGAAATTGCTTTGACATGAACCCGCGCGATGAGCACGGACATCAGCAGTGCAGGAGCAAACTGCTTCTCCAGTTCGTTGGCTTCGAACTGGCTACGCACGTCGGCGACTGCATAGTCGCTCGCTGCAACGATTGCGCAACCCAAACCCGAAGCAAGCCCTTTGACGAAACAGGCAACCGGTACCGCACTCGAACGGATGGCCTCGTAGAGCGCGAGAATAGGCGCCGCCCCCCGTTCCTTGATTGCGGGGCGTGGATCTTCCATTGGGGCAAGTGCCGGCGGCGGCGATGCGGCCCGGCCTGTGCAGAAGTTCTCGCCCTCCCCGGACAACACGATTGCCACGGTGCTCTCGGGAGGGTCGCCGATCACTTCTGTGAGCGCTCGCAACATGGCGTGATCCAGCTCGTTCCTGCCGTCAGCGCTGTTCAGGGCAATATGCAGAACATGCCCCTTCATCTTCAGCAGAAGATTTTCATGCATTCTGGTCTCCACGTTCATCGCGATTTCACGCCGGGTGATGGCATGCCCGGTACGAACTGCCGAACAACCCCCTGGTTCTGAAGTGACCTCAGTTCGTCGATATCGAGGCCGATGTACTCGCCAAGCACGGCGTTCGTATGCTCCCCCAGATGGGGTGGGTAACTCGCACCGGCAGGACCCGAAGTATCGAGCTTGATTGGATTGCCGGGCACGCGCACATGGGATCCCGCTCGGCTGCGAAGCTCGACGAGCATGTCTCTGTGCGCGACTTGCGAGGCGTTCAGTGCCTTATCCACTGTCTTGACCAGAGCGGCCGGAATCGAGGCCGAATTCAGCAGATCGAGCCAACTCTGCGCGGGTTCGGACCGGAAGCGCGCCTCCAGTGATTCCCATAGCGCCACCTTGTTTGCGAGGCGTTCGGCCGGATCCTTGAATCTCGGGTCGTGGACGAGGTGTGGCAAACCGACTGCCTTGCACAGGTCGGCCCACATACGTTCGGTGTTGGCGGTCACGACCAGTGAAACGCCGTCGCCACATTCGAACGAGCGGTAAGTCGGTATCGAATCGTGGCCTCGTCCCTGTGGTTCCGGCACTTCGCCCGACAGCAGATAATAGGCGCCTTGATAACAAAGCATGGCGATTTGCGCATCGAGCATCGACACATCGACGAACCGTCCTTCGCCGGTAGTCTGGCGCTCGACAAGCGCAGCGAGTATGCCCATCACGCCATACATGCCGGCCGCAAGGTCGCCGATCGGAATACCAGCGCGAACGGGTGCCTGCCCGGGCTCTCCAGTCAGACTCATGCCCCCCGACATCGCCTGCACGATCATGTCGTAAGCGGGAAGATCCCTGTCCGGGCCGGTCTGTCCGAAGCCGCTGATACTGCAATAGACGAGCCGCGGATTGCTCGCGCGAAGCGCCGCTTGACCGAGCCCGAGCCGCTCCATCACACCGGGGCGATTGTTTTCTACGAGGACATCGGATTGCGCCGCCAGCTCCCGGACGAGTTCCGCTCCCCTCGCGGTCTTGAGGTCGATGACGACACTCTTCTTGTTGCGATTGACCGCGAGATAGTAGGCGCTGTCTCCCTCTACGAAATGGGGAGGCACGCCGCGTGAAAGTTCACCCGCCGGCGGCTCGATCTTGATGATCTCGGCGCCGAGGTCACCGAGGATCTGCGTTCCGAAAGGGCCCGACAGGAACTGCGTGAGGTCCAGAACCCTTACACCGCTCAGCGGACCAGTTTTTCCAGAGTCCATATCGTTATCCTGCAAGTTCTTCGTTCGAGGTGTGTGAGAGGGCGATGTCGCTGTAGGCGCCGGCGGCATGCAGACGTTCAAAGATCATTTCAGGCAGCACGGGGGTTTCGTCAAAACGGATAGACCAACGGCTCAGCGCATCCTCGATGGCACTGACGATCGCCGCGGATGCAGGAATCGTCCCGCCCTCCCCTGCGCCTTTGGCGCCAAGCGGGTTGTTTGGCGAGGGCGAAACGAGATGCGCCATCGCGATGCGGGATGGCATGTCGAGAGCGGTCGGCAGCAGAAACTCGGCGAAATTCGTCGCAAGCGGCTGGGCATTCTCGTCGTACGCATGGCGCTCGAGCAGCGTGTTGCCGATCCCATGGGAAATCGCGCCAATCACTTGCCCCTCGACGAGCATCGGATTGATCACGTTCCCGCAATCGTGCGCAACGCCATAACGCAAGACCTTTACGTAGCCCGTCCCGAGATCCACCTCGACTTCCGCGAACGCCGTTCCGTTGGCGTAGACACTGGCTTTCGGGGAGAAATAATGCGTGACGGTCATGCCTGCATCCAGCCCCTCAGGAAGCGTGAACCCAGGTATCCCATAGGACATCTGAGCGATTTTCCCGAGCGGCAACGCCCTTTCCGGCTGACCTCGCGCGCCTACGACGCCACGCGCGACCTCGATCTGATCCAGCGGAACACGAAGGGCGTTCGCAGCCAGCGCCCTGATTTTTCCGGCGAGCTTGCCGCATGCAATGTGAACGGCATTTCCGGCGTTGACGGTGATCCGGCTCGCGAATGTCCCGACGCCCATTGCAAGCTTGCCCGTATCGCCGACGACGACCGTGATTGCATCCATCTCGACACCGAGCTGATCGGCCGCTATCTGGGCAAAGATGGTTTTCATGCCTTGTCCCTGCGCGCCGGCGCCACCGACGTCCAGGTGGATGCGTCCGTCGTTTTGCAACGTGACTTCCGCCCCTTCATAGGGACCGAGACCGCAACCTTCGACGTAGTTGGCAAAGCCGATCCCGAGATACCGTTGCTGCGCACGCGCGTGCTCCTGGCGGGCGCGGAACGCGTCCAGACCGGCAAGCTCGACCGCCTTTTCCTGGGTCTCCGGATAGTCTCCGGAGTCATACACCATCTGCGAACCGTCACGGAATATCAGGCCGGTTTTGTACGGCAACTGTTCCGGCTGCACGAAATTGCGGCGTCGAATTTCCAGACGGGTGAGGCCGAGCTGGTCGGCTGCCGCATCGAGCATCCGCTCCATCGCGAATACCGCTTTGGGCCGCCCCGCGCCGCGCACCGGCGTGGTCGGCACCATGTTCGTGCACGCGACTTTCAGCTTCACGTCGAATGCGGGGACGACATACGGACCCAGCGACGAGGTCACCGCGATGATCGGCACGACAATGCCCCAGGGCACGTACGCACCGTTATCGTGGACCACGGAACCGCGCACGCCGAGGATCTTTCCGTCCTGGTCGAGCGCCATCTCGAGATCCCACAATTGATCGCGCTCCTGGGTAATGCACAGGAAGTGCTCGCGCCGATCTTCGGTCCACTTGACCGGCACACCCAGGCGGAGTGCCGCGGAGGCCACGACGAACTCTTCCGGATAGGCGATACCCTTGGGACCGAACGCCCCTCCGACGTCCGGCATGATGACCCGGATCTTCGCTTCGTCGTAGCGGAGCGCTTGCGCGAGAAGACGTCTTTCGAGGTGCGGCGCCTGGCCTGAATTCCAGACGGTCAGATCGCCGGTGCCGCCATCGAGCCGCGCGAGGGTCGCGCGGCACTCCATCGGGTGCGCAGTTCCGCGATGATGGAATATCTCGCGCTTGACCACGTGTGCTGCGCTCGCAAAGGCCGAGTCGACTTCGCCGAAAGCAAACGGCATGTCGAGCAGGAGGTTTGTCGGAACGTCGCTGTGAGCCCGTGGCGCATCCGGGTCGAATATCTTCCTGATGTCGCCGGCAACAGGCAGTACCTCGTAGTCGATCTGCACCAGGTTAGCGGCGTCTTCCGCGATGTACCGGCTTTCGGCAAGGACAACAGCAACCGCCTCGCCGACGTAGCACACCTCGTCCGCAGCCAGCGGCGACCACATGCGCGGCTCAGTGAGCATGTGCGTGGGCGCCAGGACAGGCAACGGCCCCCGCAGCGCTTCATCCAGGTCGGCGAATGTCCAGACATGCTGCACGCCCGGTACGGCCTTTGCTGCTTGCGTATCGATGTGCCTGATGCGGGCGTGCGCGTGCGACGAGCGCACGAAACAGCAATGCAACGTTCCAGCAAGTTGGATATCGTCGACGAATTGCCCCTCGCCTTTGAGCAGCGCGGGGTCTTCCGTGCGCTTGACGGGTTTGCCGACATATCGCGCGCCCACGGCCGACTCCGAAGGGGCATCGCTGCTCTTCGAGTGTGCGGTGACCGGTCCGAAAGCGGGATCGGGCTCGCCGCGCATTCGCGCTGCGGCGAGCAGCGCCGCTTCGACTATGGCCTGGTAGCCCGTGCAGCGGCAGATATTCCCGCTGATCGCATCACGCACTTGCGCCTCGGACGGGTCGGGGTTGGCCCGCAAAAACTCCGTGAGCGTGGTCAACATGCCCGGGGTGCAGTATCCGCACTGCAACGCATGGCGATCCTGAAACGCCTGCTGCAGGATGCCGAGCGAGCCGTCGGCATTCGCCAGCCCCTCTACGGTCGTGACCTTCCGCCCGTCGACCTGACCACAGAGCTGAAGGCATGAGCGCATGGAACGTCCATCCACCAGTACCGTGCATGCCCCGCAAACACCATGCTCACAGCCATAATGCGTGCCTGTCTTGCCAAGCTGGTGACGAAGAAAATCGCCGAGCGTCACTCTGGGGTCGATGTCGCAGGTCACCGCCTGTCCGTTCAGTTCGAAGGCAATCCTTGCCTGTTCTACGAATTCGATTCTCTGATCCATGATTCCCTCAGCTTGCGTTCAATGCACGAGCGAACGCGCGCCCAAGCGCACGCTCGGTCACGGTGGACGCGAGGCGTTGCCGATAGACCGCACTAGCACTCGTGTCGCCAAGGGCATCGATCCGGCTTGCTCTACCAGCGGCCACCCTTGCGAGACCGTCGCTGGGCTGCTGTCCCTGGAGGACGTCGTCGAGTTGCAGACGGCAAGGTTTGCTGCCAATGCCGCACAGGACCACATCGGCACGGCTGATAGCGCGATTGGCGTCGACGGACACCATGGCCGCGGCGCCGACGATTGCGAAGTCCCCGTGCCTGCGCGCGAATTCCTCGAACGCATAGCCGTGCGGCTCGCTCCAGATGCGCAGGCGAATTTGCGTCACCATTTCGTCCGCTTCGATCGAAGTCGTCATGAAGCCGCACGCGAACTCATGAAACGGGATGCGCCGCTCTCCGCGGGGTCCCACGGCGACGATGGTCGCATTGAAGATTTCGGCGAGTGCGGGCTGCTCCGAGGCCGGGTCGAGGTTGCAAACGCTTCCGACAAACGTGCCCCGATTTCGCGTCTGAATATGACCGACCAATCGATACGCCTCGACCATCAGCGGCGCGTATCGATGAATCAAGGGAGACTGCTCGATATCCCGCTGGCGAACCAGTGCGCCGATGCAGACCTCGCCGCCTTCCAACGCTATCCCGTCGAGTCCGGGTATCGCGTTCACGTCGATCAGATGGTCCACATACGCGTAGCGCATGGCCAGCATCGGCATCAGCGTCTGCCCGCCAGCGACGATGCGTGCGTTGTCCAGCGTGGCAAGCAGCTCGACGGCGCGCGCCACGCTTTCCGGGCGGTGCCAGGTAAAGGGTGCTGATTTCACTTCTCACCTTCCAAGAATGTGTATCGCGCAGGCACCGTGATCGAAGCCGTAGGTGCCTCCGCCGGTGATGTGCGCCAGCCCGATCCGCGGACCGCGCGGCTGGTCTTTCGCGACCTGGCGTGCGCCGCAGCGGCCCTGCAACTGCCGGGTTATTTCGACGATCTGCGCGATGCCCGACGCGCCGAGCGGATGGCCCCTGCAGAGCAGACCGCCGGAAGGGTTGAACGGAATCCGCCCGTTCAGCGACGTTTGACCTTCCCTGATCAAACCCGCCCCTTCTCCATGGCGGGCAAAACCGAGTGCCTCGTAGTACAGCAATTCGGCGATGGTGAAGGCGTCGTGACACTCGACGAGATCGATGTCGGAAGGTCCGATGCCGCAGGATTCGTAGGTTTCGTTCGCACAACGCATCGTGACCTCGGGAGTCGTCATATCCCTGCCTCCCTGCAGGTAACGCCCCGACGTCAGATGCGACGCAAGAATCTTCACGGCGCCTTGCCGATTCGCAATGGGAAAGTCGGAGGCCACAAGCACTACCGCCGATGCGCCATCGCCCAGCGGGCAGCACTGATGCAACGTCAGCGGCGAGGCCACCTGCCGACTAGCGAGCACTTCATCCACCGAGATGGTGCTGCGGATCTGTGCATAGGCGTTGAGCGCGCCATTCGCCCTGGCCTTGACCGCGATCTGCGCGAGATCGCGAGGCGACAAATCGAATTCGTGCATGTAGCGCTGTGCGCGCATTGCATATAGCGCCGGCATCGTCAATCCGTTCGCCGCCTCGACATCCTCATCGCCCAGGTCAAGTGGGCCGCCGCCGAGACGGGTCAATTGCTCCGCTCCGACCACGACGGCACAATCCACCGCCCCCGCGGCAATTGCGAGCCAGGCATGCCGGAATGCGCTCGCCGACGACGAGCAGGCATTTTCGAAATTCGCCGCTTCGATGCCGGTCAGCCCCGTCTCCCGTGCGATACGTTGGGCAGCCAATGGACCACCGGATACCGTTCCGCAATAAATAGCGCCGATGCGCGGCCGATCGATTCCGGCTTCGTCAAGTGCCTCGATGACCGCTGGCGCGGCGAGCTGTGGAAGACTGACTTCCGGGAAACGCCCAAAGCGAACCATGCCTGTGCCGACGACGCTCACGCTCCTCAAACCGTTCGTCGCGCTCATGAACCTGCCTGCCGGGAACCTTCGCCGGGTGCGGCAAAGAAATAGATGAACTGGCTTGCTCGTTTGTTTGCTGGTTTCACCCGCAATTCGAGTGGCTGCCCCGTCTGGACGGCGCCAACTTCCATTTCGATGCGCCCGAAGACCCTCAGGCCGTCACTAAAGTCCACATAGCCGACGATATAGGGCGTGTCGACGCCCCTGGGTCCCATATGCACCACGCTATGGCAGTAGAGGGTGCCGATCGCCGGCAACGGCAACGCAACGAAGTCACGACCGCCGCAGTGCGGGCACACGGTGAGTACCGGATAGATCGGCGCTTCACAAGCGGAGCACTTCGCTCCGAGTAAAGACCAGCCCTTCCCGCCTCTCACCACCGAGGCGGTGCCTAATCGTCTGAAACCGTTCACGCTGGCTCCCATTTCTGTTCGAGTTCGATGGTGTAGTGTGTATTACACTATAGTAGTCAACGGCAACTAGAAAGGTAGGGAAAACCCGGCACGGCCGCTGCGGCCGATGCCGAAAGACCGCCCGCAGTCTCGCTTGCTGGCGATTTTTGCCAACGGGGGGCAGAATGCCTTCCAGACCGATAGTTTTGGAGCTGGTGAGTGGAAATAGCGAAGACAGGAAGGAAGAAGCCCATCTCGCGGGGAGAGGCTTCCTCGACGGACGGCGTACAGGGATATCAGCAGCGCGTTAGCAGGGAAAAGCGTGCGCTGATCCTGGAGGTTGCAATCGCAACGTTCCTGGAAAGCGGATATGACGCGGCCACGATGGATTCCATTGGCGATCGCGCGACAGTGTCATACGCGACCCTGTACAAACATTTTCCCAGCAAGGAAACGCTGTTCGTCGAAGCGGTGGACCATTTGATCCATCAGCTATTCTCGAGCTGGAAAGATCATGTCGTGCCCAACGACGTCGAACCGGGTCTGCGCGAAATTGGACGCGCATTCTGCGAGCTCGTTTCGGATGCGCGTTTGATTTCCGCGATGCGCCTGATCATTGGGCAAGTGCGAAACTTTCCCGCCGTGGGCGCCCGCTTTCAACTTGCGAAGCATTTATTCAGCGATATTACGGACGCCTGGTTGCAAAGGCGCGTTGACGAAGGCGAGCTGCGTGTTGCCGACGTGCAGCTTGCACGCGCGGAGTTCATTGGCATGCTGGGCGAGACCGTTTTTTATCCTCGCCTGATGCAAACAGATTACGCCCTGTCCGACACTCAGGTAGAACGCATCGTCGAGAGCGCCGTTTGCACTTTCCTGGCGCGATATCGAGTGCAATGAATCGCATCGCAGCGATGCCGCTGCGTCCCTCGCGCTGCGGGGTCTACCAGACAACGATTGCAGCCGCGCCTGCGACGAGACCGACATGAGCGATTCCAATGACATTCGCTTCGTGCTGACCATCCAGGAAGCCGGCAGCCTCGTTGCAGCAGCGAGAAAGCTTGGGCTTTCGCCACCAGCGGTCACGCAGCGGTTGCAGCAGATCGAAAGAAAGCTCGATATCCGCCTCGTCGACCGCAGCGCTCGCCGCCTACGGTTCACGGAAGAGGGAATGCTGCTGTGTCAACGCGGCGCGCACCTGGTGACACAGTTCGACACGCTGTTCGAGGATTTGCGCGCCCGCCGCGGTGGGCTCGTCGGCACCGTGAGGGTTCGCGCGCCGTTAGGTTTCGGGCGGCGCTATCTCGCTTCCGTCGTGTCCGGCTTCCAGCAAGGCAACCCCGACGTCGACATCGAGTTGACGCTCACCGATCAACCATTGACCGAGTCCGCCGACCGCTTTGACATCGTGGTTCACATCGGCGAGCTGCCTGCGTCCAACATGATCGGCTATGCGATTGCGCCGAATGCACGCTTCGTGTGTGCATCCCCCGCGTTTCTGAAGCGCTTTCCGAGCCCGGAAACCCCCGACGATCTGGCCCAACTGCCATGTATCGTGCTGCGAGAGAACAACGAAGACGCGTCGCTCTGGCAGTTCCGCAAGGGCCGTACGGCGCGCAGCATCCGCGTGTCGTCGAAGTTGACCTGCAACGATGGCGAGGTGATACGCCAATGGGCGTGCGAGGGCCGCGGCATCATTCTGCGCTCGGAATGGGACGTTGCCGGCGATATCGCGAAGGGAAACCTCGTGCGGCTGCTCCCTGCATGGAAGGCGCACGACGCCGATGTGATCGCACTCACCAACAATCGCGCCGGCTTGCCCGCCCGCACCCGGCAATTCATGCAATATCTGCAGGCGCAGTTTCGGCCACAGCCGCCGTGGCGAAGCTAGCCTTCACCTCGGAAGACATTCATTCTTTCTGAATGATTGATTTCGTGGGACTGAATTCCCGGCGCCTGATCGAACTCTATACTTGATGCCATGAACGAACCACGTGGAGGCCTCGCTCATGAGCAATCCATCTTCAACGACCGGCTATCCGAAGGCGGTCCTCTTCGATCTCCTGACTGCACTGCTCGACTCGTGGACGCTCTGGAACCGTTCCGCAGGCTCGGAACAGGCGGGGCGTGCGTGGCGCGCCGAGTATTTGCGTCTAACCTACGGGTGCGGGCGCTATGTCGCTTACGAACAGCTGGTAAAGGAGGCCGCGGCGCACGTGGGCTTGCCCGAATCCGCCGCACTCGCGCTTGAGGCGGACTGGCTTCAACTGACCCCGTGGAGCGGTGCTGTCGAGGCATTGCAACAGCTTCAATCGCATTGCAAGATCGCCATCGTAACCAACTGCTCGATACGACTTGGCCGCCAGGCGGCAGAAATCATTCCCGTCAAATGGCATGCAGTGATCACCGCCGAAGAAGCCGGCACCTACAAACCCGATCCGACGCCCTATCGCCTGGCGCTCGACGTGCTCGGCGTGACGGCTTCGGAAGCCGTCTTCGTCGCCGGATCGAGCTACGACATGTTCGGCACCGCCGCGGTCGGCTTGCGGACCTATTGGCACAACCGGGTTGCCCTGCCCCTGGTAGAAGGTGCGCCGCCTCCTGAAATCGAGGCGCCGACACTGGAAGCCCTTGTGCCCTGGTGCAGCCGGTTTGACGTTTCGGCGCACAACAACCTGACCGCCTGAAATCATGAAACTCGATGAATTCGATACCCCCGCGGCCGTGGTCGATATCCCGCGGATGGCCAGGAATATTGCGCGCATGCAGTCGCGCATGAACGCGCTCGGCGTGAGGTTCCGCCCGCACGTGAAAACGACCAAATGTCTGGAGGTCGTGCGGGCGCAACTGGCGGCCGGCGCGAACGGCATCACGGTATCGACGCTGAAGGAAGCGGAAGCGTTCTTTGCGGCTGGCGTGACCGATATTCTCTATGCGGTCAGTATCGCGCCGTCGAAGCTGCCAAGAGCGATGGCGCTCAGACAACGGGGCTGCGATCTGAAGCTGGTGGTGGATAACACGCGCGCCGCGGTAGAGGTCGCGAAGTTTTGCGCTGCGCAGCGGGAAGCCTTCGAAGTCTGGATCGAGGTCGATACAGATGGGCATCGCTCAGGAATCGCACCGGAACAGGATGCGTTGCTGGAGGTCGGGCGCATTCTGCACGACAGCGGCGTGAAGCTCGGCGGCGTGATGACGCACGCGGGATCCAGCTACGAACTTCACACGCCCGACGCGTTGTCTGCGCTCGCCGAGCAGGAACGCTCGGGCTGTGTTCGCGCGGCGCAACGGTTGCGTGAGGCGGGCCTCCCTTGTGACGCGGTGAGCGTCGGTTCGACACCTACCGCGTTGTCCGCCGGGAAACTCGATGGCGTATCCGAAGTGCGCGCGGGGGTTTACGTCTTTTTTGATCTCGTGATGCGCAACATCGGCGTATGCTCGAGCGAAGACATCGCGTTGAGCGTGCTCACGACGGTCATCGGCCATCAGCCGGAAAAAGACTGGGTGATCGTGGACGCAGGCTGGATGGCGATGAGCCGCGACCGCGGGACGTCGCGGCAGGCGGAAGATTTCGGCTATGGTCTGCCCTGCAGTCTCGATGGCACGCCCTTGACCGACTGGGTTTTGAGCGGCGCAAACCAGGAGCACGGCATTCTGTCGCCCGCTCATGAGACTCAGCAAACCACGAGCCTCGCGACGCGCTTTCCGATCGGAACGAAGCTGCGTATCTTGCCCAATCACGCCTGCGCGACGGGTACGCAGTTCCCGGAGTATCAAGCGCTATCCGCAGATGGCGAAACAACCGTATGGAGCCGCTTTCATGGCTGGTAACGAATCGGGCACGCGATTGCCGCGCACGGAAAACCCGCTGAACCTGCGTCCCCCGGGGGGCCACTATAGTCACGTGGCGATCGCAAACGGACTGGTATTCGTCTCCGGTCAGTTGCCGATCGACCCGCAGGGCCAAAAGCTTACCGACGCGTCGTTCGAAGTGCAGGCAGAGCAGGTGCTGGCGAATCTCAAGGTCGCGCTGGAAGGCGCAGGCAGCAGCATCGCGCAACTGGTCCAGGTTCGCGTCTATCTCGACGATATCGAACATTGGCCGAGTTTCAACCAGATCTACGCGGGCTGGGCGGGCGAGGCGCGGCCGGCACGCACAATCGTGCCGACGGGGCCGCTCCACTTCGGCTTCAAGATCGAGATCGAAGCGACGGCAGTGCTGTAAGGTTGCTTGTGCTCGTGGCAGAGTCACGACGTACCCGATGCAAGCTTGAATTCCGAAACGACATCGTCGAGCAGCGCGGCCTGCTCCTTGAGCGACTGGGCTGCGGCTGCAGCCTGCTCGACAAGCGCTGCGTTTTGCTGAGTGGTCGTGTCCATTTGCACGACCGCGCCATTCACCTGCTCGATGTCGTGGCTCTGTTCCTGCGTAGCCCGATGCAACTCCGCCATCAAGCCGCTTACCGCTGTGACTGACGACACGACCTCGGTCATGATCGTGCCTGCCTTTTGCGCGAGCAGTGAACCTTCGTCGATCTTTCCGACCGTCGCGTCAATCAACTGCTTGATCTCCTTTGCCGCCTGGGCACTTCGCTGAGCGAGACTTCGAACCTCACTCGCGACGACCGCAAAACCGCGCCCGAGTTCTCCAGCGCGTGCCGCCTCGACGGCGGCATTCAGCGCCAGAATGTTGGTCTGGAAGGCGATGCTTTCAATCAGGCCCACGATTTCGGCAACCTTGCTGGAATGCACCGATATGCCTTGCATCGTCCGGACGACTTCGTGAACCACCTCGCCGCCGGCAGATGCGGTTTGTGAAGCTACCAATGCCTGTCGACTCACGCTATTGGCGGTCTCCGCGTTTTTCTTGACGGCCCGCGTCAACTGCGCCATGTTCGCGGCCGCAAGCTCGAGCGAAGCGGCCTGTTGCTCGGTTCGCCGGGAAAGATCTGCGCTGCCGGAGGCGATCTCCTGTGCGCCGACGTTGATGGTTTCCGTTCCGCCGCGAACGCTCCGGACAGTTCGCACCAGCGCGTCCTGCATTGTCCTGACGTCCGCCATGAGCATTCCCATCTCGTTCCGGGATTCTGCGAGCACATCCCCCTGAAGATTGCCTGAGGCAATGCGCGCGAGATGCCCCTTGATTTCAGCGACAGGGCGCACAACGATGCCGACGAGGATCCGCCTCGCGAATATTCCCACGGCAAGTGCGACGATCGCCGTTGCGGCAAGCATGGCGACCATCGAATGAAAGCGCGACTGCGCCTGCGCAAAACGTTCCCGTTGCAAGTCGACGACCGCGTTCTCGCGCGCCTTCATCGCGCTCTGATAAGACGCCACCGCATCCTGTGTCGCCTTCCCCTGGAGCTCCTTGAAGCGGCCGAAATCCATCTGGCTGAGCGCGTCGGCCGCCGGCAGGATTGCCTTGTCGAGGACCGACCGGCGGCGCCCTGCCAGCTGCCTCGCCGCCTCGGAGTCCGCGCCCGATTGCAGTGAAAGATACTTCGAGAATTCCAGTTCGGAATCCTTTAGATCCTGTCGCGCGCCCGAAAGCAGCTCCGGTTCCGGGTCGCCCAGACCATACAACGAAAGGTAGCTGTCGAGCGAAACGCGTGCACGCTGAAGCAAGGCGTCACTGGTCTTCAGCGCGACCAGCGAACCGGTATCGACTTCGTACATCGCTCGCAGCGCGTCGTTGTTCAACTTCAGCGCCAGAATGCCCGCAGAACTCGTCAAGGCAAGGATGACGACAAACACCGAAATTACGCAGGTCAGCCCGCGTTTGATACTGAGCCCCTTGAGCATGTTTCCCCCCCCCGATTCATGATGTGTCAAATAGACCTCTCAAGCGGGCCGTGATGACTTTCTATTAATAGAAAAAGATTCCAGCTGGAATAAGCCGCTACTCCGTCGAGTAACGCGCGGTCCTCGTCAGAGACGCGAGACGTTCGACTGTGAAGCTCACCCGACGGCTGAGCGTTTGTCCCGCAGCAAGAACCGAAAGCCCGCGCACGCCATCGCCTTCGCGGATGTAGCGGTGTTCCGACTGATCATTCATCACCTGGAACGAAAACGAATCGTCTTCCGGATAGGCGCGAAGGCGATAGCAGTCCGTGTTTCCCACGATCGCGAGAGAAAACTGTCGCGCCGGCCATTCGACCAGCGCCCTCCCTCCCCAGCCAGTGAATGCGTGGTCAACCGCCTTCCCCGGCAAAGGGTATGTCACCCCGAATTGCCACGCGAACGGAGCCGGAACGAGCCTGGGAGTTTTTCCGTTCTCTCGCGCAATCCAGATGCCGCCCGCCGGTGCGCTGATGCGGGTATCCGAATCCCGCACCAGGACCGGACTGACCTCGATTTCGCACGGTAGCGGCGTGTGTCCCGAATTTTCGAGTTCAATGGCGATTTCCAGTGTCGGCCCGTCAAGCTCGTATGTCTGGACCGCCTTATAGCGATCTGAGACTTCGGCTTTCAGGCGGAGACATTTTTCCCCAGTGGGGTCGAGTTTCCAGTCACCCATGAGTGCAACATCTGGAGCAACATCGGCCACTGGAGCTCGCCGACTTGCGCCGATTGGCTGCGACCCCGGCGACGGCGCCGCTGCCTCGATGTCCTGCGCCGCGTTCTGAACCCAGATCGACGGTTGACACGATAGTCGACGCGGAGCCACTCCATGCCCTCGCCGCTCCGCCTGTCGAAAGACGGGCGTCCACACGCCGCGGTCGTTCCACTCCAGTTGCGCAATCCCGCCGTGGCGCCCTGCCTCTATGTCGAGCCTCAGATAGGCGTTCGAAAGCGTCTGCCGATACGCCTTCCCGGCTGCGCCCTGCTCTGGCTCGCCAGGTCGCACCGCCTCCCCGAAGGCTGGCTTTCGTAAATCCGTTTCCCGCAGCTCGAGCATGTTTTCCCCTCTCGTTCAGACAGACTGAATACCAACCTGCAACGATCAGGTCGTCGTGACGAGATCACCGCTGCCACGCTTGTCCCGCCCCCGCTGCCCACCGTGTGACGGCCCGGCCGAGGTCGGCGCGAGATCCGCGCCGCCCTTGCGGCGTCGACCCGCGTGCCGCTCGATGATCCGCTGCAGCAAACAGAACACACAGAGCAATGCGCCGATGACGATGCGCGTCCACCACGAACTCAACGTGCCGTCGAAGGTGATCAGCGTCTGGATGGTGCCGAGGATGCCGACGCCGAACAGCGAGCCAATTACATAGCCGACCCCGCCGGTCAACAACGTTCCGCCGATCACCGTTGCGGCGATCGCATCGAGTTCCATCCCCTGTGCCTGCAGTCCGTACCCGGAAAGCACATACAGCGTAAAGATCACGCCGCCCAGCGCCGAGCAGAAGCCGCTGAGCGCATACACGGCGATCTTCGTTCTTGCGACTGGCAAGCCCATAAGGAGCGCAGAGCGCTCATTGCCGCCAATCGCATAGACGTTGCGCCCGAAGCGCGTAAAGTGCGCGATGAAAATGGCGACCCCGAGCGTCGCAATGCCAACCAGCGCTCCGGCATTGAGGGAGCCGCCGCCGACCGGAATATTCAGCGACGCGACAGCATGGAACGTCGGCTCGTCGATCGTGATGGATTCCGTCGTGATCAGGAAGCATGTGCCGCGGGCCAGGAACATGCCCGCGAGCGTGATGATGAATGGCTGCAGGCGGAAGAAGTGAATCAACGTTCCCATCGCCGCACCGTAAAGCGCGCCGAAAACCAGCACGATCGGCACGACGACCCAGATGGGCCAGTGCAGCCACTGCGCGCCCACAGCGCACAGTATCGTGGTCAGGGCAACCACAGCGCCGACCGACAGGTCGATACCTCCCGACAGGATCACGAACGTCATGCCAATCGCCACGACAAGCAGAAACGCGTTGTCAACGAACAGGCCCGTCAATACCTGCATCGAAAAGAAACCGGTGTACATGACGGAACCAAAACCGAACAGCGCAGCGAACAGCACGACCGTTGCGACGATGGGCAGCGTTCTCGGATCGGCCAGCCGGCCAGTCAGCTTTCTCATGATGGACTCGTTCCGGTGGATGCGCGTTCGCGCGCCGGGGAAAGAAGATGTTTCACCTGCTTGACGACCAGCGCGCGCGCAACTTCGGACTGAATGACACTCACTACGACCACGACAATCGCCTTGACAACGAGCGTTGCTTCCGGCGGCACACCGATCGAATAGGTCGTGTAGGTCAACGTCTGGATGATCAATGCGCCGAGCACCGTGCCGCCAAGACTGAAGCGGCCGCCAAGCAACGACGTGCCGCCGAGCGTCACGGCCAGAATCGCGTCGAGTTCGAGCAACAGTCCCGCATTGTTTCCATCAGCACTCCGTACGTTCGAACTGGAGATGATCCCGGCGATCGCCGCCATCAGCCCGCAGATGACGTACACGCCGAAGACGATCGCACCGGAACGCAGCCCGACCAGCCGCGTTGCGACAGGGTTGACGCCAATGGAGCGAACGAAGAGTCCCAGTGCGGTGCGGTTCACCAGAAGCGCGAGCGCCAGCGTCACGACGACCGCGATCCAGACCGAGCAGGGAACCATCGCCAGATATCCATCACCCAGCCTGAGGTAGCCCGGTGCACCGATGGGAATAATCTGGCCACCTGTCAGCAGCTGTGCAACGCCCCGCCCTGCGACCATCAAAATGAGTGTGGCGATGATCGGTTGCATCCCGACGAGCGCGACAAGCAGACCGTTCCACATCCCGGCCAACAGTCCGACGGCAATCGCCGCCACAAGCGCCATGCCTACGTGCGACGGATCCGCCTCGAGGATGATCGCGGCGGCCGCGCCGGCAATCGCCACCGTTGCTCCGACCGAGATATCGATGCCGCGCGTCGCGATAACGAGCGTCATTCCGAGGGAGACCAGCACAAGCGGCGCAGCACGATTCAGGATATCAATCGGCGCGCCGAAAAGGTGACCGTCCAGGACTGTCACCGAGAGGAAGCTTGCGCGATGCGCCACGTCCAGGAGGATCAGCAAGATGAGTGTGATGGCAGGCCACACCAGTTGGTGCCGCATCAGCGCGTGAACCGCCTTCATGACTCGCCTCCTGCGATGAGTTGATACACCTGATCCTCCGAGAGGCGATCGCCCGCAATCTCGGCGACCTTGCGACGGTCGCGCAGGACCGCAATCCTGTGACTGACGCGAACCACTTCGCTCATTTCAGAAGAGATAAAGAGAATTGCGAGGCCCTTCGCGCAAAGCGAACGCACGCGGTCCATGATCTCGAACTTTGCGGCAACGTCGATGCCGCGGGTTGGCTCATCCATAATCAGCAGTTTTGGCTCGGTCGCGAGCCAGCGGGCGAGCAGCACCTTTTGCTGGTTTCCCCCCGAAAGCAAACCGATGGGCTGCTCTGCGTCGCGTGCCTTGATCCCGAGTTGCGCGATGTATTGATCGGCCATTTTTCTTTGGCGGGTGTAACTCAGCATGCGCCACCATCCACGTCGTGCCTGCAACGCCAGAACGATGTTTTCCCGGATCGACAACGCCGCGACGATGCCTTCTTTTTTTCGATCCTCCGGGCAATAGGCAATGCCATGTCGCACCGCGTCTCGCGGCGAAGTGAGCCTGGCGCGATGTCCGTCGATCAGCATCGTCCCGGTGTCCGGGCGTTCGGCGCCGAACACCAGCCGCGCTGTTTCGGTGCGGCCAGAACCGAGCAGTCCGGCCAGGCCGACGATCTGACCAGGGCACACGTCGAGATCGACGGGACTCATCAACCCGCGCCGACCCACACCCTGCATGGAAAGAAAAGGCGTGGACGCTGCATCCGGGTGCGGACCGTCCGATGTGCCTGCCTTCATCGCCTCGTTCATGCCTTCCCGGCCAGTCATCTTCGCGACCAGCACGTCGACGGGCAAGTCCTTTGCCAGGTACTCGCCTTCTCGTGCGCCATTGCGCATGACGGTGATGCGATCCGATACGGCATAGGTCTGCTCGAGAAAGTGCGTCACGAACAGAATCGCCATTCCCGATTCCTTCAAGCGGCGCAGCACGGCGAAAAGCCGCGCGACTTCGCCGTCATCGAGACTTGAAGTCGGTTCGTCGAGAATGAGCACGCTCGCGTCGACGGAGACGGCGCGCGCGATGGCCACCATTTGCTGGACCGCAATCGGGTAGGAGTCCAGCGAGTGCGTGACATCAATGAAGAGATCCAGCGCGGCCAGCGCGTCCCGCGCCTGCAGGTTGATCGCCTTCCAGTCGATTGCTCCGCGCCTCTTCGGGTGCCGGCCGGCGAAGATGTTCTCCGCCACGGAAAGGTTCGGGCAGAGGTTCACTTCCTGATACAGCGTCTGGATCCCGGCGGCTTCGGCGTCGAGCGGCGCCGTGAAGCGCACCGGCTTCCCGGCGAGGCAGATTTCGCCGCTATCGTGTGCGAATACGCCGGTGAGCACGTTGATGAGCGTCGATTTGCCCGCGCCGTTCTGGCCCATCAAGGTGTGAATCTCACCGGGATACAGCCGAAAATCGACCTGCTGCAACGCCTTGACGCCCGGGAACGTCTTGTCGATGCCGGTCATTTCGAGGATGGGTGAAGGTTTCATGGTGTTCGCGAGATCCGCGGACGGCCTCGCCAAGGGTGTCGGGGACGAGCCGGCGCGCTCGGGAGTGACCCTCCCGAACGCGCCCGTCAGCGGCGGGGTATGACGTGCGGATCAGTACTTGCGGCTCGGCATGACTTGCGCGGCGACATTCATCGGGAAGATGCCTTCGTCGGTCACGATGCGCTGCGGAACCTGCTTGCCGGCCACGATGTCCTTCACCGCGGCCATCAGCTGAGGACCGAGCAGCGGGCTGCATTCGACGTCCACGTTGATCTTCCCGTCCACCATGGCCTGGAAGCCGCCCTTCGTCGCATCGAAGGAAACCACCGTGACATCCTTGCCCGGTTTGATGCCTGCCTCTTCCATGGCCTGGATCGCGCCGAGCGCCATATCGTCGTTATGGGCATAGACCACGTTGATCTTCTTGCCGTACGTCTTCGCAAACGCTTCCATCACCTGCTTGCCGCCCGCGAGCGTGAAGTCACCGCTTTGCGAGGCAATGACCTTGAACTTCGGATCGCTCTTGATCACTTCCATCAGGCCCGCATGACGGTCGTTGGCCGGCGCGGAACCGACCGTCCCCTGCAGCTCTGCGATGTTGATGGGACCCGGCTCGTTCTTGTAACGCTCCTCGAGCCAGTGACCGGCGCGCCGCCCTTCTTCCATGAAGTCGGAGCCGATCATCGTCACGTACAGCGAAGGATCCTTCACGTCGATCGCGCGATCGGTGAGGACGACCGGGATCTTTGCCCGCTTCGCCTCTTCGAGCACCGGCTCCCAGCCCGACTCGACGACAGGCGAAAACGCAATAACGTCAACCTTCTGCGCGATGAACGAGCGGATCGCCCTGATCTGGTTTTCCTGCTTCTGCTGAGCGTCCGAGAACTTCAGGTTGATGCCGGCATCCCTGGCTGCCGCTTTCACCGACACGGTGTTCGCCGTGCGCCATGCACTCTCGGCGCCCACCTGGGAGAACCCAAGCGTAACCGGCTTGCCCTGCGCGAATGCGCTTGTCCCGGCAGCAAGCGCGAACGCCGCTCCCACCATCGTACGCAGTGCGATCTTTCTGACCAGCTTCATTATTCTGTCTCCGATGTACGAGTTTCTAATTGCTATTTTTCGCCACAGCCTGACGCTGTTCGAATCACCGATCGAATGGATGCATTAGGCAAAACGCAAGTATTCCGCTCCCCCTTTGTGTCGTTAGATTTGAATTTCCTGGCAATTGGGTAAGGCAAGAACGCCGTCGACCCGGCCCCTTACCTCCGGACAGCGCTCGATCACTGGGTTCGGCACAGTCTATGGAGAAGCCCGATAACCTTCTAATGAAAAATTCGCCTTCCCCGATACACGTTTTGGCATTGGTGTAAATACCTATCCTTTCCACGCCTGGTCCACGCTGGCCACGTGGCCGCTCGAATGCCTTTCCATTTCGGCAATGGCGAGTTGCGTGATGTGATAGAAGCCCGCCATATTCGCGTTCATCACTGCGGCGTAGTCTTCGGCAGTGTGTTCGGTGAAAGGCTTGCCGATGGAGATGCCGGCGTTGTCGACCAGCGTGCCGATCCGGCCAAATCGCGCGACGCCCTCGGAAATAACGCGGCGGGCGGTTGCCGGATCGCCAATGTCACCGGCAACCGCAAGAACGTCCGCATCGTCCGATGGCTTGATCGAGCGTGCGGTCGCGACGATGCAATAGTCAAGACTGCGAAATGAGCACACGCCGCGCGGCCTTGTGATGGGGTTCGCGAACATTGCCGACGCGGCTGAGGCCGCCCGGCTCGCGCGAACGCTGCGTGGGTGTCTCGAGGAGTGACGCCGACGCCGGTCTCGCTTCATTCAACCCGGCTCGCCCGATTCGCTGCTGCACCGCCTTCGACAACCTGCGCCAGTTGCGCGCTGCCAACAAGCCACACGTCTAACCCACTCAGCGCTTCCAGGGTAAACCCGATTCGCAAGTCAAATTGCGCACACCCCTATTGCGCAAATTAAATTGCGCGAAGATACTCGACGCAAATCCACTTGCCGTCGTTCGTCAACCCACCCCTGTAGAGGCCATCATGAAACTCGTAGCAAAGCTCGCCGCGGCTGCACTCGTCGCCGTTTCCGTCCTCGGTCATGCCGCTCGGGCCGAGACCTTGCTGGTCGCCTGCGACACAGCGTTCGTGCCGTTCGAATTCAAGCAGGGTGACAAATACGTCGGCTTCGACATCGACTTGTGGGAAGCCATCGCGAAGGACCTGAAGCTCGACTACAAGCTGCAGCCTATGGATTTCAGCGGCATCCTGCCGGCCCTGCAAACCCATAACGTCGACGTCGCGCTCGCGGGCATCACGATCAAGGACGAGCGCAAGAAAGTGATCGACTTCTCCGATGGCTACTACGACAGCGGCTTCACGCTGATGGTGCCGGCCGCCAGTGCGATCAAGGGCCCGGACGACCTGAAGGGCAAGTCGCTCGCGATCAAGACGGGCACGTCGGCGGCGGATTACGCGAAGGCACACTTCGCGGGCACCGATCTGCGCCAGTTCCCGAACATCGACAACGCGTATCTGGAACTGCAGACCGGCCGCGTCGACGCTGCGATGCACGACACGCCGAACGTTCTCTACTACATCAACACGGCGGGCAAGGGTCACGTGAAGGCGGTCGGTCCGCAGATGATGGCGCAGCAATACGGCATCGGCTTTCCGAAGGGCAGCCCGCTCGTGCCGAAGGTCAACGCGGCGCTCGCGAAGATCAAGGCTGACGGCCGCTATGCGGCGATCTACAAGAAGTGGTTCGGCGTCGAGCCGACGAAGTCCTGATAACGCAACGGCTGCGGGAGGCAAGTCATGCAGTTCGATCTGTCAGTCGTCGTCGATGCGTTACCGGCGCTGTTGCAGGGCGCACGGTTGACGGTGCTCATCACCATTGCGGGCCTTGTGGGGGGCCTTGCGGTCGGCTTTCTGTTCGGCTTGATGCGCGCGTACGGGAATGTTTTCCTGCAGAAGATCGCTTTTGCGTACGTCGAGTTCGTGCGCGGCACGCCGATCGTCGTGCAGGTGATGTTCATCTACTTCGCGCTGCCCGTGCTGCTCAACGTGCGCGTCGATGCGTTGACGGCCGCAATCGTATCGATCGTCGTCAATTCGGGCGCGTATATCGCCGAGATCGTGCGCGGCTCGTTCCTGTCGGTGCCGCGCGGGTTGAAGGAAGCGGGACTCGCGCTGGGCATGCCGATGTGGCGCGTGCTCGGATTCGTCGTCGGGCCCGTTGCGATTCGCCGCATGACGCCTGCGCTCGGCAACCAGTTCATCGTGAGCCTGAAGGATACGTCGCTCTTCATCGTGATCGGCGTCGGTGAACTCACGCGTCAGGGGCAGGAAATCATGGCGGCGAATTTCCGCGCCGTTGAAATCTGGACGGCCGTGGCCGCGATCTATCTGTGCATGATCGGCGTGCTGACGTTCTGTCTGCGCACGATGGAAAGGAGGATGCGGATACTATGAGCACGCTCGACATGGTGCAGTTCAAGCAGGTCACGAAGCGCTTCGGTCAAACCACCGTGCTCGACGGCGTCGATCTGAACATTCGCGCAGGCGAAGTCGTGGTGCTGATCGGTCCGTCGGGTTCGGGCAAGTCGACGCTGCTGCGTTGTATCAACGCGCTGGAACAGATCGACGGCGGAGATCTGATCGTCGATGGCATCAGCGTGCTCAGCGGCTCGAAGAAAGTGCGCGAGATTCGCCGCGAAGCGGGCATGGTGTTCCAGCAGTTCAACCTGTTCCCGCAACTGACGGCGCTCGAAAACGTCGCATTCGGTCCGCGTCAGGTGCGCGGCATGAGCAAGGCCGAGGCGGAAACGCTCGCGCACGAGCTGCTCACCAAAGTGGGCCTGGCGGGCCGCGTCGGCCACTATGCGAGCGAGTTGTCGGGCGGCCAGCAGCAACGCGTCGCGATTGCGCGTGCGCTGGCCGTCAAGCCGAAGCTGATGCTGTTCGACGAGCCGACTTCTGCGCTCGATCCCGAACTGCGCCAGGAAGTGCTGCGCGTGATGCAGTCGCTGGCGGAAGAAGGCATGACGATGGTCGTCGTGACACACGAAATGACGTTCGCGCGCAAGGTCGGCACGCGGCTCGTCTTCATGGAGCACGGCCATATCACCGTCGACGGGCCGCCCGCGCAACTGCTCGACAATCCGCCGAATCAGCGCCTGCGCGATTTCCTTCAACACGTTGAATGATCCCGCACTCATGCCTGCAACTGCATTCATCGAAATTTCCGGCTCGCCGTTCGACGCGGGCGAGGCGCTGGGGCGCTTTGGCGCGTTGGCCGTGCATCGTCATCTGGTGCACTCGGCGGCCTGGCGTGACGTGATGCAGTGGAGAGGCACGCCGCTCGCCGCCGGCCTCGCTGCGCATACGCAGCAGCGCTTTCCGCGTATCTGGGCGGAACTGCAGGGGCTGGCCGTGGGTCTCGGCCTGCCCTTCGAGGAGGTGTTCCTCTGGAACTGTCGCGGCGATGTTTGGGCCGCGTCGCCCGATGGCTGCACGACCGTGCAGTTGCCTTGCGTCGATCGCCGGCGCATCTGTCACAACGAAGACGGCGATCCCGGCTTCGCGGGACATTGTGCGATTGCCGCGTGCCGTATCGACGGCAGCCCGGGTTTTGCGGCCTTTGTGTATCCGGGCTCGCTGCCGGGCCACACGTTTGCCGTGACGGACGCCGGGCTCGCCGTCACCGTGAACAATCTGCGAGCACGCCAGATAGAAGCCGGCGTGCCGCGTATGGTGCTCACGCGCGCCGTGCTGGATACGCGCGATCTCGATGCGGCTGTTGCCGTGGTGCGCGACAACCCGCGCGCGGGCGGGTTCCATCTGACGCTTGCGCATTGCGCGAGCGCCGCGTTGCTGAGCGTCGAGTACAGCGCGCGCGGTTGTTCCGTGCAGGAGATCGCGCAGCCGTCGGTGCACGCGAATCATGCGATTCATCCGTCCATGCGGGGTTTCGCCCAGGTCGTGACGGATTCGTCGCAGCACCGGCAGACACGTGGCGATGCGCTATTGCACGACGCGCTCGAAGCTGGCCGCGCGCCCAATCCGCTCGCCATCCTTGCCGACACCGACGACGCGTCGCTGCCGATCTATCGCGCCGACCCCGATGATCCCGACGACGAAAATACGCTCGCAACCGCCGATATCGTGATCGCGGCGTCTCACATAGAATGGGACGTTTATGAACAGCCTGGGTCGCCGCCCCGCTACCAATTGATCAATGGACACAAACCCACGCACGAAGCGCCGCAAACTGGTGCACAAGGAAGAGGCGAGCGCGCCTGAAGCGAGCGCGCCGCGCAGCGTCGCTGGGCTGCGCGATCTGGTGGTGCGCATCGGCCGCGCCGAGGCGGGGTTATCGCTCGGCGGCAAGGCGCATGCGGTGCTGGCGTGGCTGCTCGAGCGACCGGAGGAAGTGGCCGTGCGCACGATCACGGATCTCGCAACGGCGCTCGACGTGAACGCGTCCACACTGACGCGCCTGACTACGAAGCTCGGCTACACCGGCTTCGCGGACTTCCAGAGCGTGTTCCGTGACTCTCTCGCGCAGCAGCATCGGCATTTCTACACGCATCAGGCGGAACGGCTCGTGTCCGGGCAGAAAGCTGGCGCGCCTGCTGGCACCGTTGGCGCGGGTTCGCCTGAAGTCGATGTCGTCGCGCAACTCGCACATGAATCGATTGGCAATGTCGAGACGTTCCTCGCGCGGCTGTCGCCCGTCGATCTGCGTAGCGCGTCGACCTTGCTCGCCGACGCGCCGCGCGTGCGCGTGCATGGTTTGCGGCAGTTCAGCGCGCTTGCGAGTTTCCTGTGCTACGGCCTCGGCATGATCCGCACCGATGTCGCGCTGCTCGATGCGCAGGGGCTCGGCGTCGCTGAAGGACTCGCACAGTTGCAGCCTGGCGATGTAGTCGTCGTGACGAGCGTAGCACCCTATACGCGCAGCGTCGCCGAGGCCGCTGTAGCAGCCGCCGAGGCCGGCATGACCGTGATCGCGATCACGGATACGCTCGCCTCCCCGCTCGTGCCGCCCGCACGTCACGCCTTTCTGATTCCGCATGAGAGCAGTTTCTTCAGCAACAGCATGGGCGCATATCTGATCTTTTGCGAAGGCTTGCTCAACCTCGTCGCGACGCATCTTGGCAAGCGCTCGCTGGAGGCGCTGTCACGGCGCGAGCGCCTGATTTCGGCCTTGGGTATCGAGCGTGATTGACGGAATTTCGGCCGTGCGAGTTCGCGACGAAAAGCGCTGAGCGGCCTCATCTTCCCGCTTCCCCTTGAGAAGGCGGACATCTACGGATTCGATCCTCGCGAATAATTAAATTACATAGGTCTACTTTCGATCAATGCCGCGAGGATTCCTCGCATGATCAAGCCGAAAGTTGCACGCGCGGCCATTCCTGAACCACCCATCGAACAGGTGTCGCGATCTCCCAGAACGCATACAGCCATGGTTTCCCAATCCAACCTGGTTCGACACAAAATTTTGCGCTGCACACAAAAACTGAGCAAAAAGTACAGAAGCGCTGCCCCGTTTTGGCGTGGCTGGCTCGCCAGGCCGGTGCTAACTTACGCTCGCTATCTACCGGCACGCAAACTCCACCGGCCGATAACAACCACTCGAACTAAAACCTTTCAGGAGACGGCAGTGAAAAGGTTCCACTATTCCGCACTGTGTGCGTTGCTGGGCGCGACCCTGCCTGTCGTGTCAGTCGCGCAGTCGTGCAATGTTCCGGTCATCAAGGTGCTCGCGCAGAAAAGTCTCGGCCTCACCGTGATGGAAAAGTCCTTGCCGGACTACGAGAAAAAGACCGGAACGAAGATCGAGATCAGCTACTTCGGAGAGAACGACCGCCGCGCAAAGTCGCGGCTCGACGCATCGACCGGCGCCGGTTCATACCAGGTCTACTACGTGGATGAGGCGAATGTCTCCGAGTTCGCGACGGCGGGCTGGATCGTGCCCCTGCTGAAGTACTACCCCAAGGAAGCCGACTACAACGACTTCCTGCCCGGACGCCGCGCCGTCGCGAGCTATCAGGGCGTCGCGTATTTCGCGCCGCTGATCGGTGGTTCCGACTTCCTGTTTTATCGCCGGGATATTCTCGAAAAAGCGCATATGCCGGTGCCGCGCACGCTCGACGAGCTGGTTGCCGACATCAAGAAACTCAACGCGCCGCCGAACCTGTACGGCTGGGTTGCCCGAGGCCAGCGCGGCTCCGGCATGAATGTCTGGCGCTGGGCGCCGTTCATGCTCGCCGAAGGCGGCACATGGACCGACAAGCAGCAGCAACCCGCATTCAATTCGCCGTCTGCCGTCAAGGCCACGCAGCTCTACACGGACCTCTTCAAGTATGCGCCGCCGGGCTCCACTACCTATGACTGGAGCAACGCGCTCGAGGCATTCCGCTCCGGCAAGGTGGCGTTCATGATCGAGTCGACGCCGTTCGCCGACTGGATGGAAGACCCCACCAAGTCGAGTGTCGCCGACAAGGTCGGCTACGTGAGGCCGCCCGCACCGCTGCCCTCCGCTGCATACGGGCATGGTCTGGCCATTTCTGCGGTCGGCGCGAAGGACGAATGCACGCGCCAGGCGGCCGGCAAGTTCATTGCGTGGGCAACGAGCAAGGATCAGGAGCAGGCACGCCTGCGTGACAACGTGTTCAGCGACTACAACCGCACGAGCACGATCGAAAGCGACTATTTCCAGAAGCATGTCAAACCGCAGATTCTCGCCGGGTTGAAAGATACGACGCCGGTGTCGAAGGTCACGTTCTGGCCGAGCCCCCAATGGCCGGATATCGGCGACAACCTTGGCGTGGCGCTCGAGGAAATCTTTACGGGCACCCAGAAGGACATTCAGGGCGCGCTCAACGATTCGACCCAGTACGCGCAAGACGCCATGGAGCATGCGCGCAAGTGAGCGGCAGCGCGGGGACGCGCGCGAGGCGCGCGAGTCCCCTCTGTGCACGGGAGCGGCGGGATGCGCTCCCGAGTGTTCGAAGCTGGAGAGCTGAATGTTTAATCGCGGAAAGACTAGCCTTCCGTTCGTGTTTCTGGTGCCGCCTCTCGTTGCGATGGTGGTGCTGGGATTCGTGCCGACCATCGCGGCCATCAACCTCGCACTCCGCAATCGCGTGCTGCGCTACCCGGATAGCGAGTTCGTATGGATGCGCAATTTCGTGCGCCTTGCCGCCGACCGGCGCTTCATCAACTCCATCGAGGTTTCGGCCATCTGGGAGGTCGTGACGGTGCTCGGCGCGGTCGCGCTCGGAATCGTCATTGCCATTTATCTGTTCGAGCATGTGCACGGCCGGCTGCGCAACGCCATCAGCGTGCTGTTGATCATCCCTGTGCTGTTGCCACGTGTTTCCGCGGCGTTTATCTGGAAGTTCATGTACTCGCCCCTCAATGGCATTCTCAGCTGGTTGATCGGCCTCTTTGGCATCACGAACACGGCCTTTCTCTCGGACCCGGCGCTTGCGCTCTATGCGGTCGCGCTGGTCGATATCTGGCAATGGGGCCTGTTTTTCTCGGTGGTGGTGCTAAAGCTGCTCGAGACGCTGCCGCCCGAGCCGCTCGAAGCCGCACGGCTCGACTATGCCAGTACCTGGCAGGTTTATGCATACATCGCGCTGCCCATGCTCAAGGCGCCGATCATGAGTCTTGTGTTCATCAAGATGGTGGAGTCGCTGCGCTCGTTCGACCTGATTTACGTGATGACCAAAGGCGGCCCGGGCGTATCCACCGAAACGCTGGACATGTACGCGTACTCCCAGGGAATCGGCCTCGCAGGAAAGGTGTCGTACGCGTCGAGCATGGCGGTCCTGATGATGGTCGCCACGACCTTGATCTTCACGCTTATCTGGAAGCGGGTGAACAAATGGGAAGACTGATCTCCCGCAGTACGATCCTGCTGCTCGGCGTTGCGCTCGCCGTGGTGGCGGTGTTCCCGATCCTTTGGGCGGTGCTCAATTCACTGAAGAACCTGCTCGATATCGTCACACCCACACCGCGTTTCATCTTCACGCCGACGCTGGACAATTACCGGCAGGTGATTTCGAGCCCGGAGGTGCTGATCGCACTGGAGAACAGTTCGGTCATCGTGGGCACCGCGGTCATCCTGGGCACGGTGCTCGGCGTGCCGGCAGCCTATGTGATCGCACGTTTTCACGTTCCGGCAAAACGCGACATCCAGTTCTTTCTGCTGTCGCTGCGTTTCCTGCCGCCGGTCGCGGTTGCGATTCCGCTCATCGCGATCTGGGTGGACCTGGGTCTGTACGACACGCGCTTTTCGATGATCGTCACCTATCTGCTGACGACCTTGTCCACCATCACATGGCTGTCGATACCCGTGTTCCAGCGCATGCCGCGCGAAATCGAGGAGGCCGCCACGCTCGACGGCTATGGACCCTACGCGGTGTTCTGGCGCATTGCGTTGCCGACCTGTGGCAACACGCTGCTCGGCGGCATCATTTTCAGCTTCGTGCTGGTCTGGAACGAACTGATGATGGGACTTGCGCTGACGTCGTCGCGCAGCGCCACCCTGCCGGTCGTCGCATCCGCGTTTACGTCGCTCGGCCAGGAAGTGCCGTGGGGCGTGATCAACGCGTCGACGGTTCTGCTCGCCCTGCCGCCAATCATCTTCGTGGGCGTGCTGATTCGCCTCCTGAACTCAATGGTCAAAGGAAAATAAGGAGAATGTTGTGAAGGCACTCGTACTGGAAGAAGCTCGACGCCTGAGCCTGCGGGACATCGATTTGCCGCTGGCGATCGGGCCACGCGATGTCAAGGTTCGCATTCATACCGTTGGCGTGTGCGGAAGTGACGTGCACTACTTCACGCACGGCCGCATTGGGCCGTTCAAGGTCGAGCAGCCGATGGTGCTCGGTCATGAGGCGTCGGGCACGATCGTCGAGGTGGGAGCCGAAGTCGGCCACCTGAAAGTCGGCGACCGGGTTTGCATGGAACCCGGCGTGCCGCAGTTCGATTCGCGCGCCACCATGCGCGGACTCTACAACCTGGACCCCGCCGTGCGGTTCTGGGCCACTCCCCCCGTGCATGGCTGCCTGACCCCCTACGTAGTGCACCCGGCCGCGTTCACCTACCGGCTTCCGGACAACGTCTCGTTCGCGCAAGGCGCCATCGTCGAGCCCTTGTCGATCGGCTTGCAAGCGGCCACGAAGGCCGCGATGAAGCCCGGCGACGTGGCCGTCGTGATCGGCGCAGGCACCATCGGCGCGATGACGGCGCTCGCGGCGCTCGCGGGCGGCGCGTCGCGCGTGATCCTCGCCGACGTCGTAAAAGAGAAATTGCGCCATTTCGCCGGCAATCCGGCAGTGAGTACCGTGAATGCCGCAGAGGAATCGCTCGAAGACGTGGTGCGCCAGGTGACCGAAGACTGGGGCGCCGACGTCGTGTTCGAAGCCTCGGGCAACGCGAAGGTCTTCGAGACGCTGCTGAACCTCGTGTGTCCGGGCGGCTGCGCGGTGCTGGTGGGCATGCCGCCAGGCCCGGTCGCGCTCGACGTGGTAGCGATGCAGGCAAAGGAGATCCGGCTCGAATCCGTGTTCCGCTACGCGAACATTTTTCCGCGGGCGCTAGCCCTCATCAGTTCGGGAATGATCGACGTGAATCCGTTCATCTCCCGCAAATTCGCGTTTTCAGACGGCATCAAGGCGTTCGAGGAAGCCGCTGCTGGCCGGCCCGAGGACGTGAAGATCCAGATCGAGATGGATTGAATCATGGCGACTATTGTCTGCGAAGGGCTCATGAAGCAGTACGACGGCGGGCAACCGGTACTGCATCCGCTCGACCTGCACATCGACGAAGGCGAGTTCGTCGTGCTGCTGGGGCCGTCGGGATGCGGCAAGTCGACGATGCTGCGCATGATCGCCGGGCTGGAGGAGATATCGGGGGGCCGCCTCTCGATCGGCGGCACGGTCGTGAACGACGTACCCGCACGCGAGCGCAATGTCGCGATGGTGTTTCAGAACTACGCGCTCTATCCGCACATGAGCGTGTACGAGAACATTGCGTTCGGCCTGCGGCGCCTCAAAACGCCGAAGGCCGAGATCGACTGCCGCGTGCGCGAGGTAGCCGCCATGCTCAATCTCGATGCGCTGCTCGAACGCAAGCCGCGCGCCATGTCGGGCGGCCAGCAGCAGCGCGCCGCCATCGCCCGGGCGATGATCAAGACGCCTGCGGTCTTCCTGTTCGACGAGCCGTTGTCGAACCTCGACGCCAAGTTGCGCGCCCAGCTGCGCACCGACATCAAACGCTTGCATCAGCGTCTGAAAACGACCACGGTCTACGTGACGCACGACCAGCTCGAGGCGATGACGCTAGCCGACCGCGTCATTCTGATGCGCGGCGGACACATCGAGCAGGAAGGCACGCCCACCGAGCTATACCGGTATCCGCGCACGATTTTTGGTGCGGGCTTTATCGGCACGCCTGCGATGAACTTTCTGGATGCCTCTGTGCAACGCACTGGCGAAAGACTTATCGTGTCGTCAACCGCCGGTCAATGGCAATTACGCGGGAACCGCTTTCAGCGCTTGCAGGTCGGGCAGGCAATCAAGCTGGCGGTCCGTCCAAATTTCGTATGGATTCCAGATGATGTGAAAGCGGACGATGCCCTCGTGCTCAGTGGCATTGTGGAGCTGGTCGAAGTGTTGGGTGCAGAAGCGCTCATTACCGTTGACTGCTCAGGCGAGCGTATCACCGCGCTGGTTCCGGCGAGTACCGAGCCTCACACGGGAGATCACGTCAGGCTCGCGTTGCGCGAACACGATCTGCATGTTTTCGACGTCGCGACGGGGGATAATGTGTCGCTTGGGCTGGCAGACGAGGCGGCGGCTCCCGTACCCGCCCCGCGCCTGCACGCGGCGCCCGGCGTGGGAGTACATTAGGGTGCATGCACGCGCCCTGGGCGCGAAGCCAGGATTCCCGTGGAGACGAGAGCAATGAATCCGGATCTCGAATTGGTCCATACCCGTCAGGACGAGTCCTTTCGGGCCTGGGTGCACGACTATCCGCATACGGTTGCGAAATGGCACTTCCACCCCGAATACGAAGTGCACGTCATCCGTGCCTCGTCGGGCAAGTTCTTCGTGGGGGATTACATCGGGGACTTCCATCCTGGCAACATCGTACTGACGGGACCGAATCTGCCTCACAACTGGGTGACGGACAGCGACGGCGGCGCGAGCGTGCCGTCTCGCGATCTCGTGCTGCAGTTCTCGCGTGATGCCGTCGAAAAGATGGTCGCGGCGTTCGCCGAACTCAGCCCTGCGATGGCGCTGATCGATCAGGCGTCGCGAGGCATCCAGTTTCCGGACGCACTCGGCCTCGCCATTGCCCCTGTGATGCAGGAGGTTTCAGGTGCGCACGGTGCGCGCCGCGTCATGCTGCTGATGTCGATCCTCGACCAGTTGATCGCCTGCACCAGCAGGAAGCTGCTCGCCGGGCCGGCATACAACGTCAGTGCGCAGCGCTACATGTCGTCGACCATCAACCAGGTGCTGTCCTATATCCAGCAGAATCTCGCCGGCAATCTGCGTGAAGTCGACGTTGCGGAAATGTCGAGCATGAGCGTCAGCACCTTTACGCGCTTCTTCAAGCGGCATACCGGTTGCACGTTTGTGCAGTATCAGAACCGGCTGCGCCTCAACGAAGCCTGCGAACTGCTCATGTGCTCGGATCTGGGCGTGACCGATATCTGTTACCGCGTCGGGTTCAATAATGTATCGAACTTCAACCGGCAGTTTCTCGCGCAAAAAGGGATTCCGCCTTCGAAGTTTCGCGCGTTGCACCGGCTCAACGACGCCCCCTCACACGCTCACAAGGCAGCGGCCTGAGACCATGCCAGGCGGCGCGGCCGCCTGCTCACCGTCGGGAATACACTTTGAGTTATCTGGGAATCGACCTCGGCACGTCCGAGGTAAAGGTTGTGCTTACCGATGCCGAATCGAACGTCATCGCCAGCAGCCGGGCCCGACTGCGCGTCGAGAACCCTCACCCCCTGTGGTCGGAGCAAAGTCCCCAGGACTGGTGGAACGCTACGCTCGACGCCGTCGCGGCCCTACGCAGCGAGCAGCCTCGCGCGTTCAGGGCGCTGCGCGGAATTGGCCTCTCCGGCCAGATGCACGGCGCGACGCTACTCGATCGCAGTGGCAACGTGCTGCGTCCGGCGATTCTGTGGAGTGACACGCGCGCCTACGCGGAGTGCGTCGAACTCGAGGCGCTCGTGCCCGATTCGCGCGATATCACCGGAAATCAGGCCATGCCGGGCTTCACGGCGCCCAAGCTGCTCTGGCTTTCGAAGTACGAGCCAGCCGTCTTTCGTGCAGTGCAAAAAGTGCTGCTTCCGAAGGATTACATCACATGGCGTCTGACTGGCGAGTTTACATCCGACATGTCCGACGCCTCGGGGACGCTATGGCTCGATGTCGCAAAACGCGACTGGTCCGACCGCATGCTCGACGCAACCGGCTTGTCGAGGGAGCACATGCCCCGGCTGGTTGAGGGCAGCGAGCCTGCGGCCCAGTTGCGGGGAGACCTTCAGCGCGAGTGGGGTCTCGATGGCAGCGTGACGGTTTGTGGCGGCGCCGGTGACAACGCCGCGAGCGCAGTTGGCATCGGCGTTGCCCGGCCGGGCGATGCGTTCCTGTCGCTGGGAACGTCGGGCGTACTCTTCGCCGCGACCGCGAGCTATGCACCGAACCCCGCCCAGGCCGTCCATGCATTCTGCCATTGCGTGCCGCGACAGTGGCATCAGATGAGTGTCATCCTCAGCGCGGCCGCGAGCCTGCACTGGCTGTCCGGCCTGCTCAAGAGCAGCGTCGCCGAACTGATCGAGATGGCCCCCTCGGGACAAAGCGCCGCCGCGCCGATTTTCCTTCCCTATTTGAACGGGGAGCGGACGCCGCACAACGATGCCGCAGCAAAAGGTGTCTTCTACGGGATGACTTCGGCGCATGGCGCCCAGCATCTCGCGTACAGCGTGATGGAAGGCGTCGCGTTCGCGATGGCGGATGGATATGCGGCGCTGCGGGGAGCGGGAACGACGCTCACCGCGGCCGCCTTCATTGGCGGCGGGTCGCGCAGCGCGTTCTGGGGCAAACTCTGCGCTTGCGCGCTCGGCTTCGAACTCAATCGAAACGAAGGGAGCGAACTCGGGGCGGCACTTGGAGCAAGTCGCCTCGCTCGTCTCTCGTGCACACGGGAAGAACTCGCTGGAGTGGTCAAAGCGCCCGCTGTCCTCGAGCGATACGAGCCTGTGGCAGCACTTCGGAGCGTGCTGGAAGACCGGCTTGAACGGTACAGGCGGCTCTATCAGGCGTTGAAATCCGGGTTTCGCGTCTGAACGGCTCCAGTGCCAGCGCGCAGGAACCCTGTCGCATCAACACCGGCTGGCGAGACGCGCTGGGAGCCGTATGAAAGCCTGCAGTCGGATATGCTCGATCATGCTTACGCACTCGTGCCGCTATTCGGACTGCGTTGCTGGCAGGACCGAAGAGCGTTGTAGTGCCGGGAGCGTTGATCGGTCTGGCCTCACGGTAGCACCGACACCCATCTCGCCGCGCCCTCTCTCGAGCGATTGACGGCAACCCACCGGTTCGCACACTCAGAATTTGTGCCGCAAACCCACATGCACGAGCATCTGGCTAGCCGTACTCGCCTGCCCCGCACTGCCTAGTATCAACGCCCCGCTCATTCCGCCCATGTCATCGGCCACGCCGCTCACGTGCTGCCACACGCCCTGGACATACACGTCCGTCCGCTTGGATAGCAGGTAGTCGCCCATCAAGCCAATTTCGTTCCAGTTCGGGCGGACGGTACCGCTGCTCGCCGCGTAGTCGCCATGTGTAAAGGTGTACATCGCCATAACGGAGAACTGCGGAGCAAGCTGGTATGTCCCGTTGATTTCGTAGTTGCTGAACCTCAAGCTGGTGCCGTTCAGTGTTGCGCGGACGAGGTTGTTCCTTACGGGTTGGCCGATGTCCGTATACGTATAAACGAAGGCGACCGCCGCAGGGCCGAAAGCGTACTTGATTCCCGCGCCAGCAATCTTCTGGGAATCTGCGACGAACGGCGCGGTGTCGGGCGTGACGGCACCGTTCGTGCTGGTGCCGAGGCCGTTGACGTTCGAGTACGCCCCGGCGATAACCAGCGGACCGTGCGTGTACTGAACCCCCATGCTGTATTCACGGTCCTGCGCGAAACCCGTTGCGTTGCTGAACGCGTATGTCGCCCCGAAACTTAGACCCAGATAGTTCGCACTGGTGTACTTGATCGCGTTGTTGATGCGAAACGAGCCGTCCGTATTGTCGTTATCAAACGGATGCGAGAAGGCGTAACCGCCCCACGACGAGTTTGCCGTCATTGGCGCCACATAGTCATTGATCATGTCGAGCTGCCGACCCAGGGTCAGCGTCCCGAGCGTGCTCGAAGCCAATCCGAAATACGCTTGCCGGCCGAACTCACGTCCGCCCTGCGAGAGCGTGCCGTTATTGATGTTGAAGCCGTTCTCGAGCCGGAATATCGTCGTCAGGCCACCTCCCAGGTCTTCGATTCCCTTTAGACCCCAACGACTTCCCTGCGCGCTTCCGCTGACCATTTGCCAGCCGGCATGGCCACCCGCATTGCTCGTGTAGCTCGGGCCGTCGTCGACGATCCCGTAGAGCGTGACGCTGGACTGTGCTCGCGCAATGCTGGTCATTGCAAGGATTGCGGTTGCGATTGCAGCTACCCGGATATTGTCTCTCATGACGTCGTCTCCCGATAAGACTGGTAAGCGAATCGGCTTGCGCCGCTTCGCCGGATTTAATTTTGTCAGTCGCACTACTAAATAATGGAAAAGGCTGGCTTGATCTGAACACCGCCACCCCGCCAACAGCTTTGACTATTCTTTGCCTGGCGCGTGAGGATTCCCTATTCGTTTCAGGACAAGTCCGCGCGCACCTTGAACTTCTTTTCAGCGAACGCACGGTCCGCCTCATGGATGGCCTTTACCGTTTGACCGAAGCAATCGGCAGCGGATAGCAGTTCCAGTCGGTTCACCTCGTCAAGTTGTCGGCAAACGCCTTCGTCGATCACGGTGCTGCCATGCATCGCCCCCAGCACCGCTCCGATCATCACACCAATCGAATCGGTGTCGCGCCCTGAATTGATGCCGTCCTCGACCGCCTGATGGAAGTCCCCGCAGTTCGTCAGGATGAAGCCGAGCGCCAGCGGCAATTCTTCGATCGAAAGACGCCGCGAGGGCCGATAGGCGTCGGAGGCAATACCCGCTTTTCTCGCGGTATGCTCGACATCGTCACCAATCGGCGAGTAGCGACCGATGATCCGGTGAAATTCCGTAACCACCGTCTCGTAGTCTTTGCCACGCAGCCTCACAGCGGCATCGGCGATCGCGTCAATCGCTGCACGCGTGCCGTCCCTGGCGACGTCGAGCGCAGCCTCGACAACTGCTTCGATCGCGACGCCAGGCACGAACGCCGCGGCTACCGCACTGGCGAGCACACCGGCTGCTTCAAGACCGTAGCTCTCCTGATGCCCGCTGGCGAATGCGATCGCTTCGTCATAGGCGCCCCTGGGATCGCCGGCGTTGATCGCGCCGATCGGCGCGATGTACATGGCCGCTCCGCAGTTGACCATGTTCCCGATGCCTCCTTGACGTGGATCGCAGGAAGCGAGTTGATGCCGCAGATAGATCCATTTCTCCGGATAAAACAGTCGCTCGATCAGCACTGTCTCGCGCTGCAGTTCGGGTATCCAGCGCGGAACCCAGGCGATCTGGCGCACCATCGCATCGGCCATATCCCACGCGTCGAGGTGCCGGCCGACCTCGTTGTACACACTCATCAGCGAAAGCAGCATGAAGGTGTCGTCGGTGACAATGCCGCCGCCGCGTATGCGCCCCTTGCGGCCCGCTTCGTCATCTTTCGCACGATGCCATTCGGTATTGATCGAAGTGACGCGCCCGAAGCGCTCACGGATTTGCGACGCCGAAAGCTTCTCGACCGTGGCTCCGAGCGCGTCGCCGTACGCGACCCCGTACACGAGTCCACGGATTCGGTCCTGCAGTGACTGGTGGGCAATACTCATACGTTCTCCTTATTCTCGTTTTCGTCGCTACCGTGTCGGGCCCATTGCGTTTCGGACTTGCTCGTTGCTCTCGACTCACGTTTTCCTGCCATGTGGCCGTGAAAGCCGTAGTACATGATGTACAGGTAGCACGACACGGTTAGCACCATGTACACAAACTGAAAGTCATACACGCGCTTCAGGTGTGCGAAGAGTTGGGGCATCACGGCGCCACCCACGATTCCCATAATCAACAATGCCGATCCGGTTTCGGTAAACCGGCCCAGGCCTTTGATCGCGAGCGGAAAGATCGCCGGCCACATCATCGCGTGCGCGAAGCCCAGTGCAGCGATGAACGCAATCGACGTATAGCCGTCGGAGACATAGGCGCAAGCGCTGAGCAGCACGCCAATCAGTGCGGAAACGACCAGATAGCGCTGCTGCGAGATGAAGCGCGGCACGAGAACGAGCCCGACCAGGTAGCCAACGAGCATCGCGGACATCGTATAAGACGTGAAATGTTTGGTTGCGTCGAGCGGCAAGTTCAAGCTCTGCCCGTATAGGCCGATCGCGTCACCTGCCAGCACTTCTGCGCCGATGTACGTGAAGATGCAAAGCACTCCCAACCAAAGATGAGGAAATGAAAAGATGCTGCGTGCGGAATGACTACCGCGCTCAGCGACATTGACTTCCGATGGCTTGATGTCGGGGAGAGACGAAAACGCGATGAAAACGGCGAGTACCGCGAGAATGGCCGCGAGCGTGAGATACGGACCGTGCAATCTGGCGGCAAATGCGTTGAGCAGAGCGTCGGCATGTGCTGCTGTCGGCGCCGCTTTGACCCGGCTGACGAATTCGCCCACGCCCCCCATGACCAATGCGCCGAATACGTAGGGCGCAAGGATACCGGCGGTCTTGTTGCAGATTCCCATCGTAGCCACACGCCGCGCCGCGCTGTCGATCGGTCCCAGAATGCTGACGTACGGGTTGTAGGCGGTCTGCATCAGGGACAGCCCCGTTCCGATCACCAAAAGGCTTGCAAGTACGCCGGGGTAGCTGTGCGCACCAACGAACCAGCTGAAGGACAGCGCACCGATCGACATGACGCCCAGGCCCGCCGCCATCCCTCTTTTCATCCCGATCCGCTTCAGCGCAGCGGCATACGGCAATGCGAACACGAAATATGGGACATAGAAGACGACGGTAATCAGGAGCGCCTGAACATCATCCAGTCTGAAGGCCAATTTGACGAAGACGGTCAAAGGCCCGTTTAGCCAACTGAAGGCTCCAGTCACGAAGTACAGCATGCCGATGGTCAGCATGGGCCGGAGATATGTTCTATCGGGCGGCTGGACGATTGGGTGAGCGGTCAACATGGTTCCTGTCTCCTTCAATAAGTTTTTGGCTTCGTCATTGCGATGGGAACGTTCCCATTTTGCGGAAAAAATATATCGATGGCCTCGCGGCTCAGCGCCTCTCCCCTGATGCCGCGGAGTCGCGCATCGATTTGCGATGCAGATCGGCAATCGATCCGCGTTCAGTTAAGGTGCATGGCAGATAAATCCGCGTACCGTGGGCTGCTTCGACATCGCGTTTAAGAAGTTGTGCGACGGCCTCGGCGCCGATCTGACGAGCGGGTTTTTCTATTGTTGTGAGTCCTGGCCACGCGAATGCGCCCGCTTGAATGCCGTCGAAGCCAAGAATCGACACATCTTGTGGACAATGCAAACCCGCCTCTCGAACGGCGCCCATCGCCCCGAGCGCCATGAGGTCGTTCGCGGCGAACACACATAGATGTCCACCCTCATGCCGCTCCACCAGACGTCGCATAGCGAGTGCGCCGCCTTCCGTCGTGTAGTCGGCATCTTCCACGGGCAGCGTGACAGGATCGATGTCATGCTTGATGCAGTGTTCGTGTACCGCGCGTAAGAACCTCGCACGAGCAAGGCGCGTGCGCTGTCCGACGATGAGGGCGGGCCGAAGATGGCCTTTGGAGCGCAGATAATTCATGCCGAGACCCACGCCTTGTGCAATGTCCGAGCCGACCGAAGCACTGTCGGGAAACCGCTCAGCACTCGATCCAATCATGATGCAAGGCAATCCAAAACGCTCGAAATCGCCGAGTTCGTCTGCGACTGGATTGATGATCGCGCCATCGACACGCGCCTGCATCATGGTGCTCAAATGCATCTTTTCTTTTTCCGCGCTCCAGTTGGACGAAAAAATCAGGATGGAAACACCTGCATCCGCAGCCCGGTCCTGCGCACCCCGCGCAACCTCGCCCCAAAATGGATTCGCGATGTCCGGCAAGACGAGGCCCAGCATGCCGCTGCGGCCCGACCGCATGCTGACCGCCAGTTCATTGCGCGTGTAGCCCAGCGCTTTCGCAGCCAGCAGCACCTGCTCTCTCGCCGAATCGGAAATGTTGGGCGCGTCCGACAGCACCCGAGCCGCCGTACTTTTGGAGACCCCTGCACGCTTCGCTACGTCGATGACGGTCGGCCTGCGTCCGTTGAGGGACTCCATGGCTGGTCTCCTGTTCGCCTATCAGCTTTGATTTGGGAACGATACCACAGATACTTCGATGATCAACATGCAGTAGGGAAAACGTGAGTCGATCTGTTGATCTCGCGCGCCGCGATGCTCGATGCAGTGGAAAATCACTGCATCGGGGTGGCACCATCATCGACGCGAGCACCGCAAGCCGAGGCAATCCATCGGAAGGCGGGCTCGACCGCCGTTGAGCGTGCAGGCAGCTTCGATTTCATTAGCCACAGAGGCGGCATTGCGATCCGTGGCACCTGTGGCAGGCGGCACACGCGCTGTTGCGCCAGCGCTTCGCTCGCGAACAGCTGCGAGACCATGGCAATGCCGGCCTCCCGTTCCGCAGCCGCCAAGAGCAGATGCGGATCGGCACTCGTCATTACGCGCCGGGTTTGCAAACCGCTGCGCCGCAGTTCGGGCAACCAGGGTGCCCATTCCTGTGACTGTTCGTGCACGAGCAGCGGTGCACGCGCCAGCACCTCGGGAAACGGCGCGTGATACAGCCGGCGCGCAGTCGCGGGTCCGCAGATTGCCACTTTTTCTTGTTCCATCAGCCGCAGGCATTCGACATCCGGCGACTTGATCGGCTTGGCCGATACCACGAGATCGATGTCGACCCGGTCGATCTCGGTTACTTCCATATCGGTCACCAGCCAGATCTCGACGTTCGGCATCGCGGCCGTCAGTTCGCCCATGCGCGGAATCAGCCAGCCCGAGGCAAATTCCGGCGGGCAATAGAGCAGCACCGAATCGGGGTTGCCATACGGCTCGATCCGCTCGCGGCCGTCGCTCAGCAGCGCGAGCGCGTCGGCCACCGTCTGCGCAAACAGCTTGCCGGCCGCGGTCAACACGACGCCCCGGCCCACACGCAAGAAGAGAGATTGCCCAGTCCATTCCTCGAGTTGAAGGATCTGATGGCTAATCGCCGACTGGGTCAGCGACAGTTCCTGAGCCGCACGTGTGAACGAGCCCAGTCGGGCCGCCGAATCGAAGGCCAGCAATGCCTGGAGAGGTGGGAGTCTGCGCATCGAGGTATGAACGAAATCGATAGTTCCAGAAAAATCCTTCGCTTTTATATCAATTGTGTCCGGCGAATCATAGCGCTTATGGCATTCGGCCTGAATGAGACGACAAGTCGTATCGATTTACTGGCACCTTACATACCGAGATCATGACCTCTGCCTTCCAAAAAGACCCATTCACCACTGAATCCGCGCAAGCAGGCAAGAGTTCGCCGCAGCAGCAAGACCCCGCTTCGCCGACCTACGCCGGACCGCTGTCATTCTTGCGGCGCCCCTATAGCCGTGATCTCACTGGCGTCGACGTTGCCATTTCCGGTGTACCGCTCGACCTTGCAACGACCTACCGTTCCGGCGCGCGCCTCGGCCCCGCCGCCGTGCGTGCGGCCTCGGTCCAACTGGCCGAGTTGGGCATTTATCCGTGGGGGCTTGCGCCGCTCGACGCACTGAACGTGATCGACTACGGCGATTGCTGGTTCGATGCGCATCGGCCGTGGACGATCCGCGAAGCCATTGCGGCTCACGCCCGCACTATCCTCGCCTCAGGGGCCAAGATGCTGACGCTGGGCGGCGACCACTACATCACATACCCCCTGCTGATCGCGCATGTCGAACGTTTCGGCCGCCCCCTAGGGCTGATTCATTTCGACGCGCATTGCGACACATGGCCCGATGACGACGCGAATTCCCTCAATCACGGCACGATGTTCTACAAGGCGATCCGCGAAGGCCTGATCGATCCTGCGCGGTCGGTTCAGGTCGGCATCCGGACCTGGAACAGCGACTTCATGGGTGTGCGCGTACTCGATGCCCCCTGGGTGCATCGTCACGGCACGGCAGCTGTGGTCGACCAGATCTTCGAGGTGGCAGGCGATGCCCCCGCGTATCTGACCTTCGATATCGACTGTCTCGATCCTGCCTTCGCCCCGGGCACCGGCACGCCGGTTGCGGGCGGACTCTCCTCGGCGCAGGCACTGGAGATCGTGCGCGAGCTGGACGGGATTCACCTTGTCGGCGCCGACGTCGTGGAAGTGGCGCCGTCCTACGATCAGAGCGATATCACCGCGCTCGCGGCGGCGCATCTCGCGGCCGACATTCTGTTCCTTATGCGCAAGCAACGCCGCCCCTGAGCGCGCCAACTCACTATAACGACCATAGACCCTATCGGAGACATCATGCCAGCACCGCATTTACGAATAGCGCTCGCCTTGCTCACCTGCTGTGCATTCGCGACGACAGCGCTTGCAGACGAGAACACACTCAACGTCTACAACTGGGACGATTTTATCGCTAAGGATACCGTACCAAACTTCGAGAAGGAGACCGGCATCCACGTCCGCTACGACGTGTTCGATAGCGACGATACGTTGCAGGCGAAGCTGCTTACCGGTTCGTCTGGCTACGACATCGTCGTGCCTTCGTCGAGCTACCTCGGCGCGCAAGCGGCCGCGGGGATCTACTTGAAACTGGACAAGTCCAGGCTGCCGAACCTTGCCAATCTGGATCCACAATTGCTGAAACTGACCGACGCGGCGGACCCGGGACATCAATACGGCGTGCCCTGGGCATGGGGCACGACCGGCCTCGCGTACAACGTCAGCCAGGTTCGCAAGGTACTCGGGCCTTCCGTGGCGCTCGACAACTGGGACATACTGTTCAAGCCGGAATACCTGAGCAAGTTGAAGAGCTGCGGCGTCTCGCTGCTCGACTCGCCGACCGACATGTTTTCCATCGCCCTGCACTATCTCGGCAAGGATCCGAACAGTCACAATCCGGCTGACTATCAGGCCGCCTATGAATTGCTGAAAAGCATTCGCCCCTATGTGACGCAATTCGCCCTCTATTCATGGATCAACGACCTCGCCGGCGGAGACATCTGCTTCGGGGTGAGTTGGTCGGGCGACGTCAAAATGGCTGCAAGCCGCGTGCGCGAGGCACACAAAGACATCCAGCTGGCGTACTTCATACCGAAGAGCGGTGCGCCTGTCTCGTTCCAGATGATGGCGATTCCGAAGGACGCGCCTCATCCGGAGGCCGCGCTCAAGTGGATCAACTACATCGAGCGGCCTGAAGTTCACGCAACGATTACCAACACGATTTACTACCCGAACGCCGACAGCGCCGCTTCGAAGTTCGTCAAAACTGAATTGCTCGACGACCCGATGGTTTATCCGAAGCCAGAGGTCCTTGCAACGCTGTTCATGCAACAACCGCTGCCCGCTGCAATCAAGCGTCTGGAAACGCGTCTTTGGTCGCAGTTGAAGGACGGCCGCTAAGGTCGCGTCTGTCACGCGGCAGCAGCACGCCGCCATAACAGCGCATCAGCTCCCCCGACGACGCCATCGCGAACTGACTAATGGCTTGCCGCATCGCCGGCAAGCCTTAGCGAGCGGCTGCGCCACTCCCCCCCGACGCCAACCGATTTGGGTCCGGATAGGGACTCGCTTTGCCCTTTCAAAGGCCACACAGTAAGGAGACTTTCCATGCGATGGCAACTGATCTGCTTGATCGTGAGCGGCACTGTCCCGTGTCTCGCGATAGCCGATCCGATCTCCGCGCGGATCGAAGGACTGCAGCAAGAACTCAAGGCGCTGCAGGCCGAAGTGGAGTCGCTCAAGGCCGAACTCGCCGCGAAGCCGCCCGCTGTCAACACGCCACATGTCGTCGATGCGTCGAAGCCCGGCTACGGAAACGCGCCTGCAAGGCTGACCAACGATGACCTCGCCGACATGAAGCAGCAGCTCGCGAGCCAGCAGTTGAAAGTCGACTCGCTCTCCGATGCCGCCACCTCGGGACCGCTCGCCGGACTCTCGGTGACCGGATATATCGATCCCGCGTACGTCTATAACCGGGCCGCCAGGACCTCGTCGTTCCTCTTCGCGAATCACGAGTCATCCTATACGTACTTCAACAGTACGATCGGCGACGTCTACCTCAACATCAAGAAGACGTTCGGTGTCGGCCCCATGGCGCCATCGGCCGAATTTTCGCTGATGCCCAATCGGGGCAATGGCATTTCGTTGCTGGCAAACGAGCATGGCAACATTGGCAACAACATTCTCAACACGGCATTCGTCACCGTGCCGTTGTCGGGCACGACGACCTTCCTTGCCGGACTGATGAGCGCGTTCGGCGGATATGAATATCAGCTGTCCACGCAAACGCTGACTCTGACCCATAACCTGCTCTACGACTTTTCGGACCCGGCTGCCTACGTCGGCGTCGGCCTCAATTACACGCCCGAAGCCAGCAACTGGTCCTGGAAGTTCATGCTCGGCAATGAACAGGCTCGGACCTACGGCGCCGTCACGCAAACAGGACAGAATGCGCTTGGCGACCCCGTCACGACCAGCAACCGCGTGCCGAGCTTCGCCGCGCGAGCGGACTATACGTGGTCCACGGCGCTCGACACCGGTGGCTCGTTCACCATCGGCCGGCAGACGTTGCCGAGCGCCCACGATCCGGTGACAGGCCGCACGGTTTTTGGAGCGGGCGGCCAGGCATCGAGTTCGGGCGGATACTTCGTATTTGGCGAGCTCGACGCCACTTACACGCTTGCCGATGCGCAGTTCAATGCCGAGGCCGACTATGGCAAGCAGCAACGCGCCGCGTTCAATGGCGGCAATGCACAGTGGTATGGCGTGTCATTGCTGGCACACCGCAAGTTCTCGATGCCGGTCGTTGGCCGCATGGGCGCCACCGCGCGCTACGACTTCCTCGTCAATAGCCAGAACGGTGGTGGGGGTGGGGGCATATTCCTGAACGGCAACGGCATGGACCCCTACAACGGCTTTGGCATCGGCGCTGACTGCCTGGCAAACTCGAAGGCAAACGGCGGTCTCGGATTCGAATGCAAGGGGGCGGTTCGTCAGGACGTTGCGCTGAATCTGCTTTTCTATCCGACGCAGCAGATTACGGTGAAGGTCGAGTATCGGCACGATTGGGCAAACAACCAGGTCTTCCTCCGCAATGATGGATCGTACGCCAAGGCGAATGACTTGTTCGCCATGCAGTTCATTTACGCCTTCTGAGCGGCATCGAAGCGAGCGCCGGCGTGCGGCGCCCCACCCGCTCACGCACCGACTCGCTCGAGATACATACCGACGAGTTCGAGGAGCCGCTCCCTGGTGAAGCTCAGGTCATGGCCGCCGTGGACGACCTTGACCGGCAAACGCGAGAGACGCTGCATGGTCTTCACGTAATCCGGCACCGACGAGTGATGAAGGTCGTCGATCAACGGACCATCATAGATTGCATCCCCCGAAAATAGCGTTTGTGTACGCGCTTCCCAAAGGCCGATACTGCCCGGTGAATGTCCCGGCAGATGCAACACCTCGAAATGCCTGTCGCCCGTATCGATGATGTCGCCGTCGACGAGCTCGCGTGTCACATTAGCTGGCTTGATGTGCCAGCTCGCGAGTTCATATCCCGCGTGCGGCAACGCATCCACCACGGAGCCCTCGTATGGGCAATCGGCAAATGCACTCTTGAAGTACTCGGGATTGAAGCGGTCGTCGGCGAGCGTATATGACCATTGCGGATTACGCAGCCCCGGCGCCTCGAGCCGATGGACCATGCATTCGTCAAACTCGTGAAGATTGCCCACGTGATCGAGATGCGCATGCGTCGCGATCGCTGCCGTGCGTTTGCCAAACAGGTGCTTACCGGCCTCTTTGAGACTAGAAAAACCCATTCCCGAGTCGATAATCAGATCGCGATCGCGGCCACGCACGTACCAGATGTTGCACCGAAACAAGGGAATCACATGTGGCTCCCAGAACAGATAGACGTCGTCGTCGAATTGCTTGCACTCGAACCATTTGGCGGCGATCTTTAGCATCACGGTATGGTGAAATTAATCTGGATTGCAGAATTGTCGCACGAGGCAACGAGTGACACAATATGGATTCGACCATGGTTTTACTGGATGAATAAGGAATACGTATCGTATTTAAACTGACCGATCTCTTGCGCTTACCGCGACAGATGCAGACTGGGTATTCAGCGGCGCGCGGCGCGCCGCACCAGTAGCCCTACATAAAAAGCTGGACCGAGAGCAATGCGGCATCGCAGTTCAGCAGGTTGACCCGTTTCTGGCGCACCTTCAGCATGCCGTCGCGCAGCGATTGATGAATGCGGGCTCTGCTGTCGCCGGGATCCTGTCCCCGATCAACTTTGGCGTGCTGGTGGACACGACCGGCAGCTGGACTCTGCCGTTCGCGGGTTCCATCGTCATGCTGCTCGTTGGTATCGTCGCTGCCCTGCGCATGCGCCCGGACGTGACACAGGCAACCGGCTCGGCCACGACGCAGGGGCCACTCCCTGCGTCATCTGGCCATTGAGCCGCCTTCGCACCATCGCCGCGAAAGTGCGCGTCGCTCCCGGTGATTAACGTTGATCTGAAGTCGGTGCCGGCGCAGGCAAAATAACCGGCTCGCGAGCCGCCTGCGCGGCGGGCCGTTAGAACATCTGCCGGATACCGGCCATCACACCAAGCTGCGACAGGCCCGCCCCCGGCGACGCGCCCGCGCCGCCCTGGCTTATCGTGTAAGCCGCATGGGCGCTGTTGGCGAGGTAGCCGCCCTGCAAATAGACCGCCGAGCGCTTCGAAAGCAGGTAGGTGCTGCGCAGCGTGACGAGCGTGCCGCGCGCGTTCTGGTCGCTGTTGATCATGCGATAGACCCCGCCGTCGATCAGCCACGCCGGCGTCGCGTACCACGATGCCGTCATGTAGTAGAGGTTCGATTGCACGTTAGGCACCGTCGCGGCTGCGGTGTCGACACGACGCCCCAACCAGCCGCCGCCCACCTTCACTGGCCCGAGCTGGGCATAGCTGTTCAGCTGGATGCGCGAGTCGGTATCGCCCGAGTTCGTGAGCGGTATTGGCGTCACGCCGTCGAAGAAGTTCGCCGCTGCGCCGGGGCCGCCGCGCTGCTGGTCGTACGCGGCGGCGACGCCGAAGCCCGCGGGCGCGTCGTAGCGCAGCATCGCCGACCACTGACGGCATGCCCGCGAGTCGCCCGGTACCTGCCCTGCACAGGTGCCCTGTCCGGGCGAGTTGCCGGTGCCGGCGGCGTCGCGGCCGAACGACCACGTCGCCCCCGCCGTTACGCCGTGCCATTTGCCCTTCCAGGCGATGGTGTTGTCGCTGCGAGCGTTGGGCACGTAGTTGTCGAATGTCCCGGTGCCGCCGTAGATGTCCGGCCCGAGCAGATCCGAATCCTGCAGCGCCCAGAACGTCATCGTGTACTGACGCCCGAAGCTCAGCACGCCGAATGGCCCTTCGAGGCCGACCCACGCCTGGCGCCCGAAGAGACGCCCGCCCTGCCCGCTATCGCCGCCGCGCACGTTGAAGCCGCTTTCGAGCACGAATACCGTGGACAGGCCGCCGCCAAGCGGTTCGGTGCCGCGCAGGCCCCAGCGCGACGGCATCTCGCCCGTGATGCCGGGCATGCGCACGAGGCTGTCGCCCGCGCGATTTGCATGCGTCACATATTCGATGCCGGTATCGAGGATGCCGTAGAGCGTCACACTGCCCTGGGCATGGGCCGCACTGCTCGCGGCCATGCCGAATGACGCCGCGCAGGTCGCGGCGATGATCTTTTTCATTGAACGATCTCCAGTCGTATCGACGTCGCTCGTGCGTTCGTCGTTTTATTTGTGTTACTTCTTGCGGCGCGTGCGCCGCGTTCAATCCCCGCTCAGCAGCAATTCGTCTTGCGGCGCCGGGGAAGGCTGCGTGCGCCAGCGTCCGAGTGCCGTCATCGCGATGCCCGCAACGACCGCAGGCACGCCGACGATCACGAAGACCAAAGGCAACGTCAGTCCCATCGAGAGCATCGCGCCGCCCGCGACCGAGCCGACCACCGATCCAAGCCGGCCAATACCGTTGGCCCAGCTCACGCCGGTTGCGCGGCAATCGGTCGGATAGAACGCCGCGGAAAACGCATTGGCGCCGACCTGCGAGCCCGATACGCAAAAACCGGCGAGGAAGACCGCAATCGCCGCGAGCCAGGGCGTCGCCGTGAACGAGCCGATGGCGGCCGTGAACACGCCGGCCGCCGCGTAGCTCGCACCGAGCACATAGCAGGGGTTGAGACGGTCCATGAGCCAGCCGAGCACGATCGCACCGAGCGTGCCGCCGACCTGGAACATCGCCGTGACGAGCGCCGCTGTGCGCAGCGAGGCGCCGGTCGTGCGCAGCAGCGTTGGCAGCCAGCTCGACAGCAGGTAGATCACGAGCAGGCTCATGAAGAAGGCCAGCCACATGAGCAGCGTGCCGCGCAGCAGTTCGGGACGGAACAGGTGACCCACGGGCGAACCGCCCGCTTTCGCGCCGGACGTCGTGAACGTCGCGCCTGCGAGGTCGGCATGGGGGGCGATGCGCGCGAGCGTGCGTTCGATGCGCTCGCGATGCTCGCCGCGGCTTGCGAGATAGCGCACCGATTCCGGCAGGCGCCACGCGAGGATCGGCACGAGTGCGATCGGCACAATGCCGCCCACGAAGAGCACCGAGCGCCAGCCGTAATGCTCGATGAGCGCCGCGGCTGCGAATCCGCCGAGCGCGGAGCCGATCGTAAACCCGCAGAACATCGTCGTGACGAGAAACGAGCGGCGCGCCGACGGACAGAATTCCGACGTAAGCGTGATCGCGTTCGGCATGGCGCCGCCAAGGCCCAGACCGGTCAGAAAGCGCAGCGCGATCAACACGCCGATCGACGGCGCGAACGCCGAAACCAGACTCGCCAATCCGAATGCGCCCACGCAAACGAGCAATAACCGCTTGCGCCCCACCCTGTCGCCAAACGGGCCGAACACGAGCGCACCGACCATCAGCCCCGCCAGACCCGCACCGAACAACGGCGCGAGCTGCGCGGGCTGCAGTTGCCACTGCAAATGCAGCACGGGTGCGATGAAGCCGATCGCGGCGGTATCGAAGCCGTCAATGGCAACGATCAGGAAGCATAGCGTGACGATCAGCGTCTGAAACCGCGAGACGCGATGCCGATCGATGAAGGCCGTCACGTCGACGGTGCTTGAGATTGCCATGGTTGTCTCCTCAGGTTGCGGTTGCGCGTCATGCGTACCGCTTCGGGCACTACGTTGCGAGCTGGCTGGGGTGGTACGTCGAGGCCTGGCGCCGCCTGTCGGCGCGCATGCCCATCCCGCGCGGTGCGCGCCGGATGCGCGCCGCGTCGGGGTCGTTCGGGAATTGGGGGCCTTGCCAGGCTGTGCGCGACGCGCAGCGCTGAAAGGTCTTGGGACGCGCGCCGGTTTATCGCGCTGGGCGGCGTGCGGCGTGGCGTACGTGCGCAGCAACGTGCCGACGGTCAGGACGACGCTTCGGGGACTGCGCGAGTCTGGCGGGACGGCCGGCGTGCGGTGCGTCCGCAAGCGCCAGTTGCCGCGTGCGCAGCGTTGTTGCTGACATCGTTGTCTCCTGTCTTTTTGAGCCTTTGGCGTGGCGCCCTGGCTCTATGGGTCGATGTGACCTAGCCCATTAAACGCCATGGAGGTATGTCAAGTAAAATGACAAATTCATATCTTCCATATGTTTTTTCGTATAGCTGAATCGGGAAGACGTTTCGCGGATGCATCGCCCGTTGGCGGGGCCTTCCTGCCTTATGGTCGAGTCGAATATTAATTTGCACTACGACATATATCTTTGATCTGCGATTACCCATCACTAGACAGGACGGTACGCCGGCAAACCTGCCAGCGAACAATGCGTCCTCGATGCGACGGTGGATTCCCTCGCCGTGGCATACTCACCACGAGCGGCAACGGCAGTATGCTCAGCATAGCGATCACATGCGCATCACGACGCACCGCGATCCCTGCTGCGTTACATTCTGGAGGCGGACATAACGATGCCCCGACACAATCCGGCACTGCATCGCAGCCAGAAAGCCCCCATGACCAGGGCGAACCGGCGCTTCCTGATCGTCGGCGTAATCATTCTGTTGGCTGCGTTTGGCTGGGTGGTGGGGATCATGGTCGCACCCGCGTTCCAGCGCACCATCGTCATGACCAGCGGCGCGGACAACGGCATCTATCGCGGCTTTGCGGATCGCTATGCGCCCATCCTGAAGCGTGCGGGCATCAAGCTCGATATCCGCAGTTCTTCCGGCGCGGTGGAAAATTATGAGCGGTTGAGAGACCCGAACAGTGCCTACGAAGTCGGTTTCATCCAGTCGGGGACCACCAGCCCGAAGGAGACCGACGGTCTGCAGACAATCGCTGCCGTGTCGTACGAACCGATCTGGGTGTTCTATCGCGGCGACACGACGGTCGACCGGCTGTCGCAACTCCGCGGCAAGAAGATTTCGACGGGCGTGCCCGGCAGCGGCCTGCTCAACGTCGCACAGGTATTGCTCAGCTACAGTGGCATCACGAGCCAGAACTCCACCCTGCTGCAAATGGATGCCCCGGCAGCTTACCAGGGGCTCGAAAGCGGCCGGATCGACGCGGCTTTCTTCATCGGCAGGCCCGACGCGGAGATGCAGAAGACCCTGCTGAACAGCGACCTCAAGCTGATGAGTTTCGCGCAGGCAGACGCACTGGTTCAGAAGTTCCCGTCGCTTTCAAAGATCGTCTTGCCGCGCGCGTCGACGAGTGTCGCCGATGACCTGCCGCGCGCCGACGTCACGCTGCTCGCGGCAACGGCGCTGCTGGTCTCGAAAGACACGCTGCATCCGGCGCTCGTCTATCTGCTGCTCGACGCGGCTCACACCGTTCACGGCGGCGAAGATTACTTCACACCGCTCGGCACGTTCCCAAACCTGAAGACCGAAGAATTCCCGATCTCCGACGAAAGCGTCCGCTACTTCAAATCCGGCCAGCCATTCCTGTATCGCTATCTGCCGTTCTGGCTCGCGAGCGTGATCGAACGACGGCTGTTGATCCTCGTGCCGTTCGCGGCGCTCCTGATTGGCTTGCTTCAGGCGTTGCCGCGCCTGCTCGAGGCGCGGATGAAAAAACGGCTCGTGGTCTGGTACCGCGAAATCAAGGCACTTGAAGACGAAGTGTGGAGCAGCAGTGAGCCGACCCGCTCGCAGATTGCGCAATGGAGCGAAGAAATCGAGAACATCGACGCGAACGCGAGCCGGATCCGCATTCCGTACCGCTATTTCCAGGATGTCTACGCGCTCAAGCAGGCGATCGGTGTCGTGCGGGACCGAATAGCCCACGTTGCGCAGCGAACCCAGGAATAGCGGCGCGGCAGCGTCGGCTTCGCAGCCGACACCCCACTATCGCGCTGCCGCAGCAGACGAATAGATCGCCGGCGCGGCGGGACCCTCGACCTTGAGCATGCCCAGCGCACCTTTATTGAAGGTGCGGAAGATCGAATGGTCGACGAGTAGAAACGTGCCGGGCACTTCCGTGCGAAACTGGACGACCTTCGCACCGCCAGCCGGAATCAGCGTGGTCTGCACGCTTTCTTCATAGTGTTTATCCGAGCCGTCCCAAACCCGATCGAAAATCTCGCCGATTACGTGGAAACTCGACACCAGATTCGGACCGCCATTACCCACGAACAGCCGGACCGTTTCTCCCACTTTCGCTTTTAAGGCGTTATCGCCAGTGAGTGCGCCTTCCCTTCCGTTGAACAATACGTAAGTCGGCTGTTCGTCGACCGCCTTTGAATCGGGAGAACCCCTTAACTTGAATTAATTATTCAATCTCTCTTATCGACACAATGCCGCATGCGATTCAAACAATCGCATTACGCACAAATTAGTGTCGTCAAAATTCGGAGTTAATGCTCAAGGATCAGCATGCAGCGAGGAAAGAGCCACTCCGCGCACTCGGGGAATGTGCGCAGAGCGTCGTCCGGCCGATACCTCGATCCGGACGCAAGAATGGATTCGCTTCGTGATGCGCGGCAGGTGGTCGCCGCGACCGCCTCAATCCACGCCGTCTTCGGCGATGCGGATGATGCGCGTGAAGTCGCAGAGCGTCACGCGCTGATTGCTCGTGACGATCCAGCCGGACTTTTCCCAGCGCGTGAGAATGCGGCTCACCGTGTATAGTGTCGTCCCCGACATTTCGGCGACGTGCGCCCGCACTCGATCAGGATGCCGAACTACTGTCGTCCGCCATAGTCGATGTCACCGCAACGGAGAAAACATGTCAACAACGATGAGACGCGCCGTGAAGTGGCGGAAACGACTTTGGCGCCCTCGAGAGCGTGCAGCATGAGCCCCGTACGCGGACGCTTTCACGTGCCGTGCATTTGGGAAACGCACCACGTGACGCCTCTGGTTCATCTGAGGAAGCTCAATCAGCAACCGTTGTCGTGCGGCCCGATCCCGGCGCGAGGCAGCTACTACCACCTCGAGGCGCTGCCGCGCACCGGCGGCAGCGCCATCACGCTCGTTTCCGAGCGTCATTGTGCGGAAAAGCTGCTTCGGCGCCTCGGAAGAGATCCGCTGCCCGTTTTCGACCCAATCGCGCAGTCGCTTGCGAACGCCGGCGCGGCTCCTGTCTCCCGATTACGCATGAGCGCACTCAACGCAGACCTGTTCGACGCGATTCACCTGCTCTGCATCGTGAGAGGGGCGGTGCCGCGAAACGGCGTGACGCGCACACTGGCTGCGCTGCCTCAACCCGGATGCGCTCGTACAGCGTCACGAAATCGTCCGGTTCGCGCAGGCTCTCGAAAACGGCGGCCACTCGCTCACGCAGGCCATCGATCTGCTACGCAAGTCCAACCCACGCCTGCGAGAAGTCACGTTCGACTTTCTGCGCGCGCGGATGCTACGGGAAGGGTTGCCGATCTACCTTTGATTCTGTCCGCGATACGGTCCGACCCTCTTGGGAAAAGCACCCCAAACAGGCGTACATCGCTGTTCGCGCCCCGCCATAAACCACGCAACCACGCTAAATCACCGGATTAAAAGGTATTTATCCGCCAATCCCCTTTTTCGCGGGCCGCCCAACGCAGGCATAATTCCAATGGAGCAGCGCGACTAAAAGGGTCGTTTTCGTATTCCTGATTATCCATGGACTACGCAAGGCGAGACGTTCGAGCGCCTCCAGTCCCACGATAGATTATCTGGCGCCGTCACGGCGGCGCCGGGCAGGAATGCATTCATGAAACCGGCAAGGAATTCGCGGTGGTCACGCTTTGGCCGATACGTGGCGTCAGGTGTATGCGCGGCCGCACTCGCGGCGACGGCTGGCTTTTTCTACTGGCGCCATGAAGCGAATCTTGCGCAGTCCCAGCCGGCTGCGCTGACGGGTGTCGCCAGCGAAATGCGGCATGACGCATCGCCATGGACGAAGCGCGAGAAGGATGCCTCGGAATTGCTGCGCGACATTCGCGACCGCGATGTCGCCGCGATCGGCGTGAGCCGCGAAGCGATTCTCGTCTCGACGACCAAGGGCGAAAAATATTATGTGGCCGACCATAACGGCGCGTTCGCGAACGCCCTGCTGCTCGGCGATCTGAAGCCGGGCGCGACGCCGCCCTGGCAACTCGTCTGGCTGCCGCACGCCGATGTGCGCATCGGCGCCGAGCGTTGGACAGAAGCCATCGACCGCTCGCGTGACGCGCTCAGTCTGCTGCTCCCCGTGCTGATGCTAGGCGGCCTGCTGTGGTTCATGCGCCGGGAAATGGGCGGCGGCGCGCAATTGCTCGGCGAATCGCCGACGTTGCGCTTCGACGACGTGATCGGCGCGGGCGAAGCGAAAGCCGCGCTCGCCGACGTGCGCGCGTGGCTCACCGAGCCGGCGCAGTTCACGGGCATGGGCGTGCGCGCGCCATGCGGCGTGCTGATGACGGGCGGCCCGGGCGTCGGCAAGACGCGGCTCGCGCAGGCGCTTGCAGGCGAATGCGGCGCGAACTTCATCGCCATCACGGGCAGCTATTTCAGCGCGAAGTACTACGGCGTGGGCATTCAGAAGGTCAAGCGCCTGTTCGAGCTCGCGCGCAAGAACGCGCCCACGGTCATCTTCATCGACGAGGCGGACGGCCTCGGCAAGCGCACCGATACGGGCGGCGGCCCGGTCGAGGCGGAAAGCAACCGCATCATCAACCAGTTGCTCGCGGAGATGGACGGGTTCGAATCGAACGAAGGCGTAATCATCGTCGCCGCGACCAATCACCCGGACAATCTCGACGAAGCGCTGCGCCGCCCCGGCCGTTTCGACCGCACCGTGCAGGTGCGTCTGCCCGACCTCGAGGATCGCGCGGAAATTCTGCGCTTCTATGCCGGCAATCTGAAGACGAAAGCCGACGACCTCGATTTCAACCAGCTCGCGCGGTTGACCACGGGCCTTTCGCCGGCCACGCTGTCGATGATCGTGAATCAGGCGGGTCTCGTCGCGCGCAAGGCCGGCAAGCAGGAGGTGGCTGCGGTGCATTTTCTCGAGGCGATCAAGATTGCGCGCATTGGCGACGTCAACGGCGCGGAGCGCGCGCTTTCGGACGACGAACGCACGCGCATTGCGATCCATGAAGCGGGACATGGCCTCGTCGCCGCGCTCCTCGGCACCGGCGTGCTCGAGGAAGTGACGATCTTGCCGCGCGGCGGCGCGTTGGGCGTGGCGCTGATCACGAAAATGCAGGACAAGTACCTGTATCGCGAGACGGAAATGCGCAACGAGATCCAGGTGCTGCTGGGCGGCCGCAATGCGGAACTGCTCATGTTCGGCGAAGCATCGAGCGGCGCGGCGCAGGATTTGCAGGAGGCCTCGCGCATCAGCCTCGACATGGTGTCGAAGCACGGCTTCAACGCGGATGGCAACCTGTTCAGCCTCGCGGCGCTGCCGCAGCAGGTCGCGGGCTTGCAGTTGAAGGCCGCGATCGAGCACGCGAACACGCTGCTGCACGAACTCAACGACGCGTGCTTCGCGTTGCTGCGTGCGAACGAACCGGTACTGCGCGCGATCGCCGACCAGTTGCTCGAGTCGGAGACGGTGCCCGGCGAGAGGGTCTATCGTCTGATTCGCGAGCATGCGGCGGCCGTGGCGAGCACGCAGGCGGTGACCGAAGCGGCCGCCGCCTGAGCCGCTCTTATATCGCCGTCATCGTTCGTTCGAGTCTTCAAGCCCGTTCGAGCGCCGCCATCGCCCTCACGATCACGAGCAGCACGGAAAGACTCACGCCGCTCGAAGCGCGCAGTTCCGTCAGCAACTGCCCATAACGCTCCAGCGCAGCCTCGTGCTGGGCGCACCAGGCGTCCACGAGCGTTTGTGCGTCCGCGGCTTCGGAACCTTGCGTAAGCACGCTCGTGGTAAGCGCGCGCTTGAGGTGCGCCACCTCGGCGAGCGCCGCCGCGCGCGCCATGGTGTCCCAATGCGTCGGCGTAGGCAGCGTCGCCGCACGCTCGCCAATCCAGCTGTAATTGAGCCGCGTGCCCAGGGCGAAGTACGCCGCCGCAACGCGCTCCAGCGGGCGGTCGCATGCCGCCGCCACATCGGCGATGTCGAGCAGTGCTACCGAAATATCCCCGCTCGCCACGCGCAGCGCGAGCGCGTTTTCGACGCCCGCCTTCACGAGCTCGCCCTGGCGTGCCGAAAGCGCTTCGAGATCCGCTTCGGGCAGCAGCGTCGGCAATTGCGGCGCGAGGCGCTGAGCGGCGTCGCGGCAGCGCGCCAGCAGCGTGCTCACGCCATCGTTATCCACCGCGCCTGCTTGCAGATGGCGCAGGAACCATAGCGCCGCGCGCTCGAGCAGCCGCGCGATGTCGACGAACATGCGCGCCTGCACGTCGTCGGGCACGCGGTTGTCGAGCGCGTCGATGGCGCGCCAGATGTCATTGAGGCCGAACACGTCGCGCGCCATGATGCATGCGCGCACGATTTCGCCGGGCTGTGCGTCGGTTTCCTCCATCAAACGGTGCACGAATGCGCAGCCCACGCGGTTCACGAGCGCGTTCGTCAGATGCGTCGCCAGAATTTCGCGCCGCAGCGGATGCCGATGCATGGGTTCGCTAAAGCGCTGCTGCAGCGGCTGCGGGAAGTAGTCGATCAGCAAGTCCGCGACGAGCGGGTCTTCCGGCACGGACGAGTCGAGCAACGCGTCGTAGAGCCACATCTTGCTGTAAGCGAGCAGCACGGCGCGTTCTGGCGACGTGAGCCCGAGTTTCGCGGCCTGGCGCTCAGTGATTTCGTCGTCGGTCGGCAGGAATTCGATATGGCGATTCAGACGTCCAGCGCGTTCGAGCCAGCGCATGAGGCGCGATTCGGCATCGAGCAGCTCCACGGCGTAGCGGCCCGCGATCGACAGCGCCTGTGTCTGGTAGTAGTTGTCGCTCAGCACCAGCAGCCCGACTTCGTCGGTCATCTCCGCGAGCAGGGTGTTGCGCTGTTTCGTCGTCATCTCGCCGTCGGCCACCACGAGTCCGAGCAGGATCTTGATGTTCACTTCGTGATCCGAACAATCCACGCCTGCCGAGTTATCGATGGCATCCGTGTTGATGTGGCCGCCGTGCTGCGCGAATTCGATGCGCCCGAACTGCGTGACGCCGAGATTGCCGCCCTCGCCCACGACCTTGCAGCGCAGCTCCGAGCCGTTCACGCGCACGGCGTCGTTGGCTTTGTCGCCGACCTGCGCGTTGGTCTCGCGCGCGGCTTTCACATAGGTGCCAATGCCGCCGTTATAGAGCAGATCGACGTTCGCCAGCAGGATCGCGCGAATCAACTCGGTCGGCGAAAGCGCTGCCGCTTCGATGCCGAGTGCCGTGCGCACCGCGGCCGAAAGCGGGATCGTCTTCATGGTGCGCGCGAACACGCCGCCGCCCGCCGATATCGTGGCCGGATCGTAGTCGGCCCAGCTTGAGCGTTCGAGCGCGAAGAGCCGCGTGCGCTCCGCGAGGCTCACGACCGGATCGGGATTGGGGTCGAGGAAAATATGGCGGTGATCGAAGGCTGCGACGAGCTTGATATGCGGCGAGAGCAGCATGCCGTTGCCGAACACGTCGCCCGACATGTCGCCAATGCCGACCACGGTGAAACCGGTGGCCTGCGTGTCGACGCCCATTTCGCGGAAATGCCGCTTGACCGACTCCCACGCGCCGCGCGCCGTGATCGCCATCTTCTTGTGGTCGTAGCCCACGGAGCCGCCCGAGGCGAAAGCATCGTCGAGCCAGAAGCCGTATTCGGCGGAGATCGCGTTCGCGTAGTCGGAGAACGTGGCGGTGCCCTTGTCGGCGGCCACGACGAGGTACGGGTCGTCGGGGTCGTGGCGCACGACATCGGGCGGTGGCACGATCGCGTTGTTCACGAGATTGTCTGTGAGATCGAGCAGGCCGCGCAGGAAGGTCTGATAGCACGCCACGCCCTCGCGCATCCATGCTTCGCGGTCGCTCGCCGGCGGCGGATTCTTCACGACGAAGCCGCCCTTCGAGCCCACCGGCACGATCACGACGTTCTTCACCATCTGGGCTTTCATGAGACCCAGCACTTCGGTGCGGAAGTCTTCGCGGCGATCCGACCAGCGCAGGCCGCCGCGCGCGACGCGCCCGCCGCGCAAGTGCACACCCTCCACGCGCGGCGAGTAGACCCAGATCTCGAACATCGGCTTGGGTTCGGGCAGGCCAGGCACTTTCGACGGATCGAATTTGAACGAGAGCGAGGGCCGCTCTGCGCCATTGGCTTCGCGGCGGAAATAGTTCGTGCGCACCGTCGCATTGATCACGCCGAGGAACTGCCGCAGGATACGGTCTTCGTCGAGATTGGGCACCTGGTCGAGCGCGCTTTCGATGGCCTTGAGCATGAGCGCAGTGCGTTCTTCTCGCGCCTGTGAATCGCGTGGATCGAACCGGAGTACGAACAGTTCGACGAACTGCCGGGCGATCGCGGGATTGCCGGTTAGCGCACGCTCGATATAGGCGTCGCTGAACGTCGAGCCCACCTGGCGAAGGTACTTTGCATAGGCGCGCAAGATCGTCACTTCGCGCGCGCTCAGATAGGCGCGCAACACTAGCCGGTTGAAATCGTCGTTTTCGATGCGTGCGTTCCAGACGCTTTCGAATGCGTCTTCGAACAGGCCCTTCACACGCTCGATGTCGAATTCGGCGTCGTCCGCGAGTTCGAGGCCGAAATCGTGGACCCACGCAGGCGCGCAAGAAGGCGCCTCGATCACATAGGGCCGCTCTTCATCCACGCGCACGCCGAGGTGTTCCAGCATCGGCAGGCTGCGCGAGAGCGCAATCGCTTCGCCCGCGCAATAAACCTTGAAGCGGAACGTACGCGGCCCCGCCTCGATGGGCCGGTACAGATTCATCGCGATGCGCTGCGTGCCCTGCACGCGCTCGATCAGTTCGATGTCGCGTACCGCCGTGCGCGCCGGATAGTCGTCGCGATAGCCGGGTGGAAACGAATCGGCATAGCGATGCAACAGACTCGTGCCCTGCTCTTCGCCGAACGCATCGAGCAGCGCATCGGCCAGATCGTCCTGCCAGCGGCGTGTGACCTGCACGAGCCGCGCTTCCAGTTCGTGCGTGTCGACTTCGGGCATCGAGCCGGGCTCGGCGTGCACGACGAAATGAATCCGCGCGATCGCCGACTCCGAAAGCAGCGGCGTGAACTCGACGGATACGCCGTTGAAGGCGTCCACGAGCAGGTTGGCAATCCGCCGCCGCAGATCGGTGTTGTACTTGTCTCGCGAGACGTACACGAGGCAGGAAACGAAGCGGTTGAAGCGGTCGCGCCGCACGAATAACCGCGTGCGCTGGTGTTCCTGCAAGCGCAGCACACCGAGCGCGATGTCGAAAAGCTCGTCCTCGCTCGCCTGCAGCAGTTCATCGCGCGGATAGGTTTCCAGCACCGTCACCAGCGATTTGCCGAGATGGCCCTTCGGCAGGAACCCCGCGCGCTGCACGATATTCGCGCATTTGCGCCGCACGATCGGGATTTCGGCGGTGGAGACCATATAGGCAGTCGAGGTGTAGAGGCCCACGAAGCGGCGCTCGCCGCACACCTTGCCATCTGCGCCGACGAGCTTCACCCCGACGTAGTCCAGATAGCCGGGCCGGTGCACGGTGGCGCGCGAGTTCGCTTTCGTCAGGAAAATGGGCCACGCGCCGCTGATGATGTCGACCGCCGCGGGCGGCAACGGCGTGATGTCGGGCGTGCCCGGCGCGCGCAGCGATTCGCGCAGAATGCCGAGGCCCGAGCCTTCCACGCCGCGCAGGGCGTAGCCGCCGTCATGCGCAACCAGCGCGTAATCGCGCTGGCCGAGGAAGGTGAAATGGTCGGCCACCATCCATTCGAGAAACGCGCGCGCTTCGATGTCCTCTGCGCTCGTTTCGCGCGCTTTCATCGTCTTGATCGTGGTGCGCGCGGCCTCGAGCAGGTTCGGCCAGTCTTCTACCGACGCCCGCACGTCGCCAAGCACCTTGGCGATGTCGCTGCGCAATTCGTCGAGCTTTGCTGCGTCGCCGCAGCGGTCCACCTCGAAGTGGATGAACGAGGCGAGTTGCGAGTGCCCGTCGCCGGCGCTGGCGCCGCCCTCGTCCACACGCTCGATCGTGCCGTCCTTGCCGCGCCAGATGCGGAATACGGGGTGGAGCGCGGAATGCAGCGCGAGCCCCAGACGGTTGACGGCCATGGAAACCGAATCGACGAGAAATGGCATGTCGTCGTTCACGATCTCGATGACCGTATGGTCCGAATGCCAGCCGTGCTGTTCGAGGATCGGGTTGTAGACCTGCATGCGCTCGCTGCCCGGCACGAAGCGCTGCGCGGTTCGCCAGTGCGCCATGGCGGCGCCGTAGAGGTCGGCGATGCTGCGGCTACGCAGATCTTCCGCGTCGGCGAAATCGTAGTAGTGCCGCAGGAAAGGCTCGACGATCTGGAACGTCGGCTCGGGCAAGCGCGCCCGCGCAAATTCCATGACGTCGGAGAGCAGATGGGCGACGAATTCTTCGTTCCTCGCTAGCATGACGAACTCCTTGGCGGATAGTCATCGACTGCATCGGCGGTTCAGTCATTATGCACCGGCAAGGTGATCGAACGATGAATGCGTGCGCACGCGCTGCCTCACGGCGAGGCGCTGCACTGCAATGCGGCTGGTGGCGCAGAACTTGCTGACTGCGTACGCCCGCTTCAGCGCGCTTATGGCGCCGCTTTCGATGCGGATGTGAACTGGGCGAGCAACCAGGTGCGCAGCCTCTGGCTCGTCTCCGACCGGACACCGGTCTGTGGAAGGACAATGTAATAACCCAGCGACAGGGGCAACGAAAACTCGAACAGGCGTTGCAGCCTTCCGGCCGCGATATCGCGCTCGACGAGATGTTCGCTCGTGAGCGCAATGCCCTGCCCCGCAATGGCGGCATCGATGGCGAGCGACGATTGACTGAAGTGCGGCCCTTTCAGCGCGCCCAGCGTGTTTGTGCAGCCCAGGGCGTTGAAAAACTCCGGCCACAGATCATGAGAATCGTGGAGCAGCACATAGTTTTCCAGGTCCGCGATCGTGCGTACGGGGTAATCGGGCTTGAACAGTTGCGGGCTGGCTACGGCGAACACCTGCAGCGGAAATAGCAGGTCGCTGACGAGACCTTTCGCGAACGGTGGCTTGCCGAGCCGAACTGCGATATCCACGCCATCGGACCTGAAATTGCACAGCGCCGAATCAGCAATGATCCGGACGTCGATGTCCGGGTGCTGCTCTCCAAACTCTGCCAGCCTAGGTATCAGCCATTTCGAAGCGAATGAGGGCGTCGTGCTGATCGTGAGGGACGTCGAACGACGGTTCAGCGCCGCGGTCGCGTCGGCGACGATCGTGAGCGCCCGTTGAACGGCGGCGAAGTAAGTCTGCCCCTCGGTCGTGAGAGCGAGACCTCGCGGCCCCCTCGCGAAAAGGGGCAAATTCAGGGCTTCTTCGAGCACCCGCACCTGCTGCGCGACGGCGCCCTGGGTGACGCCGAGTTCTTCGGACGCGAGGCGGAAATTGAGGTGCCGGGCGGAGGCGTCGAACGCGCGGAGCGCATTCAGCGGCGGCAGGTGACGTGGTTTCAATGAATGCTTCAACGGGTATATTGGCTGTGGGAAGCCGGCGATCAGCCAGCAGTATTCCAACGGCAAGCCAGCAGAAATTTTATTGTCAGACCATAAAAAACACCGTTCGACAATCGAATCATAACGCCATAGAGTTTCTGAACGAAACCCCATGCAGCGCGGCTCTACCGCGCTGAATTCCATTCAGGGAGGGAGCACCATGGCAGTAGAAAAAGTCGCGCTCGTCACGGCAGCCGGCAAGGGTATGGGCGCGGCGATCGCCCGCGAACTGGCAGCCGGCGGTTACCGTCTGGCCTTGATGTCGCCCTCCGGCAGTGCGGCCGAACTGGCGAAAGAGCTTGGCGGATTCGGCTTTACAGGCTCGGTAACCGAGCCGGACTGTATCGACCGGTTCGTCGGCGAAACGCTCGCAAAGTATGGCCGCATCGACGCTGTGGTGAACAACACGGGACATCCACCGAAGGGCGATCTGCTTTCTGTCGCCGACGAACAGTGGCACCTCGGGCTCGATCTCATCGTGCTCAACGTCGCTCGCGTGCTGCGTCGCGTGACGCCTGCGTTTCTCGAGCAAGGCGGCGGCGCGGTGGTGAATATTTCGAGCTTTGCCGCCGATGCGCCTGAGCAGGCCATGCCCGTTTCTTCTGCGCTGCGCGCCGCGTTGAGTTCGTTCACGCGCCTTTATGCCGATCGCTACGCGAAGGACAATATTCGAATCAACTCCGTGTTGCCGGGGTTTATCGACAGCTGGCCCGAGACGCCCGAAATCGTCACCCGCATTCCGGTTGGCCGCTTCGGGAAGACGCAGGAGATCGCGCAGACGGTCGCGTTCCTGTTGTCGGATGCCGCGGGCTACATCACGGGGCAAAACATCCGTGTCGACGGCGGCATCGTGCGTGCTCTGTAACGCGGCAAATATGGATCAGGTCGTCGACGAGGTCTGGGCACGCCTGTACGCAGGCGCCAATGCGGGAAAGGAGCGTTCGCCCTTCACGATGCTGCAGGTCGCGACGATCGCGCTAGATGGTGCGCCTGCCGTGCGGACGGTCGTGTTGCGCCGTGTCTCGCGCGAGCAGCGTTCCGTCATGTTTCATACCGACGTGCGGTCTACAAAGGTGGCCGAATTGAGGCGCGACCCGCGCATATCGCTCGTCGGCTGTGATCTCGACGGCGGGATCCAGATAAGGCTGCACGGCGTTGCGAGAATCGTCGAGGCGCCCTCGGAAACGAGAGCGGTCTGGGACGCGAGCAGACCTCGGACGTTGATCGTCTATCGCTCGCCGCTTGCGCCCGCGACACCGGTTGCGTCTCCCACCGAGGCGCATGCAACGACGCTCGCCGAAGATCCCGACTCATCGGCGGGATTCGAAAACTTCTGCCTGATTGATGTGACCGTATCGAGCATTGACTACCTCGATCTGAATCCCGCAGGGCATAGGCGGGCCAGTCTGGTGTTCGAAGAAGGGAAATGGCGCGGGACCTGGCTGGCGCCATGAATTGGAGAGCTGGTTTTTATTTTTTAAAGCGTAAACGCCAGAACCCCGGTGCTCTTTCGGAGCCACCGGGGTTCTGGACGTTACAGCATAAGGAGCCTGACGATTACCTACTTTCACACGGGCAATCCGCACTATCATCGGCGTGGAGCTGTTTCACGGTCCTGTTCGGGATGGGAAGGGGTGGGACCAG
>NZ_JBFRCG010000031.1:0-81604 GCF_040965595.1 Paraburkholderia sp. EG287B
CGTTCGCCACTCGCCGCCAGGATTGCTCCCGCGCTGCCGTTCGACTTGCATGTGTAAGGCATGCCGCCAGCGTTCAATCTGAGCCAGGATCAAACTCTTCAGTTCAATACCTGTTACTGTTTTCGGTTCGCTGCAGTTGCCTGCTTGAACCGGTCGCTCACTCAAAGCTGACAGGAATTTGAATTGCTTCAAAAACCTGACTTACTTTAGTGTGAGACTCTTGATACTTTTGCTGCTCCTGGATTCCGCTCCGAAGAACGGCATCAGGTCGCCACCGCATCAAGCGCCCACACTTATCGGCTGTAAATTTTTAAAGATCGATCGCGAAAGCGCCGTTAAACCATCGAACTACCCGGCGTTTTCTGCGTTGCTGCGTCAGCAGCAGAGAAGCGAGATTATGAAGAATCCTTTTCGCTTCGTCAACCCCTTTTTTTCGCTCACCGCTTGAAAAAGCTGCCGACTCCTGCGTCCGCCGGTTTCCGCGGCGGCCTTCGCTGCCCTGACGTCTGAGACATCGAACTGCGAAGGGGGCGAATCTTAGCGCCCCCGCCGGCACTGTGCAAGGGGGAGGCGAAAATATTCCTCACTTCCGGGTAAGGACCTCCAGCGGCACCGCATTCGCCATCGCCGCGTAGCCCGCGTCGCTTGGATGGATGTGGTCGCCGCTGTCATAGCCATAACGCAGTCGCACGGGGTCCGCCGGATCCCGCAGCGCCGCGTCGAAGTCGACCACGCCGTCGAACGCCCCGCTCGTCCGGATCCACTGGTTCACCGCCGTGCGGATCGCCTCGCGCTCCGGCGGCAGCGATGCCGGCGTGAGCGTCGCGCCGAAGATGCGTACGCCGCGCCCGTGCGCCTGCGCGATCACGCGGCGGTAGCCCGCGATCAGGTCGTTCGCGTCCACGTGCGTATGAGGAAAGTCGCAGTCGAGGGCCGATCGCGCCGGCATCGCCTGGAAGTTGATGTCGTTGATGCCGATGAGCAGCACCACGGTTTTCACGCCCGGGTGTCCGAGCACGTCGCGGCCAAAGCGGCGCTCAAGCGCCTCGCCGTAGCAAGGCGAATCGCTCAGCAGCCGGTTGCCGCTGATCCCGAGATCGATCACGGCGAGATCCGTGCGCTGCGACTGCGCGATGCGGCGCGCCAACGCGTCCGGCCAGCGACGGTTCTGATTGAGCGAGGAACGCATGCCGTCAGTAATGGAGTCGCCGATCGCCGCGACCGTCGACGCCCCCGGCGCCTCGACCGCCAGCCCCGTCACCCACGCGTACTGCGTAAAGCGCTCGGTGAACGCGCCAATCGACGGATCCGCGACGTGATTGCCTGGACGCGAAACGTAATTCACCTGGCTCGCCACGCGATGCCACGCGACCATCTTTTGCTCAGGTCCCATATAGGAACTGATGGCGTAGGGCGCGTGCGCCTTCAGATCGATCTGCACCGGGTCGCTGTCGAGCGCGGCACCGGGCGGCACCGACACCGCCGCTCGCCCGCCGAAGGTCACATGCGCCGTACCCGCCTCGCTCGCCACCGCACCGCCCGCAGAAGGCGCAATCGCCATTGCCTCGATCACAAGCGGCGTGCGCCCATAGAGGTTGCTCACATGCACCCGCGCGACCGTGCCGCCCAGCGTCGGATACACGATTTGCCGAACGGTGCGCCCGGCGACCTCGGGCGCGCGGTACAGCGCCGGGAGCGCGTCGCGCTCGGGAATCGACTGCAGCGCCGTCGCCCAGCTCGTAACCCAGGGGCCCGAGGATTGATCGGCGAACGCCGGAGACCCGGCGCCAAGTGAAATGAACATTGCGGCCGCAGCCGCGAGGGGACCAAAGGAAATCTTCATCCGTGAACGAGTGTGCAGGCAAAGGCGCATTGTGCCCCATGGCCCGATGCACAGCCTTCCATCCGCCTGACAGTCGAGCAAACTAAACCAAGCAAAAGCCCGCGCACACGCCGCCCCACGCACAAATCCCAGGCAATCCCGCTGCCGCCCCGCTAAAACTCAGCTGTGGGTCCACATTTCTTTGCCCTACCTCAAAAAATTCATTTACCGACCGGTCGGTTGGTTTATACTGCGCGACATACCCAACTTCGACGAGAGCGTCTCCATGTACACGCAATCCCTCGACATCCCCGGCAACGTTGCTCCGCTCGACGCGGACGCAACCTCGCCGGAGCAGGCGCAGTTCGACGCCATCATGGCCGCCGACGGCAAGATCGAGCCGCAGGACTGGATGCCCGAAGCCTATCGCAAGACGCTCGTGCGCCAGATCTCGCAGCATGCGCACTCGGAAATCGTCGGCATGCTGCCGGAGGGCAACTGGATCTCGCGCGCGCCGAGCCTCAAGCGCAAGGCGATCCTGCTCGCCAAGGTGCAGGACGAAGCGGGCCATGGCCTCTATCTCTATAGCGCGGCGGAAACGCTCGGCGTTTCGCGCGACCAGCTCGTCGACGCCCTGCACGCCGGCAACGCCAAGTATTCGAGCATCTTCAATTACCCGACGCCCACGTGGGCCGATGTCGGCGTGATCGGCTGGCTCGTGGACGGCGCGGCGATCATGAACCAGATTCCGCTGTGCCGCTGCACGTACGGTCCGTACGCGCGCGCCATGATCCGCATCTGCAAGGAAGAGTCGTTCCACCAGCGTCAGGGCTTCGACGCCCTGCTCGCCATGATGAGCGGCACCGACGCGCAGCGCGAACTCGTCCAACAGGCCGTGAACCGCTGGTGGTGGCCGGTGCTGATGATGTTCGGCCCGAGCGACGCCGATTCGGTCCACAGCAACCAGTCGGCCAAATGGGGCATCAAGCGCATCTCGAACGACGATCTGCGCCAGAAGTTCGTCGATGCCACGGTCGAGCAGGCCAAGGTGCTGGGCGTGACGCTGCCTGACGCCGATCTGAAATGGAACGAAGCGCGCGGCCACTACGACTACGGCACGATCGACTGGGAAGAATTCTGGCGCGTCGTGAACGGCGACGGCCCGTGCAACCGCGAGCGTCTCGGTACGCGCGTGAAAGCGCACAACGAAGGCGCGTGGGTGCGCGAAGCCGCCCTCGCCCATGCCGAAAAGCAGCGTCAGCGCGCCGAAAAGCACGCCGCTTGAGCACACCTCATACATGAATCAGGAAGGAAGGAGATCCACGATGAACAAGGAATGGCCGATCTGGGAAGTGTTCGTGCGCAGCAAGCAGGGCCTCGACCACAAGCACTGTGGCAGCCTGCACGCCTCTGACGCCTCGATGGCGCTGCGCATGGCGCGCGACGTCTACACGCGCCGCCAGGAAGGCGTGAGCATCTGGGTGGTGCCGTCGTCGGCAATCACGGCATCGGATCCGAACGAAAAGGCCGAGCTCTTCGAGCCGGCCGGCGACAAGATCTATCGCCACCCGACGTTCTACACGCTGCCCGACGAAGTCAACCACATGTAAGAGCGCAACATGACGACGCCCACGCCTGAACAACTCGCGTACGTGCTGCGCCTCGCCGATACGGCGCTGATCCTCGGTCAGCGCAATTCGGAATGGTGCGGCCACGGCCCGATCCTCGAAGAAGACATCGCGCTCGCCAACATGAGCCTGGACCTGATCGGTCAGGCGCGCCTGCTCTACACGCATGCCGCCACGCTCGAAAAGGCGCTCACCGGCCGCGAGCGCACCGAGGACGACTACGCCTACTTCCGCGCCGAGCGCGAATTTGCGAACTACACGCTCGCGGAGCTGCCGCACTTCGGCCCGCTCGCCGGCACGACGCATTCGGCCAACGACTACGCCGTAACGATCGTGCGCAACTTCCTCTACGCCACGCTGATGGAGCATCTGTGGACCGCGCTGCTGCGCTCCGCCGACCCGCAACTGGCCGCGATCGCCGAGCGCTCGATCAAGGAAACGCGCTACCACGTGCACCATGCGCGCGAGTGGCTGATCCGTTTCGGCGACGGCACCGATGAATCGCACCGCCGCGCCCAGGCAGCACTCGACTGGCTGATGCCGTACACGCGCGAGTTCTTCAGCACCGACGCCGTGGAAACGGCCGTGGCCGAAGCCGGCATCGCACCTCTAACGGCGCAGTTCGAAGCCGCGTGGCGCGCCGACGTGGAAGCCGCGCTCGAAGAAGCCACGCTTACGCTGCCAGAGCAGGTGTTCCACATCACGACCGGCAAGCACGGCGAGCACTCGGAGCACATGGGTTTCGTGCTCGCCGAGATGCAGAGCCTCGCGCGCCAGCACCCGGACGCGCGCTGGTAAGCATCCCCGCAGGAACAGAGGAAGTCACGATGCAAGCAACGGCAGATCACGCGCTCGAACGCGCCTGGGAAGTGCTGGAATCGGTGCCCGATCCGGAGATTCCGGTCGTGTCGATCCGCGAACTGGGCATTCTGCGCGACGTGCGCCGCGCCGACGACGGCCAGATCGAAGTGGTCATCACGCCCACCTACTCCGGCTGCCCGGCGATGTCGCAGATCGCGGAGGACGTCGCGCACGCGCTCGACGCCGCCGCACTCACGCCCTACCGCATCGCGACGACCCTGACGCCCGCGTGGACCACCGACTGGATCACCGACGAAGCGCGCGAGAAGCTGCGCGCCTATGGCATCGCGCCGCCCACGGGCAACTGCGGCTCCGCGCCTCAATCGGCCGAACAGCCGATCACCTTCATCGCGAAACCGAAGCCGTTGCCCGCGCCCGCCTGCCCGCACTGCGGCTCGCAGCACACCGAACGCCTCGCGCAGTTCGGCTCGACCGCTTGCAAGGCGCTCTACCGCTGCATCGACTGCCGCGAACCCTTCGACTACTTCAAACCGTACTGATATGGCCACTCCGCAATTCCATTCGCTGCGCATCCGCGAAGTGCGGCCCGAAACCGCGGACGCGGTCTCTGTCGCTTTCGAAGTCCCGCCCGAGCTGCGCGAGGCATTTCGCTTCACCCAGGGGCAGTTCGTCACGCTCAAGACGCACATCGACGGTGAGGAAACGCGCCGTTCGTACTCGATCTGCGTGGGCGTGACCGACTACGACCGCGACGGCGAGCTGCGCATCGGCATCAAGCGCGTGCGCGGCGGGCGTTTCTCGAACTTCGCGTTCGAGCAGCTCGCGCCCGGCCACGAGATCGACGTGATGACGCCCGATGGCCGCTTCTTCACGCACCTGAACGCCGAGCACGGCAAGCATTACGTGGCATTCTCGGGCGGCTCGGGCATCACGCCCGTGCTCGCGATCATCAAGACGACGCTCGAAACGGAGCCGCGCAGCGCGTTCACGCTCGTGTACGGCAACCGCAGCGTCGACGCGATCATGTTCGCCGAAGAGCTGGAAGACCTGAAGAACCGCTTCATGAGCCGCTTCCGCCTCTACCACGTGCTTTCGGACGACCTGCAGGACGTCGAGCTCTTCAACGGCGTGCTCGATCAGGCCAAGTGCGCGGCGTTCCTCGAAACGCTGCTGCCCGCCGACGAGATCGACGAAGCCTTCATCTGCGGCCCCGGCCCGATGATGGACGCCGCCGAAGCCGCGTTCAAGGACGCGGGCGTGCCGCCGCAGAAGGTGCACGTGGAGCGCTTCGGCTCGCCGCTGCCGCAGGCGGGTGTGCCGAACGTCGAGATCACCGAAAACACGCCGGCCGCCGACCTCGAAATCGTCATCGACGGCAAGAAGCGCAAGATGCGCCTGCCGTACGAGGGCGTGAGCCTGCTCGACGTCGGCCTGAAGGCGGGTCTGGCGCTGCCTTACGCGTGCAAGGGCGGCGTGTGCTGCACTTGCCGCGCCAAGGTGCTCGAAGGCGAGGTGAAGATGGACAAGAACTACACGCTCGAGGAGCAGGAAGTGAAGGACGGCTTCGTGCTCACCTGCCAGTGCCATCCGGTGAGCGAGCGGGTGGTCGTGAGTTTCGACGAACGTTAAGGCGTTAGAGCAACAGCACGCTTTCGGCCCGCAGGCGATCCGCTTACACTAGGGGCCGCCCGCGGGTGTTGCAGCGCAGCGCTGCGACACCCGCGGGCGGCTCCTTTTGTTATTTGCGTGCTTTCGGGCTTACAGGGCGTTCAGCGTGAACGCAACGAGTTGTCGATGACCACGATTCACCTCATTTACGGCGAGCCGGCCGTGACGGCACTACGTCAGGCTCTCGAAGCGGCAGGCCGTCCTGACCGCGTGATCGCCCTGCGCGATGATCTGACGGTAGGCCCGTTGCGCGACATCGACGTGGCGGGCGACCCAGGCGTGGCGCAACGCGCCGCCTTCTGGGAGCGCCTGAGCGATGCGCCGCCAACCCTCGCCCACGACGACTGCGCGGCGTTGGGTACGCTCGAAGCCGACGACGCCCACGTAGTGATCTGGCACACGCACGACGCCGCCCACCAGCTCGCGCTGCGGCGTGTCTGCTACCGCTTGCGCGACGTCCCGCAGCGCCTGAACGAAGTGCGCCTGACTGCCGACGAAATTTCGGGCCCGGACGCCGCAGCCCGCATCGAGGCGCGCTTGCCCGACGCCGCGCCGATCTCGGTGCTGCGCATCACGCGTCTCGCGCTGGAGTGGCAGGAAGCCAAGTTCGCCAACGGCGAGACGCGCCGCTGGCGCGACAACACCTTCACCAGCGGCACGTGGAGCGACCTCGACGCCATGATCCTCGACGTGCTCGACGCCCATGAAGACCGCCCGGCGGGCGCATCCTGGCTCGCCAGCGACGTGCTCGGCGCAGCACTCACGCGGGGCGGCGCCGGCTTCACGGTTGGCGAGCCCGTCGTGCTGTGGCGCCTGCGCGAGCTGTGCGCGGCCGAAGAACTGCGTCTGCGCGACGACATGTGCGCCGCCTGTGCCCCGCTCGCCGCTGCCGCGCGCGCCGCGCGTCCGCCGCTGCCGCAAACCGCCGCGCACCTTTCCCTCCCCCGCTGAACTCCCATGGCACGCACCCGAGCGCCCGACCACGAAACCCAACGCGACCAGATCCTCGAGCTCGCCGCCGCCAAATTCGCGCAAACGAGCTACCCGAGCACCTCGATGTCGGACCTCGCGGCCGCCAGCGGCACCTCGAAGGCGCGGCTCTATCACTATTACGAGAGCAAGGAAGCGATCCTCTTCGACCTGCTCGATCGCTACACCAAGCGGCTCATGCTGATCATCGCGGAGGTGGAAGGCGCGAGCCAGCGGCGCGGTCACGACGAGCGCGAGAGCTTCGCCGAGCTGATTCGCGCGTTTCTCGCCGAATACGAAACCTCGCACAGCCGCCACGTGGCGCTCCTGAACGACGTCAAATACCTCGTCGACGCCCAACGCGAGATCATCCTGAATCGCCAGCGCGACGTGGTCGCCGCCTTCACGCGCCAACTCGCGCGCGCGTATCCGGGCCAGGTCACGAACGAAAACCAGACCGCGCTGACGATGATGGTGTTCGGCATGATCAACTGGACGTTTACTTGGCTCAAGCCCGGCGGGCGCATGGGCTATCGCGACTTCGCCGAGCAGGTGATCGCCATGGTCGATCATGGTCTGAAGGGCGCCTGAAGGACGCCCGGACGGTGCTCCGGACGGTAGAAATTTTCGGGCCAGATTGCTGCAGTGCGACATGATGCGTCAGGGCAACAGTTGACCCGTCAAACGACCCGCTACGAATAAACGTTAATAATCAATCGGTTGCGCTTATATTTTTATTAATTAGGCGCAACACTCAAATTTGCACTCCGGGTTTTCCCTAGAGCGCACCCAGGGTTTCCGCTAGAATGCGTTTTGCGCTGCATCATGCGGCATGCATTTTAAGGAGAACCCACCATGAACCCGCTTTCGACCCAAGCCAACGTGCCGATCATTTCATCCGCTCGTCCGCTGACGTCCGGACATGCGCCCGTCATGGTGCGAGTACTTACCTCGGCAGACCGCGAACGCCTGCTCGCGCACTTCCTCTCGCTCGACAGCGATGACCGTCTGCTGCGCTTCGGCCAGGCCGCGCCGGACCACGTGATCGAAAAGTACGTGCGCTCGATGGACTTCACGCGCGACACCGTGTTCGGCGTGTTCGACCATCAACTGCAACTCGTGGGCGTCGGTCATCTGGCCTACCTCCCGGCGGACGGCAACGGCCGCACGGCCGAGTTCGGCGTGTCCGTGCAGGAAAGCGCGCGCGGCCAGGGCATTGGCTCGAAGCTGTTCGAGCGCGCTGCCATCCGCAGCCGCAACACGCACGTCACCACGCTCTACATGCACTGCCTGTCGCGCAACTCGACGATGATGCACATCGCGAAGAAGTCGGGCATGAAGATCGAGTACGCCTACGGCGAAGCCGACGCCTATCTCTCGCTCGAGCCGGCCGACCAGAGCAGCATCATCGCCGAAATGCTCCAGGAACAAGCCGCCGTGTTCGACTACGCGCTCAAGCGTCAGGCGCGCCAGGCCAGCAAGCTGATGGAAACGATCCTGCCGCAGGCTGTCGCGGCGTGACTCCTGCCCTTCGGGACAGACTGATGCATTGAAAAAGCGGCTTCGGCCGCTTTTTTTGCGTCTGCGTTACGGCGCCGCGCAGTCAGCGGATCGGCAAAGCCGTCGTTTCCTTGAACGTGTCGAGCGAAAAGCTGGATTTCACGTCGATCACCGAAGGATGGTGCAGCAACTGGTCCTGTACGAAGCGCGAGAAGTGCGCCATGTCCTCCACCTGCACACGCAGCAGGAAGTCCATGTCACCCGTCATCGCGTGGCAGGCCACCACCTCAGGCCAGGTCTGCACCGCCACACGAAACAGCTCGGCATGCGTCACCCCTTCGCGCCCGGCCGCGGTCGGCCCACGCTTTTCCAGCCGCACGTTCACATAGGCGAGCAGGTCGAGCCCCAGTTTCTGCGCATCGAGCAGCGCCACGTAGCTGCGAATCACGCCGCTTTCCTCCAGCCGCCGGATGCGTCGCAAACACGGGCTCGGCGAGAGATTCACGCGCTCGGCGATCTCCTGGTTCGAGAGCCGGCCATTCTCCTGAAGGATCGCCAGGATGCGCCTGTCGATTGCGTCCAATTCGATGCTTGCCATTTTCTGCCTTTCAAACATTCATTCAAGGCAGTTTATAGCGCAAATCGACGGTAACGCGACCCAACTCGCAAGTTTTCTCCCAATACGGCGGACTACACTGTGCAACACGAAATCTGATCTACATCAGTCAGGAGACAACCATGCAGGTCCCCAACTGGGAGAACCCCGTCGGCACCGACGGCTTCGAATTCATCGAATACACCGCACCGGACCCCAAGGCGCTCGGCAAACTGTTCGAACGCATGGGCTTCACGGCCATCGCGCGGCATCGCCACAAGGACGTGACGCTGTATCGCCAGGGCGACATCAACTTCATCGTCAACGGCGAACCCGATTCGTTCGCCCAGCGCTTTGCGCGCCTGCACGGCCCGTCGATCTGCGCGATCGCCTTCCGCGTGCAGGACGCCGCCAAGGCCTACAAGCACGCGCTCGAACTCGGCGCGTGGGGCTTCGACAACAAGACCGGCCCGATGGAGCTGAACATTCCTGCCATCAAGGGCATTGGCGACTCGCTGATCTATTTCGTCGACCGCTGGCGCGGCAAGAACGGCGCGGCGCCGGGCAGCATTGGCGACATCAGCATCTACGACGTCGACTTCGAGCCGATCGCGGGCGCCGAACAGAACCCGGTGGGTCACGGTCTCACCTATATCGACCACCTCACGCACAACGTCCATCGCGGCCGCATGAACGAATGGGCCGAGTTCTACGAGCGCCTCTTCAACTTCCGCGAAATCCGCTACTTCGACATCGAAGGCAAGGTCACCGGCGTGAAGTCGAAGGCGATGACCTCGCCCTGCGGCAAGATCCGCATCCCGATCAACGAGGAAGGCGGCGAGACGGCAGGCCAGATCCAGGAATACCTCGACGCCTATCACGGCGAAGGCATCCAGCACATCGCGCTCGGCACGAACGACATATACCGCACCGTGGATGGCCTGCGCGCCAGCGAAATCGCGCTGCTCGACACGATCGACACATACTACGAGCTCGTGAACCGCCGCATTCCGGGCCACACCGAGCCGCTCGAAGAACTCAAGAAGCGCAAGATCCTGATCGACGGCATGCCCGAAGACCTGCTGCTGCAGATCTTCACGGAGAACCAGATCGGCCCGATCTTCTTCGAGATCATCCAGCGCAAGGGCAACCAGGGCTTCGGCGAGGGCAACTTCAAGGCGCTGTTCGAATCGATCGAACTCGACCAGATCCGCCGCGGCGTGGTGCAGGACAAGGCATGACGCACTCGCGCCGATAAATTCGGCCAATGACAAACAAAAAGGGCGAAGATCGCACGATCTTCGCCCTTTTTGACTTTTGAATCCGCCGCCGCACACCCCGGCGCCGGATTCGGTGAATGGAATGCTGCGCGGATCAGCGCGGCATCAGGATTTGCGTTCGGCCTTCGTGGCCGGCATGGCGTTCGTATCAGCCTTCATGCTCAGCGTGTACTGGGCGCATCGAGTCGTCGCACTCTCGCCGCTCTTCGTGCTGGCGTTCGAATGCAGTGGCGCGCTCATGGCAAAGAACGCAGCCGAGACCGTCAGGAAGGTCTGGATATGTCGATTATTCATGCTGGACTCCTTTTTTAGACTGCCTGTTGCAGTAGTGCCCCTTTTAATAACTGTTAACAGCCAGGGAAGCTGCGCGGTTCGCACAGATGAGGGAGTTAGACAGGATATTCAAGTCCGGTTCCCAGGTAGTGCAAGTTTTACACGTTGTTACTCCTCTGAGGAATTCGATACATCCGTTATTACACGGGGGTTTCAGGCCGTTTGCGCGACACGGCGCCACAGGCCCGAAACCTGCAACGCAGTGCGGCGCGGCGCTCGGAGCCTCGAAGCGGCGGGTTTATCCGAGTGCTACTATCGAAAGAAAGAAGCCAATATGGCGACCCCGGCCAGAGCATTCACAAGATGCCGAGGCCCTGCAGTTCTGGCGATCCCACAACGGATTGGTTGGATGGAGGAAGACACATAATGAATGCCCCGCTAGACGCAGGTCAGCGCGCTTCGCTCGAAGCCGCACTCGCTTCCGTCACGCTCGACGATAAATACACCCTCGAACGCGGCCGCGCGTACATGAGCGGCATCCAGGCGCTGGTCCGCCTGCCGATGCTGCAGCAGGAGCGCGACAAGGCCGCCGGTCTCAATACCGCGGGGTTCATCTCCGGCTATCGTGGCTCGCCGCTCGGTGGCCTCGATCAGTCCCTCTGGAAGGCGAAGCAGCATCTCGCCGCACATCAGATCGTTTTTCAGCCAGGCGTGAACGAAGACCTCGCCGCGACCGCCGTGTGGGGCTCGCAGCAGGTGAACCTGTACCCGTCCGCGAAATACGACGGCGTGTTTTCGATGTGGTACGGCAAGGGACCGGGCGTCGACCGCAGCGGCGACGTGTTCAAGCACGGCAATTCCGCCGGCTCGTCGCCGCACGGCGGCGTGCTCGTGCTTGCCGGCGACGACCATGCGGCCAAGTCGTCCACGCTCGCGCACCAGTCGGAGCACGTCTTCAAGGCCTGCGGCCTGCCCGTGCTGTTCCCCTCGAACGTGCAGGAATATCTCGACTTCGGCCTGCACGGCTGGGCGATGAGCCGCTACTCGGGCCTCTGGGTCGCGATGAAATGCGTGACCGATGTGGTGGAATCGTCGGCATCGGTCGAACTCGACCCGCATCGCACGAACATCATCCTCCCCGAAGACTTCGCGATGCCCGAGGGCGGCCTGAACATTCGCTGGCCCGATCCGCCGCTCGTGCAGGAAGCGCGTCTGCTCGACTATAAGTGGTACGCGGGGCTCGCCTACGTGCGCGCCAACAAGCTCGACCGCATCGAGATCGATTCGCCGCATGCGCGCTTTGGCATCATCACGGGCGGCAAGGCGTATCTGGACGTGCGCCAGGCGCTCACCGACCTCGGCCTCGACGACGAAACCTGCTCGCGCATCGGTGTCCGGCTCTACAAGGTCGGCTGCGTGTGGCCGCTCGAAGCGCAGGGCGCGCACGCGTTTGCACGCGGCCTCGAAGAGATTCTCGTGGTCGAGGAAAAGCGCCAGATTCTCGAATACGCGATCAAGGAAGAGCTGTACAACTGGCCCGACGCACAGCGTCCGCGCGTGTACGGCAAGTTCGACGAAAAGGACGGCGCGGGCGGCGAGTGGTCGGTGCCGATGGGCAACTGGCTGCTGCCCGCGCACTACGAGCTGTCGCCCGCGATCATTGCGCGAGCCATTTCCACGCGGCTCGACAAGTTCGAATTGCCCTCGGACGTGCGCGCGCGTATCGCCGCGCGCATGAGCGTGATCGAGGCCAAGGAAAAGGCGCTCGCGAAGCCGCGCGTGCAGGCGGAGCGCAAGCCGTGGTTCTGCTCGGGCTGCCCGCACAACACGTCGACGAACGTGCCCGAGGGCTCGCGCGCGATGGCCGGCATCGGCTGCCACTACATGACCGTCTGGATGGACCGCAGCACGAGCACCTTCAGCCAGATGGGCGGCGAAGGCGTGGCGTGGGTCGGCCAGGCGCCGTTCACGAACGACAAGCACGTGTTCGCCAACCTCGGCGACGGCACCTATTTCCACTCGGGCCTGCTCGCCATCCGCGCGGCGATCGCCTCGAAGGCGAACATCACCTACAAGATTCTCTATAACGATGCGGTCGCGATGACGGGCGGCCAGCCGGTCGACGGCACGCTCACCGTGCCGCAGATCACGCATCAGGTCGCCGCCGAAGGCGCGGCGAAGATCGTGATCGTCACCGACGAACCCGAAAAGTACGAAGGTGAACCCGCCACTAAGCTCGCGCCGGGCGTGACGATCCACCACCGCGACCAGCTCGATGCGATCCAGCGCGAACTGCGCGAGGTTCCCGGCACGACGATCCTGATCTACGACCAGACCTGCGCCACCGAAAAGCGCCGCCGCCGCAAGCGCGGCACCTATCCCGACCCGGCGAAGCGCGTCGTCATCAACGAGGCCGTGTGCGAAGGCTGCGGCGATTGCTCGGTGCAGTCGAACTGCCTGAGCGTCGAGCCGCTCGATACGGAGTACGGCACGAAGCGTCAGATCAACCAGTCCACCTGCAACAAGGACTTCTCGTGCCTGAAGGGCTTCTGCCCGAGTTTCGTGACGGTGGAAGGCGGCCAGCTACGCAAGCCGAAGACGAGCAGCGTCGCGAACGAAGCGATGCCGACCGTCCCGACGCCCGACGTGCCCGCCATCGACCGCCCCTACGGTGTGCTCGTGACGGGCGTGGGCGGCACCGGCGTGGTGACGATCGGCGCGCTGCTCGGCATGGCCGCGCACCTCGAATCCAAGGGCGTGACCGTGCTCGACGTGACCGGCCTCGCGCAAAAGGGCGGCGCGGTGATGAGCCACGTACAGATCGCCAACCGCCCCGGCGACATCCACGCCACGCGCATCGCCATGGGCGAGGCGAACCTCGTGATCGGCTGCGACGCCATCGTGACGGCCGGCGACGACTGCATCTCGCGCATGCAGGAGGGCATGACGCACGTGGTGCTCAACAGCGCGCCCACGCCGACTGCCGAGTTCATCAAGAATCCGCAGTGGCAGTTCCCGGGCTCCAACACCGAAGCCGATGTGCGCGCCGCAGCGGGCACGGACCACGTCGCGACCGTCGATGCGAACCGCTACGCGCTCGCGCTGCTCGGCGACGCGATCTACACGAACCCGTTCGTGCTCGGCTACGCGTGGCAAAAGGGCTGGTTGCCGCTCACGCACGAGTCGCTCGCGCGCGCGATCGAGTTGAACGCGGTGCAGGTCGAGAAGAATCTTGCGGCATTCGAATGGGGCCGCCGCGTGGCGCACGATCGCGCCGCCGTGGATCAGCTCGTGAAGAAGCCGATGGCCGAGCAGAACGCCGACGCGGCCGGCGCGAAGATCGTCTCGCTGCACACGCCCAGGGCGCTCGACACGCTGATCGAAAAGCGCGCGCAGTATCTCGCCGCGTATCAGAGCGCGGCATACGCGCGGCGTTATCGCGCGTTCGTCGAAAGCGTGCGCCAGGCCGAAGCGAAGCTCGAGCATGTGGACGGCCAGTCTCCGCTCACCGAAGCGGTGGCCAAGAATCTGCACAAGCTGATGGCGTACAAGGACGAGTACGAGGTCGCGCGCCTCTACGCGGACCCGGCGTTCATCGAGAAGATCAAGGCGAGCTTCGAAGGCGACTGGACGGTGAACTTCCATCTCGCGCCGCCCTCGTTCGCGAAGCATGACGACAAAGGCCAGCTCGTGAAGAAGCAGTATGGCCCGCGCATGCTCACGGCCATGCGCATGCTCGCGAAGTTCAGGTTCCTGCGCGGCACGGCGCTCGACCCGTTCGGCCGCACCGAGGAACGCCGTCACGAACGCGCATTGATCGGCGAGTATGAAACGCTGATGCGCGAGGTGATCGGCGGTTTGAGCGAAGCGAATCTGCCGCTCGCGCTGGAACTCGCGAACCTGCCCGACGCGATTCGCGGTTACGGCCATATCAAGGAGAACAACCTCAAGGCCGCGCGCGCGAAGTGGGCCACGTTGCTCGCGAAGTGGCGCTCGCCGGAAAACGGTGCGGCGCGGCACGCGGCTTGACGCTCGCCTGATTCGAGGCGGTAAAAGCAAAGGGCGCTCCGTGCAACACGGAGCGCCCTTTTCACATCAGGCGATTCACGCCGACGCGATTTACTTCGCCGCCGCCTTCGCCACGTTCGCGTTGGCCGAAGCCACCGCCGTCATGTTGATGATGCGTCGCACGGTGGCCGCCGGCGTGAGGATGTGCACCGGCTTCGACGCGCCGAGCAGGAACGGGCCGACCGTCACGCCTTCGCCGCCGATCACCTTCAGCAGGTTGTAGGCGATGTTGGCCGCCTCCACGTTCGGCATGATCAGCAGGTTCGCTTCGCCCGTGAGCGTCGTGCCCGGGAACGACTGCTTGCGGATCAGCTCGGAGAGCGCCGCGTCGCCGTGCATTTCGCCGTCCACTTCGAGCTGCGGATCGCGCACGGCGATCAGCTCGCGCGCGGCCTGCATGCGCTGCGACGTCGACGAACGCACGCTGCCGAAGTTCGACGACGACAGCAGCGCGACCTTCGGCGTAATGCCGAACTTCTCGATTTCGCGCGCGGCGAGGATCGTCATGTCGGCGAGCTGCTCGGCGCTCGGCACTTCGTTCACGTAGGTGTCGCTGATGAAGATGTTGCGGCCCGGCAGCATCAGCAGGTTCATCGCGGCGTAGTTCTCGGCTTCCTTCGCCTTGCCGAACACCTGATCGACGAACTTGAGGTGGTAGTCGAAGCTGTTGAGCAGGCCGCAGATCATGCCGTCGGCGTCGCCGAGGTGCACGAGGATCGCGCCGATCAGCGTGTTGAACTTGCGCACCGAAGCCTTCGCCACGTCGGGCGTGATGCCCTGACGCGCGCCCAGTTCGTGGTACGCCTGCCAGCTCTTCTGGAAGCGCGGATCGTCTTCGGGATCGACGATCTCGAAGTCGGTGCCCGGACGCAGCTTCGAGCCCATCTTCTTCAGGCGCATTTCCACGACCGATGGGCGGCCCACGATGATCGGCCTGGCGATCTTCTCGTTGAGCACGAACTGCGCGGCGCGCAGCACGCGCTCGTCTTCGCCTTCGGCGAACACGATGCGCGCGCAGTTGGCCTTCGCCGCCGCGAACACCGGACGCATCACCATGCCCGAGCGGTAGACCGTCGCGCCGAGCTGCTCGCGGTAGGCATCCATGTCCTGGATCGGACGCGTGGCCACGCCCGAGTCCATCGCGGCCTGCGCCACGGCCGGCGCGATCTTGATGATGAGGCGCGGGTCGAAAGGCTTCGGAATCAGGTACTCCGGGCCGAATTCGAGCGTGTGGCCTTCATAGGCCTTCGCCACTTCGTCGCCCTGATCGGTTTCCTCGGCCAGCTCCGCGATCGCGCGCACGCACGCGAGCTTCATCTCTTCCGTGATGGTCGTCGCGCCCACGTCCAGCGCGCCGCGGAAGATGAACGGGAAGCACAGCACGTTGTTGACCTGGTTCGGATAGTCCGAACGGCCCGTGGCGATGATCGCGTCCGGGCGCACCTTCTTCGCTTCTTCCGGGCGGATTTCCGGCTCCGGGTTCGCGAGTGCGAGGATCAGCGGCTTGTCGCCCATCTCCTTGACCATCTCGGCCTTGAGCACGCCGGCGCTCGAGCAGCCGAGGAATACGTCGGCGGCCTTGATCGCGTCGCCGAGCGTGCGCGCTTCGGTGTTGGCGGCGTAACGCGCCTTCGACGGATCGAGATTGCCGCGGCCTTCGTAGATCACACCCTTCGAGTCGGTGACGAGGATGTTCTCTTTCTTCAGACCGAGCTTCACGAGCAGGTCCAGACACGCGATCGCCGCTGCGCCCGCACCCGAGCACACGAGTTTCACTTCATCGAGTTTCTTCTCGACCACTTTCAGGCCGTTGAGAATCGCCGCTGAAGCGATGATGGCCGTGCCGTGCTGATCGTCGTGGAAGACCGGAATCTTCATGCGCTCGCGCAGCTTCTTCTCAATGTAGAAGCACTCGGGCGCCTTGATGTCTTCGAGGTTGATGCCGCCGAGCGTGGGCTCGAGCATTGCGATGGCTTCGACGAGCTTGTCCGGGTCGGTTTCGTCGAGTTCGATGTCGAACACGTCGATGCCGGCGAACTTCTTGAAAAGGCAGCCCTTGCCTTCCATCACCGGCTTGGCCGCGAGCGGGCCGATATTGCCGAGGCCGAGCACGGCCGTGCCGTTCGTCACGACGCCGACGAGGTTGGCGCGCGAGGTGTACTTCTGTGCATCGAGCGGTTCTTCGTGAATCGCCATGCATGCAGCCGCAACGCCGGGCGAATAAGCGAGCGAAAGATCGAGCTGGTTCGAGAGCGGTTTGGTCGGTGTGACCGAGATCTTGCCGGGCCTCGGATTCTGGTGATACGCGAGCGCGCTTTGCTTCAGTTGTTCATCCATTTTCAGGCCTGCCTGGACGTGAGAGACGTGAGAGAGAGAATCTTTTATGGTCGTAGGCCCGCCGGTTCGCACGGCACGAGCGTTCCAGCAGGGCCGATTAGTGTACACCTGGCGCCGTTCGCGTCCACGTGGGTCAAAGACTGATACCGGGAATTCGCGCAGCCGATAGTGTGGGTTCGTGCGGCGGCGCTTTCGTCTGACCGATGCGCGTTGCTTATTCGAGCGCCGCGCCGCGGCGTTCGGGAATCAGGAAGAGGGTCGCGAGGATGTCGAGCACGTAGATGGCGGCGAGCATGCCGAGCGCCGCCGTGAAGGAATAGCGCGCGGCCAGCGCCCCCACGGCGAGCGGCCCGAAGCCGCCCACGGCGCGGCCGATGTTGAACAGCACGTTCTGCGCGGTGGCGCGTGCCGCGGTGGGATACAGCTCGGAGATGAGCGCGCCGTAGCCGCCGATCATGCCGTTGACGAACACGCCCATTGCCGCGCCGCCGATCAACAGCGCGAACGGCGAGGAAAGCTGCGCATAGACGAACACCATGACTACGGCGCCCGCCTGATAGAACAGAAACGCGGGCCGGCGGCCGAACCGGTCGGCCGCGATGCCGAACAGCCAGATGCCGAGCGCCATGCCGGCAACCGTCGCGGCAGTCCACACCCCCGACTTCGTGAGCGAATAGCCGAAGGACTTCGAAAGATACGCGGGCAACCAGATCATCAGCCCGTAATAGCCGAAGTTCTGCACCGAGCAGAGCACGGCCACGCCGAGGCTCGCGCGCGCGGTACGCGCATCGGCCACGAGCATGCGCAGCGCGCGGGGGCGCTCGGCCCTGGCGGCAGCGGCCATGCGCCGCGCATGCGCGACGAAAAGCTCGGGCTCCTCCACGCGCCGCCGCACCACGAACGAGACGACCGCCGGCAGCAGCCCGATGGCGAACATGCCGCGCCAGCCGATCGGCGGGAGCAGCAGCGGCGTGAGCAGCGCCGCGGCCAGCACGCCGAGCTGCCAGCCGAGCCCGACATACGACGACGCCCGCGCGCGCAGCTGCGCGGGCCACGCCTCGGCAACGAGCGTCATGCCGATGCCGAACTCGCCGCCCAGCCCGATGCCCGCGATCGTGCGATAGACGAGCAGGTCGCCGTAGCCGCGCGCCAGCGCGCACATGCCGGTGAAGACGGCGAACAGCAGAATGGTCCACGTGAGCACGCGCACGCGGCCGTAGCGATCGCTCAACAGCCCGAACCCGATACCGCCCGCCACCGCGCCGACGAGCGTCCAGGTGACGAGCGCGCCCGCCTGCGCACCGGACAGATGCAGATCGGCGCTGATCGCGGGCAGCATGAAGCCGAGCATCAGCAGATCGAAGCCGTCCATGGCGTAGCCGAGCACCGAGGCGACTAGCGCACGCATGGCGTGGCCGCGCGTGGCGGCGGCCGGGTTGGTAGAAACGGCGGTCATAGGGGCAATCCTGGGAAACGTGCGCGCATGGGGAGCGCAAACCGGCGTGAGTGTAAAGGCGGGGCCGGGCCGTCACAACCGCGACGCCGACCGCGCGTAGCGCAGCGCCGCCGGCGTTCGCGCCCCACATCGCTGCCGGCGCTTGCCCGTGCGACTCGTCGGCGATCGTCAAGTCGGGTAAAATACCGGCCTACGCGCGCAAGAGAAGCCGTCCGGACCGGGCGAGTCGCCTTGACCCATGCAGTGAGCAAGGTCAGACGATCCACGCCTTTCGGGCCGCGCACCGCAGGCGCCGAAGCCACGCTTCGCGCCCGCCGTGCCAGCGCCACCGGGCCACGCGCCCACCCTCCTCCCGCACTCATATCCAAGGATTCGCCCATGACAGGCTACGATCGCCAGACGATCTCGGACGCAACCGCGAAAATGCTGCTCGAAGTGAAGGCCGTGCACTTCAACGCCGAAAAGCCCTTCATCTTCACTTCCGGCTGGGCGAGCCCGGTCTACATCGACTGCCGCAAGCTGATCTCGTATCCGCGCGTGCGCCGCGGCCTGATGGAAATGGCCGAAGCCACGATCCTGCGCGACGTCGGCTACGAGCAGATCGACGCCGTGGCCGGCGGCGAAACCGCGGGCATCCCGTTCGCGGCATGGCTCTCCGACCGCCTGATGGTGCCCATGCAGTACGTGCGCAAGAAGCCGAAGGGTTTCGGCCGCAACGCGCAGATCGAGGGTCTGCTCACCGAAGGCCAGCGCGTGCTGCTCGTCGAAGACCTGACCACCGACAGCCGCAGCAAGATCAACTTCATCAACGCGCTGCGCACGGCCGGCGCGCAGGTGAACCACTGCTTCGTGCTGTTCCACTACAACATCTTCAAGGAAAGCGTCTCGGTCCTGAAGGACATCGACGTCGACCTGCACGCGCTCGCCACGTGGTGGGACGTGCTGCGCGTCGCCAAGGAATCGGGCTACTTCGAAACGAAGACGCTCGACGAAGTCGAGAAATTCCTGCACGCACCGGCCGAGTGGTCGGCTGCGCACGGCGGCGCAACGTCGGCACCGCAGTAAGCGCACTAGCCGCACGCGCGCGAGCGCATGTCAAAAAGGCCATCTGCCTCTGGGCAGATGGCCTTTTTTTCTGGCTGGCGTAGCGGTGTAAAGCGGGTGCGGCTCGTGTGCAGCGCGGCAGGATCAACGCGCCGTTTCTGCCTCGCCGCCCGCTTCGGGCACATCGGGCGTATACGAGGAAAGATTGAGCAAGCCATTGCTCTGCGCGTACTGGAACAGTTCGGAGTCTCGATCGAGTCCGAGCTTGCGCATCGCCGTGTTCTTCTGAGTACTAATTGTCTTAATACTGCGGTTCAGCTTCTCGGATATTTCTTTAATCGTCATGCCCGAAACAAAGAGCCGCACGACTTCGAGTTCTCGCTTTGAGAGAATGACTTCATCGGTTTTCCCGCCGCTATTGATGCGCAATTGATCGAGCGCAGTCTTCACCTGTGGGCTCATATATTCGAGATTGCGGCTCACATGCTGCACCGCGAGGCCGATGTGGCTCAGGTCGTCGGATTTGTGCACCACCGCGAACACGCCGAGTTCGCCGAGGCGTTTGAGCAGCGCGGGATTTTCGAGCATCGTGAGGACGACGATGGGAACGTTCGGGAAGTTGCGCCGCAGGTAGCCGATGAGCGGCAATCCGTCGCCGTACTGGCCGCCCGGCATGGCAAGGTCGGTCACCAGCACGTCGCAGGGACCGGTTTGCAACGCCTTGACGAGTTCGGTGGACTGGCGGGCGCGGCCAACGACCTGGATGCCGGGAAAGTTGAGCAGTGCATGTTCCGCACCAAACAAGATCACCGGATGATCGTCGGCGACTACGACCCTGATTGGTTGCTGCATTAGCCCTCCGTGTAGGCAAACCTGCTTATTTCTCCCGCGCGGCCAGTTCACATATTGCTTCTTGTTTCCGGCCTCCGACGCGCCAGTTGCCCGAGCAGGAGAATCTACAACTATAGCGGAATCCTCCTGCACGGCTTGCTACGCGCGCAGGCGAAAGCTCGCTCGCTTATACCGCTATATTGGATCAAATTCGGACCAGGGAACAATTCCAAACTTTCCTTCAGGACAACGTGTCCCGAATTTCACAAACATGCAGGAGAACTCGCTGATGCGTACTCCCTATGACTTTGAGCCAGCTTGCATGCGCCGTGCATCCCGCCGTGCATCCCTATGCGCGGCCTTGGCGATGGCCAGTGTTGTGGCGACAACCAGCCTGGCCTGCGCAGGCGAAAAATTCGCGGTATCGAGCGCCGATTTCAGTGACGGCGGAAAAATCGGCCCGCGCCAGGTCTTCAACGATGCGGGCTGCAATGGACCGAACCAGTCACCCAGTTTGACCTGGCGCAATGCTCCTGCCGCTACGCGCAGTTTTGCCATTACGATCTTCGATCGCGACGCGCCGGGACGTGGCTGGTGGCACTGGGCCGTCGCGAATATTCCAGCACGCGTGACGAGCCTGCCGGAGAACGCCAGCGCCACGGGCGCGCTGCGCAAGCTCGGCGCGATCGAGGCGCGCAACGACTTCAACATCGACGGCTATGGAGGCCCGTGCCCGCCGCCGGGCAATCCCCATCGCTACGTCGTCACCGTGTACGCGCTGAACGTCGAGACGCTCCCGCTCGCACAAGGCCGCCCGGCAGCGCTGTTCGATCGCGAGATCAGCGGCTCGACGCTTGGAAGCGCGCAGATCACCGTGACGTACGGCCGCTGAGCGGGAGCGGTTGCGCACGGCGAGTGTCTGAGCGCTTACGGGTAAGCCCCGATTTTTTTCCGGACGCGTTCACACGCGCGTCCGCATGACGTCTTAAAATACCGTTCCAGCACCGCCTTGGGTGATGGCGCCCCCCAATCCCCTGCGTTCAGAGAGACTGAGATGAGCACGAAAGTTTTTGTCGACGGACAGGAAGGCACGACCGGCCTGAAGATTTTTGAATACCTGTCGCCGCGCACCGACGTCGAGATCCTGCGTATCGACGATGCGAAGCGCAAGGACGTCGAAGAACGCCGCCGTCTCATCAACACTTCGGACGTGACGTTCCTGTGCCTGCCCGACGTGGCCTCGCGCGAGTCGGCCTCGCTCGTCGAAAACGATCGCACCGTGCTGATCGACGCGAGCACGGCCTTCCGCACCCAGGCCGACTGGGCCTACGGCCTGCCCGAGCTGACCAAAGCCCAACGCGACAAGGTGCGCCAGTCGAAGCGCATCGCCGTGCCCGGCTGTCACGCATCGGCGTTCATTCTTGCCATGCGTCCGCTCGTCGAAGCGGGCCTCGTTGCGCCGGATTTCGCCGCGCACAGCTACTCGCTCACGGGCTACAGCGGCGGCGGCAAGAAGATGATTGCGGAGTACGAAGCGGGCGGCAACGCGAAGCTCGCGAGCCCGCGCCCGTACGCGCTCGGCCTCACGCACAAGCATTTGCCGGAAATGGCGGTGCACGGCGGCCTGAAGTCGGCGCCGGTGTTCACGCCGATCGTCGGGCCGTTCTACAAGGGCCTCGCGGTCACGACCTATTTTTCGCCGAAGCAGCTCACGCGCGGCGCCAAGCCGCAGGACCTGCAGGCGCTCTTCGCCGAGTACTACGCGGGCGAGGCGTTCGTGCGCGTGGCGCCGTTCAACGCCGATGAAAACCTCGACGCCGGCATGTTCGACGTTCAGGCGAACAACGACACGAACCGTGTCGATCTGTTCGTGTTCGGCAACGACGAGCAGTTCGTCACCGTCGCGCGCCTCGACAACCTGGGCAAGGGCGCCTCGGGCGCGGCGATCCAGTGCATGAATCTCGCGATTGGCGCGGCTGAGAATACCGGCCTGCATGCCTGAGGCAGCGAGACTCGCCGCGCAAACAAAAAACCGGCTCGCTGAGCCGGTTTTTTTACGCCCTTCGTCCTCGCCTTGCGCCAATGCAAAACCTGCAGACGAAAAAAAGCCCGCCAATGTTTGGCGGGCTGAATCCATATCAGAGGAGACATGGAGGAGACAAGAAGCAGTATATCGACTAGCGTGATGCAATGCAACATGTAAAGTAGTGCGCACCCTGAATGTTGCGCAGCAACAACACGTTCGTCATTACCCTGTCATCGACAGGATGAACACCAGCTGATCGAGCCCCACAGGCCGCACGAGATGCACGTCGAAGCCCGCCGCAAGCGCCTCGTCGCGGTGGCGCGATTCCCCCCAGCCTGCGAGCGCGATCAGGAGCGGCACGCGCTCGCCGCCGACCGCGCGCAATTCCCGCACGATCGCTCCGGGCTCGTCCTGCGCGAGCGAAAGCGCCACGATCGCCACGTCGGGCGCCCCGCGCGCGGCAAGATCGCGTGCCTCGTCGAGCGTGCGGGCCACAGATACGCCGTAGCCGAGATCGGTCAGCAAGGTGCTGAGCCCGTCCAGCGACTTCTCGTCGTTATCGGCGATCAGGATGCGCGTCTCCATCCGCCGTTCTCCTACCCTGAAAATGGCCTCACAGCCGGATCTCCCGTTGGATCCGGTGCGTGCCCTGTCGTCGTCATCGGTTCCCCGTCCCCACATCGCGGGCGGCGCCGCCAACCCGGCCGCCATCCATCGAGATGCGTCACATTGTGCTCAGCCGCACGCCGGGTCTTTGTGCGTCACCGCGCGGTCGTCTGAAGATTTTGATCGCAAAACGCCCCCGAACGTTCGCCGCGCCTCATTGCGCCCCTTCATTTCACGCAGACTCGTCAGGCGCGGCCCGCGCGCCGCGCGGCCACCTTGCCAAGCACGGCGAAATCGGAGTCGCCGTCGCCGTGGGCGACGGCTTCGAGCAGGCTGTCGCGCAGCACGCTCGCGAGCGGCATCGGCGTCGCGGCGGCGTCGGCCGCGGCCAGCGCGAGCCGCACGTCCTTCAGGCCGAGGCGCGCCTTGAAGAGCGCGGGTTCGTAGCGCCGCTGCGCGATCATGCCGCCGTAGCCTGCATACACCGGGCCCGGAAGCGGGCCGCCCGTCACGACGTCGAGGAAGTCGCGCATCGCGACGCCGTAGCCGTCGAGCAGCGCCGCGGCCTCGCCGAGCGACTCGACGGCCGCAGCCAGCATGAAGTTCGCGGCAAGTTTCATCACGTTCGCCTGCTGCGGCACGGCGCCGACGCGCCACGTTTTCTGGCCGATCACGTCGAACAGCGGCTGCACGCGGTCGATCGCCTCGGCCGCCCCTGCCGCCATGATCGTGAGCTTCGCCGCCTGCGCGGCGTCCGGGCGCCCGAGCACCGGCGCCGCCACGTAGTGCAGGCCACGCCCGGCATGGGCCTGCGCAAGCGCTTCGGCCAGCGCGACGGAAATGGTCGCCATGTTCACGTGCACGAGGCCCTGTGGCGCGTGATCGAGCAGCGTCGCGTCGATGACCTCGCGCAGCGCGGCGTCGTCGGCGAGCATCGAGAACGCGGCGTCGCCGGCAAATGCCTCGCCCGGCGTTCCGACGATGCGCGCGCCCGCGTCGGCCAGCGCCTGCGCCTTCGCGGCCGTGCGGTTCCACACGCGCACCGAGTGGCCCGCCTTCAGCAGATTGCCGACCATCGCGCCGCCCATTTCGCCAAGACCGATAAATCCGATGTCCATCGCTGCTCCTTCCATGAAAAACGAGGGGAAACCCGCGGCAAAGGTGCAGTACAGCACAAGGCGGGCCACGCTGCAGGCGGGCTCTCACGCCGCGCGAACGCGCGCGCGCCCAGGCAGCCGGTGCGATACTGCTTTGCATGGTCACCGCCACCTTCCGCTTTTACGAGGAGCTGAACGACTTTCTTGCGCGGCCGCTGCGCCGGCGTGCGTTCAGTTGCGCCTGCGCGCGCAACGCCACGGCGAAACACATGATCGAAGCGCTCGGCGTGCCGCATACGGAGGTCGAGCTGATCCTCGTGAATGGCGAATCGGTGGGTTTCGACCATCCGCTCGCAGACGGTGACCGCGTGGCCGTCTACCCGAAGTTCGAGGCGCTCGACATCCGGCCGCTGCTGCGCGTGCGCGACGCACCGCTGCGCGAACTGCGCTTCGTCGCCGACGCGCATCTGGGCGGCCTCGCACAACTGCTGCGGCTGGCCGGTTTCGATACGCTCTACGACAACCACTTCCCCGACGACGAGATCGAGGCGCTCGCCTCCGCCGAACACCGCATCGTCCTCACGCGCGACCGCGAGCTGCTCAAGCGGCGCAGCATCACGCACGGCTGCTACGTGCGCGCGCTCAAGCCGCGCGCCCAGGTCCACGAGATTTTCGAGCGGCTCGACCTCGCGTCGAGCGCGCGGCCGTTCCGGCTCTGCCTCATGTGCAACGCGCCGCTGCGGCCGATCGAGCGCGCCGCGGTGCGCGAGCGCGTGCCCGCCGGCGTCTACGACCGGCAGACGCGCTTCGTGACCTGCGACGTCTGCCAGCGGGTGTTCTGGGAAGGCTCGCACTGGCAGCGCATGCGCACGCTGATCGACGGCCTCACGCGCCCCACGGACGAAGCGCACGCGGCACATAACGGACACGAGCGCCACAACGGCCATGAGGGGCCGGACCGCGGCGACGGCGCGTAGTGGTATTCACGGGTACTCGATGCGGCTGAAAGACGTCCAGGAGGCCAGTCGCCGCGATGGACGCACGCGGGGGTTTGCGTACAATGCGCGCCACCGCCCAACACCGGAGCACGACATATGGCCATGAAGAAAACCGACCTTGAGAAGAACAAGGCGCTGAAACTGATGCAAGCGACGCACAAGAACGGGCCCGACCGTTTCGGCAAAGGTTCGGCGCAACCGGCGCTGGACCGTCGCGAACAGCGCAAGCTGGACCAGGCGCAAGGGCTCGTGCCCTTCGCGTGCAAGCTCAACGCCGATCTCGTCGAGAAGCTGAAGGCGCGCGCCGAGGGTCACCCGGGCGGCGTGAGCGGTCTGCTCACGGAATTGCTGGAAGCCGGCCTCGCACGCGACGCTTCCTGAGCGCTCATCCGCAGCGAACGCGCAAAAAAAGCCAGAGCAGATGCTCTGGCTTTTTTACGACTGAAGGGCGCTTTAGTTTGCCTGGCCCTTGTCTGCCGTACCGGCGGCCGATGCGCCTTCCGACACAGCGGCACGCTTGCCGTGGTGCTTGAGTTGCTTGTGCTGCTTCTTGGCCTTTGCGGGCGCGCTGGCTGCCGGTGCGGTTGCTGCGGGAGCCGAAGCGTCTTGTGCGAATGCCGAAGCCGTGACCAGTGCGAACGATGCTGCGATGAGCGAGGCGAGAATCTTTTTCATCTGTTGTTCCCCAAACCTGACAAATAATGACCGGCACGTTGTGAATTAGAACAGCGTGAAACCGCGAAACGATCCGCTTGCCGATCTGGGCGGGCGTTTCGCGCGAAGCAGTATTACGCAGCGTAGGGCGTTTGTCATCCGCTAATGGCCGGGTGTATTTTCCGGGAGACAATTCCCTTTCAATTCGGATACGATCGGCATTTACGCGTCCGTTTTCCGGAAGTTCGTTGTTTTTTCACGTAATACGCTGAATCGGCCTGCCCCGAACGAATTCGGGCCAGATTACCTCCCGAGTCAGATGCAATCGCGAAAAACGGGGCACCGCGCCCCTTGCGCAACAGGACACCAGGCGGGACACCGCGCGCCGCGCGCGCCAACCGTCGAAAACGCTGTCGCGCCCGTTCCCCGCGAAAAGAGATCTCCGCTTGCAATCCGCCTCCCGCCGCCACCTGCGCGCCAATCTGCTGATGCTGACCGCCGCCCTCATCTGGGGCTCGGCGTTCGTCGCCCAGCGCCTGAGCCTCGACGCCATCGGCCCGTTCCTGTTCACCGGCCTGCGCTTCCTGCTCGGCGCCGGCGTCGTTTCGGTCTTTCTGCTCGCACGCCGCCACACCGGCCGGCGCGGCGCCGCAGACAGCGGCAAGGCGGCGGCCCCGGCGCTGTTCAACGGCGCGCTGCTGCGCTCGGGGACCGTGCTCGGCCTCGTGCTGGCCGTTGCCATCTCGCTTCAGCAGATCGGGCTCAGCTACACAAAGATCGCCAATGCCGGCTTCATCAGTTCGCTCTATGTCGTGATCGTGCCGATGCTCGGCGTGCTGCTGCGCCATCGCACGGGCATCGGCACATGGCTCGGCGCCGCGCTCGCTGCGGTTGGGCTCTACTTCCTCAGCATCAACGAGCACTTCTCGGTGATGTACGGCGACTGGTATCAGCTCGGCTGCGCGCTCGTGATCTCGATCCAGGTCATGCTCGTGGGCCACTACGCGCCACGCCACGATCCGCTCGCGCTTTCGATCGCGCAGTTCGTCGCCTGCGGCGTGGTGTGCCTCGCGATCGGGCTCGCGTGCGAACCGCTGCGCGCGGCCGACATCGTGCGCGCCGCGCCCACCATCCTGTATGGCGGCGCGCTCTCGGTGGGCATCGGTTATACGCTGCAGGTCGTCGCGCAGCGCGACGCCGCGCCCGCGCACGCCGCCGTGATCTTCAGCATGGAAGGCGTGTTCGCCGCGCTCGCGGGCTGGGCCGCACTCGGCGAAACGCTCACGCCGCGCGCACTCGTGGGCTGCGCGCTCATGCTCGCCGGCCTGCTCGCCTGCCAACTGCTGCCGGCCTGGCAAGCGCGCATGCTCGCGAAGCAGCGCGCCGCTGCGCAACCTGCCGAAACGGCGTAAAAACGCGCCATGATTTCCCGGCGTTGATATCGCGCTCCGCACCGTTTCGACAAATGGCGTCGCTTTCGAGCGACGCCATTTTTTTTCGTGTGGATAACGCTGGATTGCGCCGCGCCGAACCAGGTTATCCACACCCACCTCTGGACAACCTGGGGACGACCTGGCGAACGACCTGTGGACCACTTCTTGATAACCACGCACCTGGTGTTGCGGCCTGAAAAGTTATCCCAGCCGCTCGCCACGCGTACAAGCTTTGTCCGCATGGCTATCCGTTTTGCATCGGTATGAGCCGACAGGCAATTTTCGTGTTGTCCACAGTTAATGCCAGGACTTGTTAACTGCTACTACTTATAAATATAAATACTGAAAAGACTATGGGGATATACGCGACGCTCGCTGCGCTCGCGTGCTGCGCATTCGGGCAAAGTCATTCCACTCCGGTTTTAATCGCGCGTAAGAACACCATCGACGAATCGCGGCAAGCCGAGCAACGCGCGTCGCGCGATCGATCTGCGGATCTCGCTTCTCCTGCCGGAGAAGCACACCGTCTCGCCCCCGCTATGCACGCGGCCGCGTTCGATGCATGCCCACGCCAGGCAATGCGTCACGATTGCACCTGGCTCGTCGTCTTCGTCGGCGAACCAGCCGATGCTCGCCAGCGCCACGCTCGCGCGTCCCGCGCTGCGCGCAAGCGCGCCTTCGGCGACTTCACGCGCCAAGGCTTCGCTAACGAGTCCGTTGTGCTCGATCGTCTGCGCACTCACGCCAGGCAGCGCCGCAAGCGCCGCTTGCGAATGCGCCACGCAACCGAGATCGAGACAACCCGACGCTCCGCGCTGGTCGGCCAGCATCGCGCCGATCGCACCGGCCGTGCCGGTTTCGACGCTCACGAGCACGAGCGAGCGCGGCTTCAGATAACCGACGATCTGCTTCGCAATATTCATGACGGCAACGAATGGATCAGGAAAAAGCCAGTGTCGCACGCAGGCGCAATAAAAAAGGGCGTGCCTCCCGAGGAGGCACGCCCTTGCTCAATGCATCGCGTGAGGAACAGCGTGGGGGCTAGTCGCCCGTCATCATCCGCTCGATCGTCGGCTCGAGATCGAGCAAACCGATGGTCGCGGGCTTGGCCTCGACGACGCCGAAGCATTCCGTGCGCCGTGGTGCCGGATCGACGAGGAAATTGCGCGCGTAGTGCCCGCAACGCGCAGGCGGCAGAAGCCGCTCGGGCGGGATCACCTCGAACGCGGTGCCCACAGCGATGAAGAGATCGTCGGGCGTCATGTCGCCCTGAATGCGCCAGAGCGTCTCGTACTCGGGCGCGGCCTCGTTGAAGAACACCACGCCGGGCTTCACGCCCTCCACCTGCCCACACGACGGACAGGCCGCCTGCGGATCGAGCGCGCGGCCGGACACGGGAAACCGATAGTCGCAGTCGGTGCACAGCAGCGAAATCATGTCGCCGTGCAGATGCGTCACCTGGCGCGCGCCGGCCTGCTCCAGCATGTCGTCGATGTTCTGCGTGACGAGATGCACGCGCTCCGTGCCCCATGCGTCCTGCCATTTCGCGAGCCGTTCGTGGGCGGCGTTCGGGCGCGCGTCGCCGCATTCGGCGATGCGCTGATTGTAGAAACGGAACACCGCGGGCCGGTTGCGGCGCCACGTGAGGTAATTGCAGACCTCGTCAATGCTCGCGTGGGACCAGATGCCGTCGCCGGTGCGGAACGTCGAAATGCCGCTTTCCGCAGACAGCCCCGCACCGGAAAACACGAACAGGCGGGGGAGTCTGCCGGACTGCCCCGGTTGCCGGGATTGCGCCACGTTTGCCACTTTCGTCTCCTTGATCGAACGGCGACATTATGACCGTCCAGCGGCGTTTCGGCAGAGGTTCGCCATGGCGGACAGGCGCAGTCCAGACGAGCGCGTTACGCGCCCCCAGAGGCGCCGCAGCGCGTCTGGTCACCCCAGCCCACGCACTGAGCCGCGGCAGCCGCCTGAGCGGCCTCTGAGCACCTCCTGCTGCGATCGACCCAATAGATTGGCCCAATAAAAAAGGGATGCCGCGATGGCATCCCCTTTTTCGACCGGCGCGTTCAGCGCGCGAACACCCTCACTCCACCGTCACCGATTTCGCGAGGTTACGCGGCTTGTCCACATCGGTGCCGCGCACGCACGCCGTGTGATACGCGAGCAGTTGCAGCGGCACGACGTGCAGGATCGGCGACAGCAGCCCGTAGTGTTCCGGCATGCGGATCACGTGGATGCCGTCTTCGCTCGTGATGTGCGTATCGGCATCGGCGAACACGTACAGCTGGCCGCCGCGCGCGCGCACTTCCTGCATGTTCGACTTGAGCTTCTCGAGCAGCGCGTCGTTGGGCGCCACCGTCACCACGGGCATCGCCTCGGTCACGAGCGCGAGCGGTCCGTGCTTGAGCTCGCCGGCCGGATACGCCTCGGCGTGGATGTACGAGATTTCCTTGAGCTTGAGCGCGCCTTCGAGCGCGATCGGATAATGCAGCCCGCGCCCGAGGAACAACGCATTTTCCTTGCGCGCGAACTCTTCGGACCACGCGATGATCTGCGGCTCCAGTGCGAGCACGCCGTTGAGCGCGGCCGGCAGGTGGCGCAGCAGTTTCAGGTACGCGGTTTCCTGTTCGGCGTTCACATGGCCGCGCAGCTTGCCGAGGGTGACGGCGAGAATGAAGAGGCCGACGAGCTGCGTCGTGAACGCCTTCGTCGACGCCACGCCGATCTCGCGCCCTGCATGCGTGAGGAACTTGAGTGCGGTGAGGCGCACCATCGCGCTCGTCGCCACGTTGCACACCGCGAGCGTGTGCGCCATGCCGAGCGACTGCGCGTGCTTGAGCGCGGCGAGCGTGTCGGCGGTTTCGCCAGACTGCGAGATCGTCACGACGAGCGCGCGCGGATTCGGCACCGACTCGCGATAGCGGTATTCGCTCGCGATCTCGACATCGGTGCGGATCTTCGCCACCGACTCGAGCCAGTACTTCGCCGTGAGGCCCGCGTAGTAGCTCGTGCCGCACGCGAGAATCAGGATGCTGTCGATGCCCTTGAACACCTCGCCCGCGTTCTCGCCGAAGAGTTCGGGCGTGAAGGCGTCGGTGGCCGGAATCGTGTCGGAGATCGCGCGCGGCTGCTCGAAGATTTCCTTCTGCATGTAGTGGCGATACGGGCCGAGATCGACCGCGCCGCCATAGGCGCCATAGGCCTGCACGTCGCGCACTTCGCGCGTCACGATGTTGCCCGCGCGATCGGCGATGCGCACGCCTTCCAGCGTGATCTCGCACACATCGCCTTCTTCCAGATAGCTGATGTGCTCGGCGCTGCCCGCAATGGCGAGCCCGTCCGACGCGATGAAATTCTCACCCTTGCCGTAGCCCACCACGAGCGGCGAACCGGCGCGCGCGCCGACCACCGTATGCGGCTGGCTCTTGTGCACCACGCCGATCGCATACGCGCCCGCGAGCTGCTGCACGGCCGCGCGCACGGCGGCGAACAGGTCGCCTTGATACAGGCTGTGGATCAGATGCGCGATGACTTCGGTGTCGGTCTGCGAAACGAATTCGTAGCCCTTCGCGCGCAGCATTTCACGCAGCGACTCGTAGTTCTCGATGATGCCGTTGTGCACGATCGCGAGCGTGTCGCGCGAGAAGATCGGGTGCGCATTGTTCACCGTGGGCGCGCCGTGCGTGGCCCAGCGCGTATGCGCGATCCCGGTCACGCCTTCGAAGTGCGCCTCGCGCACCTGCTCGTCGAGCTCGGCCACGCGCGCGACGCTGCGCACGCGCTGCGGGCCGTCGGCCGTCACGACGGCCACGCCGCACGAGTCGTAGCCGCGATATTCGAGCCGCCGCAGTCCTTCGATCAGGACGGGAACGATGTTACGTTGCGCAACCGCGCCGACGATGCCGCACATGGATTCGATCCTTTGCAATGAGAGGCGTGGGCGCCGCGCGCTTGTCGCGCAATAGGCGGCGCCCGCAATTCAACCGTTCAGTTCTTTTTCTTCACCGGGCGAACGTAGCCGGTTTTCGCGATCTGCGTTTTTTCGTTGAGCACGAGCGTGGCTTCCGGCACGTCCTTCCACACCGTCGTGCCCGCCGCGATCGTTACGCCGCGGCCCACGCGCACGGGCGCGACGAGCTGCGTATCCGAACCCACGAACACGTTGTCCTCGATGATCGTGCGGTGCTTGTTCGCGCCATCGTAATTGCAGGTGATGGTGCCCGCACCGATGTTCACGCCCGCGCCGATGTCTGCGTCGCCCACGTAGCTCAGGTGATTCGCCTTCGAGCCCACGCCGATGTTCGCGTTCTTAACCTCGACGAAGTTGCCCACGTGAACTTCATCGGCGAGCTTCGCGCCGGGACGCAGACGCGCGTAAGGCCCGAGCACCGCGTTCGCGCCGACCGCCGCGTTTTCGATATGCGTGTAGGCGTCCACACGCGTGCCCGCGCCGATCGACGCGCTGCGAATCACGCAGTTCGGGCCCACGCCCACGTTGTCCGCCAGCGTCACCTCGCCTTCGAACACGCAGTTCACGTCGATGAACACGTCGCGCCCGCACTTAAGCGAGCCGCGCACGTCGATGCGCGCCGGGTCCGCGAGCGTCACGCCCGCCACGAGCAGCGCTTCGGCCACCGCGCGCTGATGCACGCGCTCGAGTTCGGCGAGCTGCTGCTTGCTGTTCACGCCGAGCGTTTCCCATTCGTCGTCGGGCTGCGCGGTCACGGCCGGATGACCGGCGGCGATCGCAGCTTCCACCACGTCGGTGAGGTAGTACTCGCCCTGCGCGTTGTCGTTCTTCAGCGCGGCGAGCCAGCCCGCGAGCGGCGCGGTCGGCGTCACGACGATGCCCGTGTTGATCTCGGCGATCTTGCGCTGCGCTTCGTTCGCGTCCTTCTGCTCGACGATGCGCTCGACCTTGCCCGCCGCGTCGCGCACGATGCGGCCGTAACCGGTCGGGTCGTCGAGCGTGACGGTGAGGATGCCGTAGCCGTTCTCGCCAGCGGTGTCGACGAGACGCTTGAGCGTCGACGCGCGCGTGAGCGGCACGTCGCCGTAGAGCACGAGCGTGGGCACGTTGGCATCGAGCAGCGGCAGCGCCTGCGCGAGCGCGTGGCCCGTGCCGAGCTGCTGCGCCTGCAGCGCGAACTGGACGTCGGGCGCGCCGACGGCTTCGCGCACGGCTTCGCCGCCATGGCCGACCACGACGACGAGGCGCGTGGGCGAGAGCGTGCGGGCAGTATCGATGACGTGCGAGAGGAGCGGCTTGCCGGCGAGCGGATGGAGCACTTTCGGCAGCGCGGAGTGCATGCGTTTGCCCATGCCTGCCGCGAGGATCACGATGTTCATTGCATCGGTGACTGAATGAGGATGAAGCGGCCGATTTTAGCATGCGGGATATCCCCGACACGCCGGCCGGCCGGGCTCTCGTGCCCCGAAAAACATTGTTTTACAACTGCTTTTCTTCGGATCGACAGGCAGAAGTAAAAAACGCTCCGATGCGGGGTCGGAGCGTTTGAGTCGAACCGCGGGGACGACTTAAAGGACGGTTCAAAGATCGTCGAACGGCGTGAACTTGATGGCCGCGCCTTCCGCAGGCGCCGGGTCGGTCGAACACGGCTCTTCGTCGAACGCGATGTCGCCCGCCGGATCGGCCACGCCCGTCGCGCGCAGGTCCGCGAAGTTGAACAGGTTCGCGTCCATGAGGTGCGACGGCACAACGTTGCCGAGCGCGTTGAACATGTTCTCCACGCGGCCCGGGAAGCGCTTGTCCCACTCGCGGATCAGCGCCTTCATCTCCGCGCGCTTCAGGTTCGGCTGGCTGCCGCACAGGTTGCACGGAATGATCGGGAATTCGCGCAGCACCGCGTACTTCTCGAGATCGGTTTCTTTCACGTAGGCAAGCGGCCGGATCACGACATTCTTGCCGTCGTCGGACTGCAGCTTGGGCGGCATGCCCTTGAGCTTGCCGCCGTAGAACAGGTTCAGCAGCAGCGTCTGCAGAATGTCGTCGCGATGATGGCCGAGCGCGATCTTGGTCGCCCCCAGTTCGCCCGCCACGCGGTACAGAATGCCGCGGCGCAGGCGCGAACACAGCGAGCAGGTCGTCTTGCCTTCAGGCACGAGACGCTTGACGATGCTGTACGTGTCCTGGTTCTCGATGTGGTACGGCACGCCTACCTTGTCGAGATATTCCGGCAGCACGTGCTCCGGAAAGCCTGGCTGCTTCTGGTCGAGGTTCACGGCCACGATCTCGAAGTCGATCGGCGCGCGCTCGCGCAGGCGCAACAGCACGTCGAGCATCGCGTAGCTGTCCTTGCCGCCCGACAGGCAGACCATGACCTTGTCGCCGTTCTCGATCATGTTGTAGTCGCCGATCGCCTGGCCGACCTGACGCACGATGCGCTTGAACAGCTTGTTGTTCTCGTAGGCTTCCTTCTGCTCGCGGCGCGTGAGCGCCTGGCGGCCCGTTTCTTCGGTCGCGGCGTCCTCGCCAACGGGTAGCGTTTCGGGGGCGTTCATGAATCAGTCCTCTTTGATGCGAAAGACCTCGACGCCCACCGCGTCGCAGTCCGGATAAACGTCGGGCTTTTCGGTCGAGACGCGCACCGCCCGCACGAGTTCGTGCGAAAGCAGCGCCGCGGCGAGATCGTCGCAGAGCGTCTCCTGCAGATGGATATGGCCCTTGCCCACGCGTTCGGCAACGGTCGAGCGCATGAAGTCGTAGTCCACGACTTCGCGCAGCTTGTCCTCTTGCGGCGTGGTCGAAGCAAGCGGCACGAACAGGTCGACATTGATGACGACGCGCTGCTCGCCGCGCTTCTCGAAGTCATGCACGCCGATGTTGATGTGCACTTCGTAGTCGCGCAGGAAGAGCCGGCGGCAATCGGCGAGCCGGGGGTGAAGCAAAACGGTGGACATACGGGTTCCAGTCGATAAAAGCGTGCGTTCTCTCGCACGTATGCCGGCGCGGCGCGCCCGGCGGGTCGTTCAGCCGGTCTGCAAAACCGCTCGTGCGCGGCGGCTTGCATTCCTTTGTCTTCGTCAGCACCGCTGGCTCGCCGTTCTGCGCGCAGCGGGCTATGCATTTAGTTGCAAAACTAGATGCAATCCACGTTCGGGCGTCAGCCGCCCGTCAAAAACATCACGTCGCGGGGCAGCGGCAGGAGATGCTGGCCGCCGTCCACGACGAGCGTCGTGCCGGTCACGCCGGTTGCCCGCGCCAGATACAGCGCGGCTTCCACGAGATCGGCGGGCCGCGACGCGCGCTTGAGCGGCGTAACCTGGTGCGCGGCGGCGAAGCTCGCCGGCGTCTGGTCGCCCGACTGCAGCGTCAGGCCGGGCGCGAGCCCGACCACCCTCACCTTCGGCGCGAGCGCCTGGGCAAGCGCGACGGTGGCGTTCTGCAGCGCGGCCTTCGTCAGCGTGTACGACAGATAGTCGGGATTCATGTTGTACAGCTTCTGGTCGAGCACGTTGATCACACACGGGCGCAGCGTCTCGTCGTCCGCCGCCGCTTCGGGCGTTGCCTCGTACAGCATGCGCGAGAGCACGAGCGGCGCGCCCACGTTGATCGCCATCAGCTGCAGCAGCTTCGCGTAGCCCACATCCTGCGCGGTGTCCTCGTCGAAGCGCGAGGCATTGTTGAGCACGCACGCCGGACGACCGAGCGCCGCGACACAATCCGGCACGAGCCGCGCCACCTGGGCTTCGTCGCCGAGGTCGGCGTGCAGCGCCACAGCCCGGCGGCCCAGCGCCGCGATCTGCGCGACGACTTCGTCGGCGGCCTCGCGCGACTCGCCGTAATGAACCGCGACGTCCCAGCCGCGCTGCGCAAAGCCGAGCGAGAACTCGCGGCCAATACGGCGTGCTCCGCCCGTGACCAGCACGACGGGCGCCGCTACGCCAAAATCGGGGCGCGATCCGTTGTCGGATGCACTCATGTCGGCGTCAGCCGGGCGGATGCCGGGAGTTGCGCTCATTTACAATGCCGGGATGAATCCGAAAGCTCACGAACCCGATAGTTTACCTGTTCCCGAGCCGATCGCGCTCGCGCAGTCCGAGGCGCTCGCGGCCACGTTGCGCGCCGAGATCGCCGCGGCGGGCGGGTGGCTCCCGTTCGACCGCTACATGGAGCGCGCACTCTATGCGCCGGGACTCGGCTACTACGGCGGCGGCGCACGCAAATTCGGCCTCTTTGCCGACGACGGCAGCGACTTCGTGACCGCGCCCGAGCTTTCGCCGCTCTTTGCCGCGACGCTCGCGCGCGCCGTGGGCGAAGCGCTCGCCGCCAGCGGCACGCACCGCCTGATGGAATTCGGTGCGGGCACGGGCCGCCTCGCGGCGGGTCTGATGCTCGCACTCGACGCAGCAGGCGTGGCGTTCGACTCCTACGCCATCGTCGATCTGTCGGGCGAGTTGCGCGAGCGCCAGCGCAAGACCATCGTGCAGCTCGCGCCGGCACTGCTGAGTCGCGTAACGTGGCTCGATGCGCTGCCCGCGCAGTTCGAAGGCGTGGTGATCGGCAACGAGGTGCTCGACGCCATGCCGGTGCGCCTCTTCTCGCGCAAGGACGCCGTCTGGCACGAGCGCGGCGTGAGCGCAAACGCAGAAGGCGCCTTCGTCTTTTCCGATCAGCCGGCGAACTCCGGGCGCGATGCCAACTGGCCCGAGAGCGCGCTCGCAGGCGTGGAAGGCAGCGAAGACTACGTGACCGAAACGCACGAAGCCGCACTCGCCTTCACGCGCACGGTTTGCGCGATGCTCCAGCGCGGCGCGGCTTTCTTCATCGACTATGGCTTTCCGCGCCACGAGTACTACCATGCGCAGCGCGCGCAAGGCACACTGATGTGCCACTACCGGCACCGCGCGCATGGCGACCCGTTCCTCTATCCCGGTTTGCAGGACATCACCGCGCACGTGGAATTCACGGGCATTGCCGAAGCGGGCGTCGAAGCGGGCGCGGACCTGCTCGGCTATACGACACAGGCGCGCTTTCTGATGAACGCGGGCATTACCGACGTGCTGAGCGAGATCGATCCGCACGACGCGCAGCGCTTTCTGCCGGCCGCGAACGCGGTGCAGAAACTCGTATCGGAAAGCGAGATGGGCGAGCTGTTCAAGGTGATCGCGTTTTCGCGCGGCATCGACGAGACCATCGCGGCGTTTGCGCGCGGCGACCGCAGCCATACACTCTGAGGCTCACGCCACGCGACCATGATCCGCTGGTTTCTCACCACCTTCATCGCCGTGGCGATTCTCTCGAGCGCCCAGCCCTGGCTCAGAAAGCTCGGCATCGGGCGGCTGCCGGGCGACATCACGCTGCGCATTTTCGGCCGCGAATATCCGCTGCCGTTCATGTCGACGCTCGTGCTTTCGATGGCGCTTTCGTTTCTCGTGCGCGTGCTCTGAGCGAGCGCGCTCGACCGGTCAAGCCGTAGCGAGCGCGGCTTCCACCGCCGCCACGCGCGCCTCGTGCACCGCTTCCTTGATCTTCTCGGCGCCGCCGCGTTCGATCGAGCGCGCAATCGCCCCCGCATCCACGCCGCGCGCGGCCACGAGCGCCACACGCAGGCGCTCCGCCTGCGGATACGGCGCGTTCTCCCAGTTCAGCCGCCCGCGCAAATCGGCCTCGCAGGCCTGCAACGCCTCGGCGAAACGCGCGGGTTTGCGCAGCGCGTCGCAGCGTTCGAGCATGCGCACGAGCGCCGCCGCGCCCATCTCCATCACGCGATGGACGTTGCCGTGCTCGCGCGCGACCAGCACCGCCAGCTCGCGGCAGTCGTTGGGCACGCGCAGACGGTCGCACAGCGGCTTGAGCAGATCGACGCTGCGCCCTTCGTGGCCGATGTGACGCGGCAGCACGTCCTCCGGCGTCGTGCCCTTGCCGAGATCGTGCATGAGCGCCGCGAAGCGCACCGGCAGCGTGTAGCCCTGCGCGGCCGCATGGTCGATCACCATCATCACGTGCACGCCCGTATCGACTTCCGGGTGATAGTCCGCGCGCTGCGGTACGCCCCACAGCACGTCGACCTCGGGCAGCACGCGCGCGAGCGCGCCGCAATCGCGCAGCACCTCGAACATGCGCGACGGCTTCGCTTCCATGAGACCGCGGGAGATTTCCTGCCACACGCGCTCGGGCACGAGTGAATCGACTTCGCCCGAAGCAACCATCTCGCGCATGAGTTCGAGCGTTTCGGGCGCGACGGTGAAATCGGCGAAACGCGCGGCAAAGCGCGCGATACGCAGAATGCGTACGGGGTCTTCGAGAAACGCGTCGCTCACGTGGCGAAACACGCGCGCTTCGAGATCGCGCGCGCCGCCGAACGGATCGACGACTTCCCCCGTGAGCACGCCGCCCGGCTGCATCTCCTGCGCCATCGCGTTGATGGTGAGATCGCGCCGAGCGAGATCTTCCTCGAGCGTCACGTCGGGTGCGTAGAAGAACTGGAAGCCGTGATAGCCCGCCGCCGTCTTGCGCTCGGTGCGCGCGAGCGCGTACTCCGCATGCGTTTCGGGATGCAGAAAGACCGGGAAGTCCTTGCCCACCGGACGATAACCCTGCGCGGCCATCTGCTCGGGCGTCGCGCCCACCACGACATAGTCGCGGTCGCGCACGGGCAGCCCGAGCATCTCGTCGCGGATCGCGCCGCCTACGACATAGATCTTCATTCGTCGTCGCGTTCGTCGTCCTGGACGATGTGCGTTTCGCGGCGCGCCGCCTCGACCCACTCGGCCACCGCGGGCAGTGCGCTCACGCGCTGCGCGTACGCCGCCGCTTCGGGCGAGAGCTTCGGCTGGTAGCTGTTGAAGCGCATGACGACCGGCGCGTACATCGCGTCGGCGATGCTGAATTCGCCGAACAGGAACGGCCCGCCGCTCGCGGCGAGACACTCGCGCCAGAGCGCGTCGATGCGCGCGACGTCGGCGAGCGCGCCAGGCGTCGCGCCGGCGCCCGGCTTCACCTTGCGGATGTTCATCGGCATGTGGTTGCGCACTTCGCCGAAGCCCGCATGCATCTCCGCGCTCACGCTGCGCGCGCGGGCGCGCGCGTTCGCGTCGCGCGGCCACAGCGCGTGCTGCGGGAAGCGCTCGGCGAGCGTCTCGGCAATCGCGAGCGAATCCCACACGGCAAAGCCGTCGTCGCCAACGAGGCACGGCACCTTGCCCGATGCCGAGAACGCCAGGATCGACGACTTGGTGGCCGGCTCGTCGAGCTCGATCAGCACCTCCTCGAACGCGATGCCGAAGTGCTTGAGCAGCACCCACGGACGCATCGACCACGACGAATAGTTCTTGTCTCCGATTACGAGCTTCATTGTTCCAATGACCGTTGTGAGTTGAAAGAGCGCCGGTTGATCGTCCGCTGTGGACTATCGGCCGGCACTGGCGCGAAAGATGTTCAGCCGCGAACGCAGCGAGGCGTCGGAGAGATAGAGCGGCGCGATCGTCTCGATGCTCGCAGGCTCGATATTGAGCTCGGGAGCGAGCGGCCCGGTCAGCACGCTGTCCACCTTCATCGAATCGAGATTATCGCGCGTGAGCACCGGCACGCCCGGCGCCATCTCGAACGAGAGCGCCTGCAGGCGCCCGAACGCGTCGGGCAGCCGCACGATGCGCGCGTGCCGGCCCACCACTTCGCCGCAATACTGCAGCAGTTGTTCGAGCGTGTAGACCGTCGGGCCGCCGAGTTCGTAAGTGTGCCCGCTCGCGGCGTCGAGATCGAGCACGTTGACGATCGCCTTCGACACGTCGCCCACGAACACCGGCTGGAACTTCGCGTCGGGCATGGCGAGCGGGATCATCGGAAAGAGCCGCTGCAGGAGCGCGAAACGGTTGAGGAAGGTGTCCTCGGGACCGAACACGACGGAAGGCCGGAAGATGGTCGTGGCGAGCGCCGTGGCCGCGTGCACGGCTTTCTCGCCGTCGCCCTTCGAGCGCAGGTACATGCTCGGCCCGCGCGGGTCGGCGCCGAGGGCGCTGATGTGGATCAGGCGATGCACGCCCTTGCCCTCGCAGGCAGCGACGATCTTCGTGGGCAAGTCGACGTGCAGCTTCGCGAAGCCCGGGCCGTAGGGATCGCCGCGCCCGCCGTTGAGCGTGCCGACGAGATTGATGACCGCGTCCGCATTTTCGACGAACGCCGCGAGCGCGACCGGATCGGACACATCGGTCTCGACCACGTCGACGGGCAGCAGGGTGAGATGGCGGGCGTTGTAGCGGCGGCGGGTGGCGACGCGCACGTCCTTGCCCGCCTCGACGAGCGCGTTGATGAGATGGCTGCCGATGAATCCCGAACCGCCGATGACCGCAATGGCTTGATGTCGCATCTTCGACCTCCTCGGGCAGACGGCGCCGCCGCGTACGAGGTCCGGTTCGTCCCGCAGCGCGCCAGTCAGAAGACGGAGCACGCGGCGTGCCGTCATGCCGCGCGCGATTCCGTATGAAGGGAAGCGGCGCGGCCAAACGGCCCGGCGCTTACGGCGAGATATAGCCGAGACGCGCCTTCAGCGATTGCGGACGGCCCTCGAACAGCGCCGCATAGTAGACCGTGTTCGACAACACGTTTTTCACGTAATCGCGGGTTTCCTGGAACGGAATGGTTTCCGCGAAGATGGCGCCCTCGACGCCGCCCTGCAACGTCTGGCGCCATGCGCGCGGGCGGCCCGGCCCGGCGTTGTAGCCCGCGGTCGCGAGCACGGCGGAGCCGTCGAACTGATTGTAGATCATCGACAAATAGTTCGTCCCGAGCAGGATGTTGGTGTCGAGATCGTTGAGCTGGTCGCGCGAGAGGGGCCCGAGGCCGATCTTCTTCGCCACCATCTGCGCCGTGGCCGGCATGATCTGCATGAGGCCGCTCGCGCCCACGCCCGACTTGGCATTGAGAATGAAACGCGATTCCTGGCGAATCAGGCCGTAGGCCCATTCGACGTCGAGGCCGTTGGTTTGCGCGTCGCGCTCCACGACGTCGCGGAACGGCGCGAGATAGCGCAGCGAGAAGTCGTGCTCCGTTTGCGTGCGGTCGGCCGTGTTGACGGTGCGGTCGAGCAGCTGGATGCGCTTCGCGTATTCGGCGACGGCGAGCAGCTGCCGGTCGCTCATGCCGCGCAGCGGCCAGTTCCATTCGCGATTGCCTTCGAGCCGCAGGTTCAGCGCGTAGAAGCGCTGCGCGAGCGCGAAGCCCGGCGTTTGCGCAACTTGGGCGATGTCGGCGTCGCTGACCGTGGTCTTCGGCGGGATGGTGATCTTCTGGCCGAGTTCTTCGGTGGCGAGCTGGCCGTAGAAGTTATAGCCCTGCGAGATCGTCGCGAACTCCTGGTTCGCCTGCCCCGTTTCGCCGGCCTGCTTGAGCGCGCGTGCGTGCCAGTAGACCCACGACGGCTGCGCGCGCAGCGCGGCCGGCATCTGTTCGATCGACCAGCGCACCATGGTCCAGTCGCCGCCCAGCAGCGCGGCGCGCGTACGCCATTCGTAAGCCGGGCTCGAAAGCGGCGCGTTGGCCGAGAGCCGGTACCAGCCGAGCGAAGCGGGCAGGCGCTTCAACGCCCCTTGATAGCCGATCGTGCCCCAGCCTGTCGCGCGCTCCGGCGACGTGAGCTGCGGTGCGACGGTGGCGAAGGTGGCTGCTGCCATGGCCGGATCGTTGGCCGCCATCACGGTGACGGCGAGCAGCGCGAGCTGGTGCGATTGCGGGTCGGCGGTGACGCCTTGCGCGAGCGTAAGCGGCGGCGTGCTCACGGCCTGGCTGAACGCGGTCGGGTCGGGGCGCTGCGAAAGGCCGTCGAGCAGCTTCGCGCCGGTCGAGGTCTGGTTCTGCTCGTAGGCAAGGCGGATCTGCTGCCAGACGTCGTCGCTCGAGAACTGGCCTTTGATGGCAAGCGCGGTGATGAGGTCGACGCAGCCGTCGCCGTAATAGCGCGGCTCGGTGAGCAGCGCACGCGCGTCGTTCGCGACGTTCTCGCCGCGCGCCGCGCGCGACTCCAGCGCGTAGCACTTCACCTGCGTGTCGTCGTTGAGCACGAAGCGCGAATATTGCTGGTCGAAGTTCGCCCAGTCGTGGCGCGCGCCGAGCACGGTCAGATAGTCGTTGCGCATGCGGTCGGCGATCGCCTGGCCGTCGTAGCGCTGCAGGAACGACAGCACCGGCGCATCGGGCGCGTCGATGCGCGCGTGGCCTTGCGAATCGAACAGCTGCGGCTTGAGCTGGAAGTATTCGAGGTACGACGGCGCCGGGTAATCGGGAATCATCGCAGCGAGTTGTGCGGCGCGCGCCGGATCGTTGTTGCGCGCGGCTTCGCGAAGCTGGATGAAAGTCTGATCGTCGTTCGTAAGGACTGCGCCTGGGGGCAGTGCGACGGGGCGCACGGCGTCCGCCGTGCTGCATGCTACGAGTGCCGCGGCAGTCAGTGCGAGACCGACCACGCGATATACTCGGACAAGGCGTTTGGACATCGTTATTTCTGGAGCGCGAGGTGAACCCAAGCATAGCACGCAACCCTCACACGGAATCCAAAAAGGACTGGCGTGCAAGGCTGCTTCCTCGGCGAATTGAGGCGGCTTCCGACGTGGCAACCGGTGCGGCACTCGCGGCCCGTCTCGATGCGCTCGTCGCGCAATTTTCGCCGCGTTCGATCGGGTTCTACTGGCCCTTGCGCGGCGAGTTCGATGCGCGCGCCTGGATCACCGCCTGGCTCGCCGCCGATGCGTCACGCCGCGCCGCCCTGCCCGCCATTCCCGAGCGCCACACCCCGCTCGTCTTTCACGCCTGGACGCCCGACGCACCGATGCGCGAAGGCCATCACGGGATCCTCGAGCCGCAATCCCAGGAGGTGATCGTGCCCGATCTTCTCCTCGTACCCTGCGTGGGTTTCGATCGCGACGGCTATCGCCTCGGTTACGGCGGCGGCTACTACGACCGCACGCTGGCCGCCTGGCCGGGCGTTGCGTTGCCCGTCACGGTTGGCATTGCGTATGAAGCCTGTCGCATCGACGACGGCGTGCTCGCGCGTGAGGCGCACGACCTGCCGCTCGACGCCGTGGTGACCGAAGCCGCCACGCATCTTTGCCAACGTTCGCGTGAGCGCTGAACGCGCCTTGATCGCTCAGAGCGAGGCCGCCGCGCGCGCGGCCGTGTCATAGAGCCCCGACGCATTGCGCATGAGTTGCGCGGCGTCGCCGATCTGCTGGTTCGTGAGGCCGCTCTCCTTGAGCGTCGCGATGAGGCAACTCTCGCGCACGTCGCGATAGCGCAGGCACAGCGCCTGGCCTTCCGGCGTGACCGAAAAGAAGACTTCCTTGCCGGTCTTTTCGCTTTTTACATACCCTCTGGAGACAAGCTTCTTCAACGCATACGTGGCCACGTGCGTGTCCTCGATGTTGAGCACGAAGCAGATATCCGCGAGCTTCTTGCGCCGCTCGCGATGGCCGACGTGATGGAGCAGCGACACCTCGATCGGCGTCATGTCCTTCACGCCCGCCGCCGACATGCAGCGCACCATCCAGCGGTTGAACGCATTGCTCGCCATGATGAGCGCGTACTCGAACTCGGATAGCTCGGCGCTCGACTCGGAGACGAGATGTTCGGACGAAACGATCTTGGTCGGCTGGCGCGACATGGCAGATAACCCGGTAGTCGGTGTTCGAAAAGGCAAAGCGGCGTGGCGTGAGTGTAATTGCAGCGCGACTGCCGTGCGCCTGGCGAAAACGCTTATTGATAATTTGTAGATAATTTATCGACAATGTACGCTAGGAAGGAACGGCACCGGCCCCGCCTGTGCATCCCCGTGCGTTAATTTTCGACCGGTCGAACCGTCCCCTGATCGATCCAACATGCCGAATTCTGACCCTCGCATTTTTCCTCTCGGTGACGAAGCGCTCGTCTGCGAAGCGCCGCCGCCCGCCACGCTCGAGGTCCAGCGCCGCGTCTGGGCCGTCGCGGCGCTTGCGCGCGGCTGGGCGCCGGTGCGCGAAGTGGTGCCCGGCATGAACAACCTGACGATCACTTTCGACCCGCTCTCGGCCGACGCCGCGGCGCTCGCGCTCGCGCTGCGCGACGCATGGCGCGAGGCCGAAGACGCGAGCGCGGCAGGCCGCGAAGTCGAGATACCCGTGGTCTACGGCGGTGAAGACGGCCCCGATCTCGAAGCGGTCGCGCAGCACTGCGCGCTCGCCGCCGCCGACGTCGCCGCGCGCCATGCCGCGGGCGTCTATACGGTGTTCTTCCTCGGCTTTCAGCCCGGCTTCGCCTATCTCGGCGGTCTCGAACCCGCGCTGCACACGCCGCGCCGCCGCGAGCCGCGCCTTGCCGTCCCGGCCGGGTCGGTGGGCATCGGCGGGGAGCAGACGGGCATCTATCCGGCCGCCTCGCCAGGCGGCTGGCAGCTGATCGGCCGCACCGCCGCGAAGCTGTTCGACCCTTCGCGCAATCCGCCTTCGCTGCTCATGCCGGGCGACCGCGTGCGTTTCACCATCGCGGAGCTCCACGCATGATCGAAGTATTACGCGCGGGCCTGCTCACCACGGTCCAGGATCTCGGCCGCCCCGGCTACCGGCATCTGGGCGTCGCCACCGGCGGCGCGCTCGATACGCTCGCGCTCGAAGTGGGCAACCGCCTCGTCGGCAACCGGCCCGACGCCGCCGGCGTGGAAATCACCTTCGGCCCCGTCGCGCTGCGCTTCGCGCGCGCCACGCGCGTCGCCATTACCGGCACCGACTTCGGCGCGACACTCGGCGGCCGCCCGGTCTGGTCGTGGTGGAGCCTGCCCGTGGCCGCCGGCGAGGAACTCGTGCTGAACGGCGCGAAGCGCGGCATGCGCGCCTATGTGTGCGTGGCCGGCGGCGTCGACGTGCTGCCCATGCTCGGCTCGCGCAGCACCGACCTCACGGCGGGCTTCGGCGGCCTCGCGGGCCGCGCGCTCAAGGACGGCGACCGGCTCGCCACGGGCGCCTCGTTCGCGCCGGGCCGCGAGCGCGCCGCGCTCGACCCGGGCGCGCCGGCGTTCGGCGTGAAGGCGCCCGTGTGGTGCAACTTCGCGCTCGCGGACGAGCAGCATCACCGCCGCGGACGCCATCCGGACGGCATGGCCTGGGCCGTGCCCGTGCGCGTGCTGCGCGGCCCCGAGTACGACAGCTTCACACCCGAGGCGCAGCGCGCGCTCTGGTCCGATGAATGGCAGATCACGCCCAACAGCAACCGCATGGGCTTTCGGCTCACGGGCACGCCGCTCGCGCGCGCGAACGGCGCGGATCTGCTCTCGCACGCGGTGCTGCCCGGCACGATCCAGGTGCCGCCGAGCGGCCAGCCCATCGTGCTGATGGCCGACGGGCAGACCACGGGCGGCTACCCGAAGATCGGCTCCGTGATTCGCGCCGACTGGTGGAAGCTCGCCCAGGTGCGACTCACCGGGGGCGTGCGTTTCGTGGAAGCGACGCCGGCCGCCGCGCGCGCGGCGCTGGAAGAGGAACGGGCGTATTTGCGGCAGATCGACACCGCGATCGCCATGCACGACGAACGCCTTGCGAGCCGCCGCGCGAACGCGAACGCGGCCGCGAGCGCGTGATTTTCAGGCACCACCAGGTAAGACGAGCAGCAAGAGGAACACATCATGACCACCATCGATCTGAACGCCGATCTCGGCGAAGGCTGCGGCTCCGACGAGGCGCTGCTCGACCTCGTGAGCTCCGCCAACATCGCGTGCGGCTGGCACGCAGGCGGCGCCAACGCCATGCGCGAATGCGTGCGCTGGGCCGTGGAGAAAGGCGTGTCGATCGGCGCGCATCCGAGCTTCAACGACCCCGAGAACTTCGGCCGCAAGGAGATGAACCTGCCGCCCGAGGAAATCTACGCGGGCGTGCTGTATCAGCTCGGCGCGCTTTCTGCGATCGCCCAGGCCGAAGGCGGCCGCATCGCCCACGTGAAGCCGCACGGCGCGCTCTACAACCAGGCCGCGCGTGACCCGCAGATCGCCGAGGCCATCGTCTCCGCGGTGCACGACTTCGATCCGTCCGTGACGGTGTTCGCGCTCGCGGGCAGCGGCCTCGTGACGGCGGCGCGCGAGGCGGGGCTCGTCGCGATCGAGGAAGTGTTCGCCGACCGCGGCTATCGCGCGGACGGCTCGCTCGTGCCGCGCAGCGAGCCGGGCGCGTTGCTCGACGACGAAGACACCGTGCTCGCGCGCACGCTCGCGATGATCCGTGAGCAGCGCGTGCAGGCCGTGAACGGCGCCTGGGTGGCGCTCAACGCGCAGACCATTTGCCTGCACGGCGACGGCCCGCACGCGCTCGCGTTCGCGCGGCGCATCCGTACGGCGCTCGACGACGCCGGCATTGGCGTGCGCGCGGCGGGGGCCGGCCAAGCCTGACACACGCGAATTTGAATGCAGCAAGGCGCGCGGCATGCGCCGCGCGCCGCTCGAGCCGTATCACCGAAGGTAATCACCAGGCAATCCCTCGGCAGCGCAAGCTTGCCAGGCCTAGTTGTACCCAGCAGGTTCGTAGTCGTATCCAGCAGGTTCGTAGTTGTGCGAATGGCCATCAGAGCCACGAAGTCAACGCCGCTATCCGCGGCAATCAATGACAAGCCAATACGTTTGGAGATCTATATGCAGAGCACCGTCAACTTATGGCCGCTGATCGGCGTGGCCGTCATCATCGCCGGCTTCTTGCTACGCTTCAATCCGATGCTGATTGTCGCCGCAGCGGCCGTCGTCACCGGTTTCGCCGGGGGCTTCCCGGTCGCGAAGATTCTCGCCGCCATCGGCACCGGCTTCATCAAGACCCGCAACATTCCCCTCATCATCCTGTTGCCGCTCGCCGTGATCGGGCTGCTCGAGCGCCACGGCCTGCGTGAGCGCGCACAGATCTGGATCGGCAGCATCAAGGCGGCCACCGCCGGCCGTCTGCTGATCGTCTATCTGCTCGTGCGCGAGTTGACCGCCGCCGTCGGCTTGACGGGCCTCGGCGGCCATCCGCAGATGGTGCGTCCGCTGATCGCGCCGATGGCCGAAGGCGCCACCGAAAACCGCTTCGGCAAGCTCTCCGATGCCGTGCGCTACAAGCTGCGCGCCTACTCGGCCGCGACCGACAACGTGGGTCTCTTCTTCGGCGAGGACATCTTCGTCGCGTTCGGCGCGATCGTGCTGATGGTCACGCTGCTCAAGGAAGCGGGCGTTTCGGTCGAGCCGATCCACGTGGCGTTCTGGGGCATTCCCACGGCGATCTGCGCGTTCCTGATTCACGGCTTCCGGCTCTGGCTGCTCGACCGCAAGCTCGAACGCGAACTGGGCGCCATGCGCAACGCGAGCGACGCCAAGGCTGCAAGCCGTGCTCAAGGAGACGAAGCATGACGCTCACCCTCAACTGGCTCTTCTGGCTGCTCGGCATCGTGCTGCTCATCGTCGGCGGCATGATCGTGATGGACCGCGAGCATCCGCGCCGCTTCACGGCAGGCGGCTTCTGGCTGCTCTACGCGCTGATCTTTCTCGTCGGCGACCTGCTGCCCGCCGAAGTCGTGGGCGTGCTCGTGCTCGCCATGGCGCTGATCGCGGGGCTCGGCGGCGTGACGGCCGCGAAGCCCAGGGTGCTCGCGCTCGAAACGCGTCTCGCCAGCGCGAAGCGCCTCGGCAACAAGCTCTTCGTGCCCGCGCTCACCATTCCGGTCATCACGGTCGTGCTCACGCTCGCGGCCAGCCATCTCGTCTTCGGCGGCAAGGCGCTCATCGACCCGAAGAACGTCACGCTGATCGGCTTCGGAATCGGCTGCGTGATCGCGCTCGTGATTGCCTGCATCATCACGCGCGACAGCGTCGGCCAGTCGATGAAGGAAACGCGCCGCCTCGTCGACGCACTCTCGTGGGCCGCCGTCCTGCCGCAAATGCTCGGCATGCTCGGCCTCGTGTTCTCGGACGCGGGCGTGGGCAAGGCCGTGGCGCACGTCACGACGTCGTACATCAACATGGACGTGCGCTTCGTCGCCGTCGTCGTGTATTGCGTGGGCATGGCGCTCTTCACGATCATCATGGGCAACGGCTTCGCCGCGTTTCCGGTGATGACGGGCGGCGTGGGCGTTCCGGTGCTGGTGGGCGTGTTCCACGTCAATCCGGCGATGATGGCCGCCATCGGCATGTTCTCGGGCTACTGCGGCACGCTGATGACGCCGATGGCCGCGAACTTCAACATGGTGCCCGCGGCCCTGCTCGAGCTGCCCGACAAGAACGCGGTGATACGCGTGCAGGTGCCCACGGCGCTGGGCATCCTCGCGGCGAATATCGTGCTGCTGAACGTGTTCGGGTTTTGACGACACTTACGCATGCGGACGCAAAAAAAGCCGGCGAAAGCCGGTTTTTTTGCATTCAGGCCGCGCGTCCGAGCGCGAAGGGCCCCGGCTTAACCCGGCTTAACCCGGGTCGACATTGAAGCCACGCTGGCGCAGCAGCTGGAGCACGCCTTTGGGGCCGCCCAGGTGCAGCGCGCCGACGGCGACGAAGAGCGGCTTGTTGGGCGCCACATACTGCTGCATGCGCGAAACGAAGCGCCGGTTGCGCTCGTAGACGATGCGGTTGTCGACCGACGCCGCCACCCGCGCGTCGTGCGAGAGCTTTTCGGTGCGCGCCGATTCCCAGGCGGCGATCGCATCGGCGTCGCCCACGCGCCACAGGTGCAGCAGCGTCTGCACGTCGGAGACGTTTTGCGCCGGCGTCTGCGCCAGGTCCTGGGCGAGCATCTCGCGCTGCTGCGCGAGGCTCAGGTTCGTGAAGGCGCGCATCTGCTCGCCGAGCGTCTCCAGGCCGACGATGCGGCGGCCCTTCCAGCGCAGGAACACGTTCTGCAGCTGCGCCTCGGTGCCGTACTCGGTCTGCAGGCCGGCGCTCAGCGAGTCGTAGGTTTCCACCAGCAGCGAGGCGAGCCACGGCCGCATCTTGCGGATCTCGGCGAGCGCCTCGGGATTGCCGCGCATGCGCGCCTCGAGTTTCTGCCAGAGCGGATCGGGCAACAGGCCCGGCAGACAGGGCCGTCTGCACACCCCGTATTTCGAGACGTCGTCCTGGGACACCAGCAGATCGTCGGGAGACAGCTCGAGCGCAAGAATGGGCGACGCGGCGAGCGCCGCGAGAATCTGCGGGCGAAACGGCTGGCCGGGCGGATAGTCGGCCGGGTCACCCACATGGAGCGTGCCGAGCAGATAGATCGTGAGATTGCCGCGCGTGGCGACGTAGAACGGCATGCGCGCAGGCTGGGTGCGCACCGGGCCGCCAGCCGTCGTGCCCGATGCGTAGCTCGGCACGGCGGGCGCGGCGTGAAAGCCGGGAATGCCGCCGTTCGCGCCGCGCGGCATGGGCACGGCCGGGTGCACTCCGGGCGTGTTGGCGACGGCGCCGCCAGCGACCGCCGGGCCCGCGGCGCCGGCGAGCACGCCGACCGCGAGCGCCAGCGTGAGCGCCACGCGCGCCGCAGCGCGCGACGCTTTCTTCAACGCCGCACGCAACGCCACCGCGAATGCCACACCAAAAGCCACACCGAATGTCACACGAACAGCCGTACCCCGCCCGGCGGCCACGGCAAGCGCGGCAGCCGGAATGATTGAAAGGACGGCGGAGAAAACGGTGGAAAAAACAGTGAAGAAGGCGGCACGACGGCCGCCCATCAACTGGCGGCGCGTAGCGATAAAACGACGCGCCGCCGTCGCTTCAGGCCGGCATGGGCCGCCCATCCTCTTCCCCCACCTCCTCTGCACGATGGCAGGATACCTGACGGCCGTCCACTTCGCGAAGAACAGGCACTTCCTTACGACACCGCTCGACCGCGTATGGACAACGTTGATGGAACGTGCAACCAGACGGCGGGTTCAGCGGCGAAGGCAATTCGCCCTCGAGCTTGATCTTCACGCGGCGGTCCGCCTCGAAGATCGCGGGCGTGGCCGAGAGCAGCGAGCGCGTGTACGGATGGCGCGGCCGCGAGATCACCGTGTCCTTGTCGCCCAGTTCCGCCACGCCGCCCAGATACATCACCATCACGTCGTCGGCAATGTGCTCGACCACGGCCAGGTTGTGCGAGATGAACACGTAGCTCGTGCGGAACTGCTCCTGCAAGTCCATGAACAGATTGAGAATCTGCGCCTGGATCGAGACGTCGAGCGCGGAAACCGGCTCGTCGGCCACGACGATCTGCGGGTCGAGAATCATGGCCCGCGCGATCGCCACGCGCTGGCGCTGGCCGCCCGAGAACATGTGCGGATAACGCTTGGCGTGCTCGGGGCGCAGGCCGACGATGCGCATCATGTGCGCGATGCGGTCCGCGCGCTCGCTCGCCGTGAGCCGCGTGTTGATGGCGAGCGGCTCGCCGAGCGTCTGCTCCACGGTCTTGCGCGGGTTGAGCGAGGCGAACGGGTTCTGGAACACCATCTGCACGCGGCGGCGCAGCGCGGCGATCTTCGCGGCGTTGGCGTGCGCAACGTCCTCGCCGTCGATGGTCAGCTTGCCCGCGGTGGGCGGCTCGATCATCGTGAGCTGGCGCGCGAGCGTCGATTTGCCGCAGCCGGACTCGCCCACCACGGCGAGCGTGCGCCCGCGCGTGAGCGAGAACGACACGCCGTTGAGCGCCTTCACGGTGCCCGTGCCGAACATGCCGCGCTTGACGGTGTAGTGCTTCTTGAGATCGTCGGCGATGAGAACCTTGTCGTCCTGATGGTCCTGATGAGCCGCGTGTTGCTGGACTGCGTTCATCGCGCGCCTCCACTGGATTGAGTCACCGCCGCATTCAGCGGCTTGATGCAGCGCACTTGCGCGTAGCCGCTTTCATCGGTTACCGCGTCGAGCGCGGGCCGCGCCTTCATGCAGTCATCCACCACATACTTGCAGCGCGGCGCGAACAGACAGCCGCTCGGCCGGTCGTCGCGGCCGGGCACCATGCCGGGCAGCGCGGCAAGCCGCATCGCCCCCTTGTTGTGCTCGGGAATCGCGGCGAGCAGCGCTTCCGTGTACGGATGATGCGGACGCGAAAAGATGTCCGGCACGCGGTTCGTTTCGATGATCTCGCCCGCGTACATCACCGCCACGCGTTGCGCGACTTCGGACACCACGGCGAGATCGTGCGAGATCAGCACGAGCGCCATGCCGCGTTCCTTCTGCAGACGCACGAGCAGCTCCATGATCTGCGCCTGGATCGTCACGTCGAGCGCCGTGGTGGGCTCGTCGGCGATCAGCAGCTTCGGGTTGCAGGCCACGGCCATCGCGATCATCACGCGCTGGTTCATGCCGCCCGACATCTGGTGCGGGAAGTTGTCGATGCGGTTCTTCGCGTCGGGAATGCCGACCTGGTCGAGCAGTTCGATGGCGCGCGCGTGCAGCGCCGAGCCGCGCAGGCCCTCGTGCAGCTTGAGCACTTCCTTTATCTGATAACCGACGGTGTAGCTCGGGTTCAGGCTCGTGAGCGCGTCCTGGAACACCATGGCGATGTCCTTGCCGACGATGCGGCGGCGCTCCTTGCCCGTGGCGCCCAGCAGATCGCGGCCATCGAAGGTGATCGAATCCGCCGTCACCTTGCCGGGGGCGTCGATGAGGCCCATCAGCGCCATCATCGTCACGCTCTTGCCCGAGCCCGATTCGCCGACGATGCCGAGCACTTCGCCAGGCGCGACCGACAGGTTCACGCGGTCAACGGCGGGCAGGCCGTTGAAGTTCACGGCCAGATTACGGATGGTCAAAAGTTCGTTGTTCATGTCAGTCCTCGCCGGGCCGCCCCAAGAGGACTGACGCCCCCTCGGGGGGCAACGACCGAAGGGAGTGTGGGGGTCGTCTTCATGTCAGTCCTCGCCGGGCCGCCCCAAGAGGACTGACGCCCCCGCGGGGGGCAACGACCGAAGGGAGTGTGGGGGTCGTCTTCATGTCAGGCCATCCGCTTGAGCTTGGGATCGAGCGCGTCGCGCAGCCCGTCGCCGAGCAGGTTGATCGCGAGCACCGAAATGAGGATGGACAGACCCGGCATCGTGACGATCCACCATGCGCTGTCGATGTAGTCGCGCGCCGAGGCGAGCATCGCGCCCCACTCCGCACGCGGCGGCTGCACGCCGAGGCCGAGGAAGCCGAGCGCGGCGGCGTCGAGAATCGCCGAGCTAAAGCCGAGCGTCGCCTGCACGATGAGCGGCGCCGTACAGTTGGGCAGCACCTGCGAGAACATCAGGCGCAGCGTGCCGGCGCCGGCCACACGCGAAGCGGTCACGTACTCCTTGTGCAGTTCGCCCAGAGCCGAACCGCGCGTGAGACGCACGTAGCCGGGCAGCGCCACGATCGCGATGGCGAGCATGGTGTTCGTGAGACCCGGACCGATGATCGCGACCACGGCCACCGCGAGCAGCAGCGAAGGCAGCGCGAGCAGCACGTCCATGAGACGCATGATCGGCGTATCGGCCCACTTCTCGAAGAACGCGGCCACGAGCCCGAGCACGATGCCCGGAATCAGCGCGAGCACCACCGAGACGCAGCCGATCCACAGCGAGAGCCGCGCGCCGTACATCAGACGCGAGAGGATGTCGCGGCCCGCTTCGTCGGTGCCGAGAATGAACTTCCAGTTGCCGCCGTCGAGCCACGCGGGCGGAATCTTCACGTAGTCGCGGTATTGCTCGATGGGGCTGTGCGGCGCGATCAGCGGCGCGAAGATCGCGATGACGATCAGCGCGAGCACGATCACGCCGGCGCCCACGGCGCCCTTGTTGCGCGAGAAGTTCGCCCAGAATTCGCGCAGCACGAGCGCGCGGCCCGAAGGCGGCGTGACGGCGCGAGGCACGGTGTTCTGAATGTCAGCCATCATGCCTCCTGGTGTTGAATGTGGTGTTGTGGCGTTCGCATTTTCATGGCTCGCTTACCTCGTATGTCGAATGCGCGGGTTGAGCACGCCGTACAGCAGATCGACGAACAGGTTCACGACGATCACGAGTGTCGCGATCATGAGAATGCCGCCTTGCACCACCGGGTAGTCGCGCCGGCTGATCGCGTCGATCAGCCATTTGCCGATGCCGGGCCAGGAGAACAGCGTTTCGGTGAGCACCGCGCCCGCGAGCAGCGTGCCGACCTGCAGGCCGATCACGGTCACCACGGGAATGAGCGCGTTGCGCAGCGCATGCACGACGATCACGCGCACGGGCGAAAGCCCCTTGGCGCGCGCGGTGCGGATGTAGTCCTCGCGCAGCACTTCGAGCATGGACGAGCGCGTCATGCGCGCGACCACGGCGAGCGGAATCGTGCCGAGCACGATGGCCGGCAGGATCAGGTGGCTCAGCACCGACCTGAACGCGCCTTCGTCGGTGCCGGGCAGGAGCGAGTCGATCAGCATGAAGCCGGTCACGTGCGGAATGTCGAATTCCACCGCGATGCGGCCCGACACGGGCGTCCAGCCGAGCTTCGACGAGAACACCATGATGAGGATGAGCCCCCACCAGAAGATCGGCATGGAGTAGCCGGTGAGCGCGGTGCCCATGACGCCGTGATCGACGACGGTGCCGCGCCGCAGTGCCGCGAAGACGCCGGCGGGCAAGCCGATCACGAGCGCGAAAATGAGCGCGCAGATCGACAGCTCGACGGTGGCGGGAAAGCGCGCGAGAAACTCGCCCATCACGCTCGTGTTGGTGATGATCGAGGTGCCGAGATTGCCGTGCACGGCGTGCCAGACGTAGTGCACATACTGCATCGGCAGAGGCTCGTCGAGCCCCAGGCGGTGCATCGCCTCGGCGTGCATTTGCGGATCGACGCCGCGCTCGCCCATCATCACTTCGATGGGGTCGCCCGGAATCAGGTGGATGAGTGCGAACGCAAGGATGGTGATCCCGATGAACGTGGGTATGACCATGCCGATGCGGCGCAATACGAAGCGGAACATGTGGTGTTCCCCCAAAAGCTTGAAATGAAACGCAACCGGCGACAGGGGCTCGTGACCCCGGTCGCCGGACCATTTTCCGCCGGTCCTGGCTGATAGGCGGACCGAGCGGAAAGTCTTACCCGATTATCCTTACTGCATGCCCACGCCGTCGAAGCGCGCGTAGCCAAGCGGTTCGATGCGCATGTCGGTCACCTTCTTGCTGACCGGCTGATAGACCGTCGAGTGAGCGATCGGCGAGAACGGCAGTTGCTTCGCGAAGATCTGCTGCGCTTCCTGGTAGTGCTTCGTGCGCTGCGCCACATCCGAGGTCTGGCGGCCCTTCTGGACCAGGTCGTCGAACGGCTTGTAGCACCACTTGCCGAAGTTGTTGCCGTTCACCGCTTCGCAGCCGAGCAGCGTGCCGAGCCAGTTGTCCGGATCGCCATTGTCGCCCGTCCAGCCGATCAGCATCGAGTCGTCCTCGCCCGCGTGCGCGCGCTTGATGTACTCGCCCCACTCATACGTGACGATCTTCGCCTTCACGCCGATCTTGGCCCAGTCGGCCTGGATCATTTCGGCCATCAGGCGTGCGTTCGGGTTGTAGGCGCGCTGCACGGGCATGGCCCACAGCGTGATCTCGAAGCCGTTCGACATGCCAGCCTTGGCGAGCAGCGCCTTGGCCTTTTCCGGATCGTACGCATTGGCCGGCAGGTTCTTGACGTAGGACCACTGCGTCGGCGGCATCGGGTTGGTTGCGAGCTGGCCCGCACCCTGGTACACCGAGTCGATGATCGCCTTCTTGTTGATCGCCATGTCGAGCGCGTGGCGCACATCGACGTTGTCGAGCGGCTTGTGCGTGACGTTGTACGACAGGTAGCCCAGGTTGAAGCCCGGCTGCGACGGCATCGCGATGTTCGGCTCGGCCTTCAGCGGCGCGATGTCGGCGGGACGCGGGTAGCTCATCACCTGGCATTCGTCGCGCTTGATCTTCTGCACGCGCACGCTGGCGTCCGGCGTGATCGAGAAGATCAGCTTGGAGAGCTTCACGGCGCCCGGCTTCCAGTAGTCGGGATTGCCGTCGTAACGGATCGTCGCGTCCTTCGTGTAGCTCTTGAAGATGAACGGACCCGTGCCGACCGGGAACTGGTTGATGTCGGCGGCCTTGCCGGCCTTCATCAGTTGATCCGCGTATTCAGCCGAGAGGATCGAGGCGAATTCCATCGCCATGTTCTGGATGAACGGCGCGTTCGGCTCGTTCAGCGTGAACTTGACCGTGTACGGGTCGACCTTCTCGACCTTGGCGATCAGCTTGTCGAGGCCCATGTCGGTGAAGTACGGGAACGACACCGGGTACGCCTTGCGGAACGCATTGTTCGGGTTGAGCATGCGATCGAACGAGAACACGACGTCGTCCGCATTGAATTCGCGCGTGGGCTTGAAGAACGAGGTGGTCTGGAACTTCACGCCATGACGCAGATGGAACGTGTAGGTCTTGCCGTCCGCCGAAACGTCCCACGATTCTGCGAGACCCGGTTCGACCTTGGTGCCGCCGCGCTCGAATTCGACGAGGCGGTTGTAGACGGTGAACGTGTTCGCGGTGAAGTCGGTGCCGGTCGTGTATTGGGCCGGATCGAAGCCAGCGGGGCTGCCTTCCGAGCAGTAGACGAGCGTCTTGTTCGGAATGCTTTGCGCGGCGTGCGCGAGCGGGGCTCCAGCAATCGATGCCGCTGCGAGCGCCACGAGAGACGTCAATCGTGCAGCACGCAACAGTTTGTTTTCTTTCATGTTTCCTCCAGTTCAGTGCCGGCTTGCGCCAGCGTAGCGCGATCTTACACAGCAGGTGCCGCAGTCACAAGCAAGCCAAAAGTCCCGTCGCCTGTGGAAAACGCCGGGTTGACAGGATCGCTGGTTGCCGCATGGTGCGCTGCAACGTAGCTTTGCCCCTTTTTGTTGCGCCGGAAACTGACAATAGCGCGCCGAATTGACGCGCGCTCGCGGGCGGGCGTGTGCGCCTGACCAGGGTCACCCAGCGTGATCCGGATCGCACTATCCAAAAGAAAACCGCGCGGCCGGGGAGTCCGGGAACCGCGCGGTTTGTCGCCGCCTGGCGGGGCTAGAGTGAGCGCCCTAGAAGCCGAGCCGCTCGCAAATGGCCTTGGTGGCCGGCGCCGCGTTGAGCGTGTAGAAGTGGATACCCGGCACGCCCGCCTCGACGAGACGGCGGCACAGATCGGTCACCACGTCGAGGCCGAACGCGCGGATCGACTCGCGGTCGTCGCCGAAGCTTTCCAGCCGCTTCGCGACCCAGCGCGGCACTTCGGCGCCGCACATCTCCGAAAAGCGCATGAGCTGCGAGTAGTTCGTGATCGGCATGATGCCGGGCACGATGGGAATATCCACGCCCAGCTTCTTCGCGTCGTCGACGAAGCGGAAATACGCATCCGCGTTGAAGAAGTACTGCGTGATCGCCGAATTGGCGCCCGCTTTCACCTTTTGCGCGAACGCTTCGAGGTCGTGGCGCGGCGAACGCGCCTGCGGGTGGTACTCGGGATACGCGGCCACTTCGATGTGGAACGCGTCGCCGGTTTCCTCGCGGATGAAGGCGACGAGTTCCGACGCGTAGCGCAGTTCGCCCACCGCGCCCATGCCCGAGGGCAGGTCGCCGCGCAGCGCCACGATGTGGCGGATGCCGTGCGAGCGGTACTCGCCGAGAATCGCGCGCAGGCTCTCTTTCGAGGAGCCGATGCACGAGAGGTGCGGCGCCGCCTCGATGCCAGCCTTCGCGATATCGACGACGGTGTCGAGCGTGCCCTGTTGCGTCGAGCCGCCCGCGCCGAACGTCACCGAGAAAAACTTCGGCTTGAGCGTGGCAAGTTCCGCCCGCGTAGCGCGCAGCTTTTCCAGGCCGTCCGACGTCTTCGGCGGGAAGAATTCGAATGAGAGTTCGATCGGTTTCATGTTGATGGGGCCAGTGAGGCCGGGCCGCGCACGTGGGCGGCCCGGGCCCGCGTCAGCCGAGGCTGCGGTTGCCGAAAATCAGCGCCGACAGCAGCCACGACACGATGCTGTACAGGATCGAGCCGAAAAATGCCGACCAGAAGCCCGACACCTCGAAGCCCTTGAGGAGCGACGCCGCCAGCCAGAAGCACAGCGCGTTCACCACGAGGATGAAGAGGCCGAGCGTGAGGATGGTCACGGGCAGCGTGAGCACGATCAGCAGCGGGCGCAGCACGGCGTTGATGAGGCCGAGCACGATCGCGACGATGAGCGCGGTGCCGAAACTGCGAATATGGATCGACGGAACGAGCCAGGTGATGATCAGGAGCGCGAGCGCGTTGATCAGCCAGGTCAGCAGCACGGTCATAAGGACTCCTTTTGCGTCGTTGCTTTTGTATCGCCAGGTGCCGGCGGCGGATGCCGCCCGCCATCCCCGCACGTTGCGCGCGCAGGGATTGGGGTCAGCATCCGCTTGACCGCTTAAAGCGGGCTTAAAACGGCAGCCCGCTTTGTATCGCGTTGTATCGGCTTAGTAGCGATAGTGGTTCGGCTTGAACGGACCGTTCTTGTCGACGCCGATGTACGAAGCCTGGTCGTCCGACAGCACGGTCAGGTTCGCGCCGATGCGCGCGAGGTGCAGGCGTGCAACCTTTTCGTCCAGGTGCTTCGGCAGCACGTACACCTTGTTCTCGTACTTCTTGCCCTGCGTGAACAGTTCGATCTGCGCGAGCGTCTGGTTCGTGAACGAGTTCGACATCACGAACGACGGGTGGCCCGTGGCGCAGCCCAGGTTCACGAGGCGGCCTTCCGCCAGCAGGATCACGCGTTTGCCGTCCGGGAAGATGATGTGGTCGACTTGCGGCTTGATGTTTTCCCACTGGTACTGGCGCGTCGACGCCACGTCGATTTCCGAGTCGAAGTGGCCGATGTTGCAGACGATCGCGTTGTGGCGCATCGCCTTCAGGTGATCGTGGTTCAGCACGTGGTAGTTGCCGGTGGCCGTCACGAAGATGTCGGCCTTGTCGGCGGCGTATTCCATCGTCACGACGCGGTAGCCTTCCATCGCGGCCTGCAGCGCGCAGATCGGATCGATTTCCGTGACCCACACCGTGGCGCCCAGACCGCGCAGCGACTGCGCGCAGCCCTTGCCCACGTCGCCGTAACCGGCCACGACCGCGATCTTGCCCGCGATCATCACGTCGGTCGCGCGCTTGATGCCGTCCACGAGCGACTCGCGGCAGCCGTACAGGTTGTCGAACTTCGACTTCGTGACCGAGTCGTTGACGTTGATGGCCGGGAACGGCAGACGGCCTTCCTTCTCCATCTGGTAAAGGCGGTGCACGCCCGTCGTGGTTTCTTCGGTCACGCCCTGGATGTGCGAAAGGCGCTTCGAGTACCACTGCGGATCGACGTCGAGGTGCGCGGCGATCGACTTGTACAGCGCGACTTCTTCTTCGTTCGTCGGCTTGGCGATGACCGAGCGGTCCTTTTCAGCCTTCGAGCCGAGGATCAGCAGGAGCGTGGCGTCGCCGCCGTCGTCGAGGATCATGTTGGCGAACTCGCCGTTCGGCCATTCGAAGATGCGGTGCGAGAACTCCCAGTATTCGTCGAGCGATTCGCCCTTGAACGCGAACACCGGCACGCCGCCCTGCGCGATCGCGGCGGCGGCATGGTCCTGCGTCGAGAAGATGTTGCACGAGGCCCAGCGGACGTCGGCGCCGAGCGCGGTGAGCGTCTCGATCAGCACGCCCGTCTGGATCGTCATGTGCAGCGAACCGGCGATGCGCGCGCCCTTGAGCGGCTGCTGCGCCTTGTACTCTTCGCGGGTTTGCACGAGGCCCGGCATTTCGGTTTCGGCGATATTGAGTTCCTTGCGGCCCCAGGCGGCAAGCGACATATCGGCGACGATGAAATCTTTGGCTTGATCTTGCGGAACTGCGGCGTTCATCACGCCCTCCTTTCTAAAAGTGACTAGAAATTAAAGACGTGAGCGCCGTTTCAGTGCGATTGAGTCAGTGGAGTCAACCGGATTGAAGCACTTTCGAGCCTGGCGGGTCACAGAAAACCCGTCGCAACGCTCCTCGAAAGCGAGCCGAGATTGTAGCAAATCGGGATGGCGTCCGCGCGTGCGCGCATTGCCGATAAAAGCGGGCGCGAACGCGCCCGCGGGACTTCAAACCGGCAGGAATCCGAGCGCCGGCGCGAGCAGCACCATCACCACGCCCGCGATCATCATCGTGAGGCTCGCCACCACGCCTTCTTCGCTGCCCAGCTCGCGCGCCTTCGCCGTGCCCACGCCGTGCGCCGCCGCACCGAACAGCGCGCCGCGCGCCAGCCGCGTGCGCAGCGGCACGAGGCCGAGCACGAGTTCGCCGAACAGCATGCCGCACACGCCCGTGGCGATTACGAACAGCGCGGTGAGGTCGCGCGGCGCGTGGATCTTGTCCGACACCGCGAGCGCGAACGGCGTGGAAATCGAGCGCGTCATCAGGCTGCGTTGCAGATCGGGCGAAAGGTGCAGGAGTTTGGCCAGCGCGAGCGAGCCGCCCACCGCCACGACGATGCCGACCGTCACGCCCACGGTGAGCGAGATCCAGTGGCGCTTGAGCAGATCGCGGTACTCGTAGATCGGCACTGCGAAGGCCACGGTGGCCGGGCCGAGCAGCCACATGAGCCAGCGCGTGTCCTGGAAATACACGGGGTACGGAATATGGAGCGCCAGCACGAACACGCCGAGCACCGCCGGCACCGCGACGAGCGGCGTGAGCCACGGCGAGCGAAAGCGCGCATAGAGCGCTTTCGAGGCGAAATAGAGCGCGACGGTGAGGATGAAACAGCCGGCGGCGATGAGCCGTGCCGCGTCGTCGGCGAACAGGGACGAATAAAACGTGTTCATGACGGATTCCCCCTCACGCTATTCAGGACGTTGCAGCCTCAAGCCCGCGCCAGATGGCGCGAGTGCCGCGAATCGCGCACGCGGCGCAGCGCGAGGCGCCGCTCGAGCTTGGCGGCCTGTTCGACCGCGAACGCCACGGCCACCATCACCATCAGCGTGCCGCCGACCACGACGAGCGCCAGACGCCAGCCGTCGGCGCGAAACAGGCCGCCGTATTTCACGGCTGCGACGGCGGCCGGAATGAAGAACAACAGCATGTCGGAGAGCAGCCAGTCGGCGCCCGCCTTCACCCAGCGCGGCGTGACGCCGCCGCAAAAGAGCAGCGCGAGCAGCAGCACGAGGCCGACCACGCCGCCCGGCACCGGCAGGTGCGTGAAGCGCGTGAGCGCGTCGGCGGCGTACCAGAGGCCCGCGAGCAGCGCCGATTGCACGGTAATGCGGCCGATACGGCGCCCGAAGCTCGCCATGCCGCCCGCTTTGCGCTCGGCGTTTTCGGAGACTTTCGCGGTCGCGGTGGAGGTAGTCATGGCAAACCCTAAGTGACACTGGAATGGAAGTCAGTATAGGGTGCAGCGCAGCATAAACATAATGACTTAAGATCATCTGCTACATTCCATATTGGAATGCACCGACTCGGCACCCCGCTGAGCGTGTTTTCTGCACATTTGTGGAGTCCCGATCGTGGAACTGCGTGCGCTTCGCTATTTCATCGAGGTGGTGCGGCAACAGAGCTTCACCGCCGCGGCCGAAAAACTGCACGTCACCCAGCCGACCATCAGCAAGATGGTGAAGGCGCTCGAAGACGAGACCGGCACCCAGCTCCTGCTGCGCGACGCGCGCCAGATGGTGCTCACCGACGCCGGGCGCATCGTCTACCAGCGCGGCCAGGACGTGCTCGCCGCGCAGGCGCAGCTGCAGGCCGAACTCGCCGATCTCGGCACGCTCGGGCGCGGCGAGCTCACCATCGGCATCCCGCCGATGGGCGGCTCGCTCTTCACGCCCGCCATCGCCACCTTCCGCCAGCGCTATCCGAAGATCGAGTTGAAGCTTTTCGAGCACGGCTCGCGCGCCATCGAAGCCGCGCTGATCTCGGGCGAGCTGGAGCTGGGCGGCGTGCTGCTGCCCGTCGATCCCGCGCTGATCGACGTCCTGCCGATCTCGCACGAGCTGTTGTGGCTCGTCGCGCGGCGCGGCTCGCGCTGGGACAACAAGCTCGCCGTGCCGCTCGGGGAACTGGCCGGCGAGCCGTTCGTGTTCTACGGCGAAAGCCTCGCGCTCAACGATGTGGTGCTGAACGCGTGCCGCACGGCCGGCTTCGTGCCGCAGGTGGTGGGGCGCAGCGGCCACTGGGACCTGATGGCGGCACTCGTGCTCGCGGGCGTGGGCATTGCGCTGCTGCCCGCGCCGTACGTGCGCCGGCTCGACGCCGAGCGCTTCACCTGCCTGCCCGTGAGCGAGCCGCAGATCACCTGGGACATGGCGATCGGCTGGAAACGCAGCGGCTATCTCTCGCACGCGGCGCGCGCGTGGCTCGACGTCGCGCGCTCGGAGTACGGCAAGCCCTTCACGTTTCTCGACGACTTCGTGCATCCGCCGGGGATGGAGAAGCAGCCAGGCAAGCCTGGCTGAGGCCTGCGACGCGCCAGGGCAACAGGCCGGGTAAAAGCGAGGAAACGCGCAACTTCAGGCGTCGACGCGCTGAGCCGCCGTATCGGGCGCGTACTGCGCCTGTGCGATGAAGTCGGCCGCACGCTCGCCGATCATCACGCTCGGCGCGTTCGTGTTGCCGCCGATGAGTGTCGGCATGACCGAGGCGTCCGCAATGCGCAGCCCCGTCACGCCGCGCACGCGCAACTGCGGATCGACGACGGAACGCGCGTCGCCGCCCATGCGGCAGGTCGCGACGGGGTGATAGATCGTGTCGGCGCGGCGGGCAATCGTCTCGCGCAATTGCGCGTCGCTCTGCTCGCCATGTGTGTAGAGTTCGCGGCCGCCCAGCTGCGTCAGCGCGGGCGCGTCGAGTATGCGCCGCGCGAGGCGTGCGCCCTGCGCGAGGGCGTCCAGATCGCGCGCATCAGAGAGAAAGCGTGGGTCGATCACGGGCGCCACGCGCGCGTCGGCGCTCGCGAGCGTGACCGTGCCGCGGCTCGCCGGGCGCAGCACGCACACGTGCAGCGAATAGCCGTGGCCCCAATGCAGGCGGCGGCTGTGATCGTCGACGAGCGCCGTGCAGAAGTGCAGCTGCAGGTCGGGCCGGTCGAGTTCGGAGCGGCTCTTCAGAAAGCCGCCCGCCTCCGCCACGTTGGTCGTGAGCATGCCGCGCCGCCCCCGCAGATACCGCACGAAGCCCGCAGTCATGCGCGCCGCGCCGCGCAGCGAGTAGCCCACGGTGTCGCTCGAACGCACGCGCTTGTTGAAGGTGAAATCGATATGGTCGATCAGGTTGCGGCCGACTTCGGGCGCGTCGTGGCGCACCGCAATGCCGAGCGCGCGCAGTGCGTCGGCGGGGCCGATGCCCGAACACATCAGCAGCTGCGGCGAGTTGAACGCCCCCGCCGCGAGGATCACCTCGGCGCGCGCCTGCAGGGTCTCGATCGCGCCGCCGCGCGCAAGCTCCACGCCGCTCGCGCGCGCGCCGTCGAAGCGCACGCGCAGGACCGTCGCGTCGGCGATCAGATGCAGGTTCGGCCGCTCGCGCCCATACAGATACGCGCGCGCCACCGTGCAGCGTTCGCCGCCGCGCTGCGTCACCTGATAGAAGCCGACGCCCTCCTGTTCCTCGCCGTTGAAGTCGTCGTTCAGGCGAAAGCCCGCCTCGCGCGCGGCCTCGACGAAGCGCGCGGCGACCGGATTGCGCTCGCGCAGGTCGGCTACGGCCAGCGGGCCGCCCGCGCCATGCCAGGCACTCGCGCCGCGCTCGTTGTCCTCGGCGCGCAGAAAGTACGGCAGCACGTCGCGCCACGCCCAGCCCGTGCAGCCGAGTTGCGCCCATTCGTCGTAATCGAGCGGATGGCCGCGCGTGTAGATCATCGCGTTGATGGTGCTCGAGCCGCCGAAGCCGCGGCCGCGTGGTTGGTAACCGCGCCGGCCGGCGAGTCCCGGCTGCGGCACGGTTTCATAGGCGTAGTTGTTTTTCGTGCGAAACGGGACGAGCGCGGCGACGCCGAGCGGCATGTTGACGAACGGATTGCGCGCCGTGTGCGGCCCGGCTTCGACGAGCGCGATGCTCGCCTGCGGGCAACGGTCGGCCAGCCGGCCCGCCAGCGACGCGCCGCCCGAGCCGCCGCCTACGATGATGTAGTCGTATTGCATCGTCTCCGTCCTGTCGGCTTGCCTCTTGCGAGGCCCCGGCGCGCTATTTGCACGCTCGTTCGTTTTCGGCTTCAATGGCGCATTGTAGGAAGCGTCTGATTCCGAGGTCAGCTTTTATGTCAGAGCATCCCCTCTAAACCTGACGGCGGATCGACGCCTATGATGGAAGGCGGTTCGGCCGCCAGAGCCGAAGCCCGCAAGATTCCAGCGAGCGGCACAGGGAGCGCTGGAGCGCACAAGAATCATTCACCTCACGGACGCTTCCCATGGAGCGGCCGTTGCGCACGCCTCCCCGTCACGACAGCGAACACAACACGAACGGCCGCGCGTGAAGCACGACGCACGCAGCAGCCTTGCATCGGAGACAGGCAGATGAACCCGACGGAAGTCACGCATCGCCCCGGCACGAGCCACGAAGTCACGAACCAGGCGCCGCCGCTCGCCGACTACAACCTCTTCACCACCGACGCTGCGCTCGGCGAGGCCCTCGCGCGCGCAGGCGCTCACTGGCATCGCGACACGCTCGCGCGCCACGGCGAGACGCTCGGCAAGGCGCAAACGCTCGCGCTCGCCGACCTCGCCAACCGCCACGAGCCCGAACTGCACACGCACAGCCCGCGCGGCGAGCGTATCGACGCGATCGAATTCCACCCCGCCTGGCACGAACTGCTCACGCTGTTGCGCGAGCAGGGGTTGCATGCGCTGCCGTATTCGGACCCGCAGCCCGGCGCGATGGCCGCGCGCTGCGCCGGCTACTTCCTGCACGCGCAGCTCGAATCCGGGTCGTTGTGCCCGCTGACCATGACGTTCGCGAGCATCGCCGTGCTGCAGCGCGAGCCGGCCCTGTTCGAAACGCTGCGCGCGCCGCTCTACACGCGCGAGCACGATGCGCGCGACCTGCCGCTCGCGCAGAAGCGCTCGATGATGATCGGCATGGGCATGACGGAGAAGCAAGGCGGTTCGGACGTGCGCAGCAACCGCACCGAGGCGCGCCCCGCGGGCGTCGAAACCGGCCGCGGCGCGGCGTACCTGCTCACCGGCCACAAGTGGTTTTTCTCGGCGCCGCAGTGCGACGCGCACCTCGTGCTCGCGCGCACCACGGAGCACGACGGACTCTCCTGCTTCTTCGTGCCGCGCTACCGGCCGGACGGCAACAAAAACGCGGTCAACGTGCAGCGCCTGAAGAACAAGCTCGGCAACCGCTCGAACGCGAGCAGTGAAGTCGAATTCTTCGATGCGTACGGCGTGATGATCGGCGACGAAGGCCGCGGCGTGCCGACCATCATCGAGATGGCGAACTACACGCGGCTCGACTGCGTGATCGGCAGCGCGGCGCTCATGCGCGCGGCCCTCGTGCAGGCGATCCACCACGCGCGCCACCGCAGCGCGTTCGGCCGCGTGCTCGCCGAGCAGCCGCTCATGCAAAACGTGCTCGCCGATCTCGCGCTCGAATCGGAAGCGGCGACAGCGCTCTTCATGCGGCTCGCGCGCGCCTTCGAAGACAGCGCCGACGCGCAACCCGGCGATACGGACGACACGTCGCTCGAAGCGCGCGCCTGGCGGCGCATCGTCACGCCGGCGGCGAAGTTCTGGGTCTGCAAGCGCACGCTCGCGTTCACGGGCGAGGCCATGGAAGTCTGGGGCGGCAACGGCTACGTCGAGGAAGGGCCGATGGCGCGCTTCTACCGCGAAGCGCCCGTCAACTCGATCTGGGAAGGCTCGGGCAACGTGATGTGCCTCGACGTGCTGCGCGCACTCGAGCGCGAGGCCGACGCCGCCCAGGCGCTGTTTCTCGCGTGGCGGCGCGACGCGCAGACTCACCCGGTTCTGAACGCCGCGCTCGACCGCCTCTCGGTGCTGCTCAACGGCGCGCCGGGCACGCGCGAGGCGAGCGCGCGGCGCATCGCGCAGCAGATCGTGCTGATCGCGCAGGCCATGCTGCTGCGCGATGGCCCGCCGGAGATCGCCGAAGCGTTCATCGCCACGCGCCTCGACGAGCACGACGCCGACTGCGACCGCGTATTCGGTACGCTGCCTGCGCGCTTCGATCACGCCGCGATCATCGAGCGGGCGTTTCCGTCGCGCCCGGTGTGACCCTCGGCGTCACCCGATACGACGAGCCGATTTTTCCGTTCGCCCACGCGCCACAGCGAGTGGGAACCCCACGAGGAACGACCATGAAGCAGGACCTGCCCGAAGACTTCGCCCGCAGCGCCCCCGACGAGCCGCGCGCCGCGCTCGACACGCTGCTCGCCGCGCAGCGCGAAGCCTTCCTGCGCGACCCGTTCCCGTCCTGGGACGCGCGTGCGCGCCATCTCAAGGCGCTGCGCGACGTGCTGTTCTCGAATCGCGACGCGCTCGCCGAGGCGATGAACGCCGACTTCGGCCAGCGCGCGAAGGCGGAGGTCGCGCTCGCGGAATTCGTCGTCCTCAAGCAGGAGATCGATGCGGCGCTCAGGCACGGCGCGCGCTGGATGAAGCCGCGCCGCAGACCGGTCGGCAAATGGCTGCTGCCCGGGCGCGCGAAGCTGGTGCCGCAGCCGCTCGGCGTGGCGGGCATCGTCGTGCCGTGGAACTATCCGCTGCAGCTGGCCGCGAGCCCGCTCGTGTGCGCGCTCGCGGCGGGCAACCGCGCCATGATCAAGATGTCGGAGCTGACGCCGCGCACGTCCGCGCTGTTCGCGGAGCTGATCGGCAAGACCTTCGCGCGCGATCACGTGGCGGTCGTGAACGGCGACGCGTCGGTGGGCGCCGCCTTCAGCGCGCTGCCGTTCGATCATTTGCTGTTCACCGGCTCGACGCGCGTGGGGCACGAGGTCATGCGCGCGGCGGCCGCGAACCTCACGCCGGTCACGCTCGAACTGGGCGGCAAGTCGCCCGTGATCATCGGCGCCGCGGCGCGCCTGAACTACGCCGTCGACAGCCTGCTGCTCGGCAAGACGCTGAACGCGGGGCAAACCTGTATCGCGCCCGACTACGTGCTGCTGCCGCGCGGCCAGGAGGCGGCGTTCATCGCTCGTGCGCGCACGCGCTTCGCGCAGCTCTATCCGGACTTCGCGAACAACTGCGACTACACGTCGATCATTTCGGCGCGCCACTTCGAGCGCCTGCAACGCCTCGCTGATGAAGCCCAGGCAAGCGGCGCACAGCTGCACGCGCTCGGCACGCACGACGCCGCCACGCGGCGCTTCGCGCCCGTCATCGTGACGAACGCCGGCGCGCAGACGGCGCTCATGCAGGAGGAAATCTTCGGGCCGCTCTTGCCGCTCGTGCCCTACGACACGCTCGACGAAGCGTTGCGCTACGTGAATGCGCGCCCTCGCCCGCTCTCGCTCTACCTCTATGCCGACGACCCGCGCACGGTCGAGCGCGTGACGCACGAAACGGTGGCGGGCGGGATGTCGGTGAACGAGACGCTCATGCATATCGCCGCCGAGGGACTGCCGTTCGGCGGCGTCGGCCCGAGCGGCATGGGCGTGTATCACGGCTACGAGGGCTTCGTCACGTTCTCGAAGATGAAGCCCGTCTTCACCCAGGCGCGGCTGAATGCGCGCGGGCTCATCGCGCCGCCCTACGGCAAGCGCGTCGCCTGGCTGATCAAGTTGATGTTGAGGGGTTGAAGGGCAGCGCGGGACGGGTGCCGCCGATCCTGCGAATGTCGCTGATATCGCGCGGGGCGCCGCCGGCCGCGGTTCCGGCCGATGCGGCGGCTTGCGCTTGCGCGGCCGCCTTGGCCTTCGCGTCGTTGTCCGCTTCGAGGCGGTGCAGCCAGGCAAGCAGTTCGGCCACCGCCTGATAGAGCTGCGGCGGAATCTTCGCGTCGAGGTCCACGCGCATGAGCAGCGAGACCATCTCCGGCGCTTCGTGCACGTAGAGGCCCGCTTCCTTCGCGCGTTGCACGATCATCTCCGCGACGAGGCCGTAGCCCTTCGCGACCACGCGCGGCGCGCCGTCGCCTTCGGGCGCGTCGTAGGCGAGCGCGGCGGCGCTCTTGCGGTGCGTGCGGCTCATCACAACTCCCAGTCGTGGTCGAGGCGGTGGTTGCGCGGCTCGGTCGCGTCGGCGCCCGGTCGCGCGGCGGACGCATCCGCCGCGGCGCCGGCCTGCGCCGTCTGCGTGGCGGATGCGGCGGAGGTGGTTTGTGCGGCGTAGGCGCTTGCAGCGCTCGCGGCTCTCGCGGCCTCGGCGGGGCTCGCCGCGGCGCCGCTGCCGATCTCGCGGATCGAGAGCCCAGCGAGCGTGAGCCCGAGCGCTTCGAGCCGCCCGCGCAGCGACTCGCTTTCTGCCGTGAGGCGCGCGGCGCCACCCGCGTTCGCCTGCACGCGCACGGCGAGCGTCGAGCCCGTCAGCGTGAGTTCCGCGTCGACGGTGCCGAGCTTCGGCAGCGCAAGCGTGAGCCGCGTGCGCCATGGGATGTCGTCGGCGTCCACACCGCCTGCGCCCGGGTGCGGGTCGCGGGCATCGTAGTCGTCCTGCTGGATGCTCCAGTCCACCCGCACGCCCGGCCAGGCCTCGCCGTTCCAGCGAAACTCACCGGTCGCGAGCAGATCGAGCTGCTGGCGCACGAGCGGGATCACGGCCGGATGGACCGTCGGCCCGGTGGCCTGCGCGGCGGCCTCGTGCATGGCGGGCAGCAGGGTATCGGCCAGCGTCGCGCGCGCCTGGGCCTGGCTCGCGGCCGTTTCGCCGTGCGGATCGGCCAGCCCGGGGAAGGCGCGCGCCAGTGCGGCATTGAGCGCGTTGGCCGCGTTCTGGGCATTGCCCGCTTCGCCGCGCGCGGCGCCTGGCGCGTCGGAGAAGGTCTCGGTCCATTGCACGTCGTCGATGTCGTCGCCGGCCGGGCTCCAGTCGAGCGGCAGTTGCGAGTGCGCGCCGAGCAGACGGTTCTGCGGCTCGTCGGCCAGTTCGGCGGGCGAGAGCTGGCCGCGCAACCATTGCGCGAGGTGGGCTTCGTAGAAGAGTCCGCTCGAGCTGACCGTCTGCGCGAGCGACGCCGCGAGTGCGGCGACCGGACCGGCTTGCGCGGCGGCGGCGGTTTGCGCTGTTTGCGCCGTTTGGGTGGTTTGTCCGGCCTGCGGGTTTTGCGAGGACGCCGTCTGCGCGGAAGCATCGGTTCCAGCGTCGGCCGCTCCGGCCAGCGCCTCGCCGGCCAGACCCTGGGCCGCGAGCGCCACGTCCGCGAGCAACGCCGCTTCCGCCGCCTGCGCTTCGCCGGCGAGACCCGGCAGCGGCAAGGTGGCCGCGCCGCCGGGCGCCGCGTCGGCGCCGGGGCTGCCCCAGAGCGGCGCGCGGCCCACCACGGCGGGCGTCGCTTCGCCGCCCGAGCGGATGATGGCGTCGAGCGCCAGTGCAACCGCCGAAAGCACGGTCTCGGTCGAGTCCTGCGTACTGCTGGTGCTGGTTGCGGCGTCGGCGAGCGCGGAGACGCCCGTCTGCGCCGCGCCGGAGGCGCTCTGCGGCCCGACCGGCGTGAGCGCCGCGATGCGGCTCGCGAGGAGCGCGGCGGCTCCGGTGTCGATTCCGTTCATGGTGTTCCGGATCTGCGCACGGCGCTGAGCTGCCGGTTCATGGGGCGTTGCGCGCCGTTGCGTCGCGAGGCGCCACGCGCCGCGCTAGCGGGCTCCGTAGATTTCCTGCAAGACCCGCGCGGGCTGCACGGTGCCGTAAAAGAGCGCCGAAAGCCGTGCCATGCAAGGGCTTGCGAGATCGCGAATGGCGGCGTCGTCGGCGAGAATCTGGCGGATCAGCTCGTACTTGCGCGCTCGTTCGGAAACCGTGAGCCGCACCACGGCTTCGGCGTCCTTCAAGGCATCGACGAGGATCCGGTACTCCTCCTGCAAGCCGATCAGATCGTTCCAGTGCGCATCGCGCGCCGCATGGAGCATCTGCTCCGACACGGCCGCTATCGCTTCGTAGCGGGCGAAGTAGTCTGCTTTTGAACTCATCTCATCAATGAGCCGGACGCTGACGCGGATGCCTGTTCGGCCATCCTCGCCACTTCCGGCGCTATCCCCAACCAGGCTTCTTCGAGCGTAGCCAGCAGTCTGTCGACCTCGACCAGCATGGTCTCGCTCTGTTTAATATTGGCTTCCAGCAGGCGCTTCGTCATGTAGCTGTACAGCGCATTCAGGCGTTGAGCGATCTCGCCGCCCGCCTCGACGTTCAACGCGAGCTGAAGTCCGCTCTCGACAATCCGGATCGCCTTGGCGATCGCCTCGCAACGCGGGCCGACGTTGCCGGCCTGCAAGTGCATACGTGCCTGCGCGATGGCCTGACGCGCGCCCTGGTACAGGAGCACGATCAGCTTGTGCGGGCTCGCACCCATGACCCCCGTTTCGACGCCCACGCGTGCATAGGCGTTAGCTCCAGATTGGGCAGGGGAAAACATCGGCGCTTCTCCTTGATACGTTTGGCTTGAATGCGGTCGTCCGGCGCGCTGTGCAAGCACGAGCGACGGACTCTTCTAGCCGGGTTATCGGATCGTAGGGGAAGAAGCTTTAGCGCGTTGAGCGGGCGAAGGCTTCGGGCACCGTCACACCTGGATCTGCATGATGTCGGTGTAGGCGGCCACGAGCTTGTTGCGCACCTGCAGGCCGAACTGGAAGCCGATGTTGGCTTTCTGCATGTCGACCATGACGTCGTTGAGCGACACGTTGTTCGCGCCCAGTTCGAACGCCTGCGACTCGCCAACGGCCTTCTGCTGGGCGTCGCTGATCTGGTCGAGCGACGACTTGAGCGCCGCCGCGAACCCGCCGGCCGTGGCCGCGCCCGACTTTTCGTCGGCTGCGGTGGGGCCGCCGGCCGCCTGGGTCGCCATCGACTGCATTTGCGCCAAGGCGGACGTGAGCGGGGATACTGGCACGGTCATGTTTGCTCCACGAAAAGGGGACCTGCGGGGTATTCCGGGGACGAGCCCCAATGCCGGAGTTTCAGCGATTGCGCAGCAATCCTGCGAGCCCGGCCGAGACGGCGCACTGACAGGATGCCGAATCTGGAGGAGAGCATAGCAGCGGGTCTGTTTCGGCAGCCCCGAAACTAGGGGGAAAACCCGGCTCTATTCGCGCAATCGGCTTGCCAGTGGCCCCGGATAATGCGTCTCGTGAAAGTCTCCGCCATGCAAGGCGAGACCTGGAAGCCTCCGGAGATACCCGTCGCATGGATTCGACTGCCAATTCTTTGATCAACCCCGACGCCCGCATGGGCCTCGCCACCTCTGGCGCGGGCGCCGCGCCCGGCGCTGGCGCGGGCGCAGGCCTGGGCGGCGCGGATGACCTCGGCGGCGGCTTTGCGCAACGCCTCGGCTCGCTCTCGTCGTTGCGCAACGTGCGCGGCAACCCGCGCGCGCCGCTCATTTTCGCCGTGGCGGTGCTCGTGGCCGTGGTCGCGGGTCTCCTGCTGTGGTCGCGCGCGCCCGACTATAAGGTGCTGTACAGCAACCTGTCGGACCGTGACGGCGGCGCCATCATTACTGCGCTCCAGGCCGCAAACGTTCCCTACAAGTTCTCGGACGCCGGCGGCGCCATTCTCGTGCCCGCCGAGCAGGTCAACGAAATGCGCCTGCGCCTCGCCTCCCAGGGCCTGCCGAAGAACGGTTCGGTCGGCTTCGAGCTGATGGACAACCAGAAGTTCGGCATCAGCCAGTTCGCCGAGCAGGTGAACTATCAGCGCGCGCTCGAAGGCGAGCTCGAGCAAACGATCCAGTCGATCGCGAGCGTGAAGTCGGCGCGCGTGCATCTGGCCATTCCGAAGCCCTCGGTGTTCGTGCGCGAGCGCGAAGCGCCGTCCGCCTCGGTGCTCGTGAACCTGTATCCGGGCCGCATCCTCGACGACGGCCAGGTCGCCGCGATCACGCACATGGTGGCTTCGGCCGTGCCGGACCTGCCGGTGCGCAACGTGACGGTGGTCGACCAGGACGGCAACCTGCTCACCCAAAGCGCCGCGGGCGTGGGCCTCGACGCCTCGCAGCTCAAGTACGTGCGCCAGGTCGAGCACGACACCCAGGCGCGCATCGACGCGATCCTCGCGCCCCTGTTCGGCGCCGGCAATGCGCGCTCGCAGGTGAGCGCCGACCTCGACTTCTCGAAGCTCGAGCAGACCTCCGAAGCCTACGGTCCGAACGCCAACCCGCAGGCCGCCGCGATCCGCAGCCAGCAGCAGAACATTTCCACGGAAATGCAGCAAAGCGGCGCGGGCGGCGTGCCCGGCGCGCTCACGAACCAGCCGCCGCAGCCGGCCTCGGCGCCCATCAGCGCGCCGGCGGGTGCGAACGGCGCGTCGGCTCCGGTGCCGGTCTCCGATCATCGCGACACCACGACGAACTACGAGCTCGACAAGACCGTGCGCCACTATCAACAGGCGCCGGGCGACGTGAAGCGCCTGTCGGTCGCCGTGATCGTGAACTACCAGCCGAAGCTGGACGCCAAGGGCCACGCCACCATGCAGCCGCTCGACGCGCAGAAGCTCGCGCAGGTCGAGCAGCTCGTGAAGGACGCCATGGGCTACGACGCCAAGCGCGGCGACTCGGTGAACGTGGTGAACGCCGCGTTCCAGACCGAAGTCGACCCGAACGCGAACCTCCCGTGGTGGCGTCAACCGGACATCCTCGCCCTTGCGAAGCAGATTGCGACGTGGCTCGGCATTGGCGCGGTGGCTCTCTTCCTCTACTTCGTGATGGTGAAGCCGGCGCTGCGCCGCGCGTTCCCGCCGCCCGAGCCGGTTGCGCCCGCGCTGCCCGGCATGGCCGACGGCGAGCCGCTGCTGCTCGACGGTCTCCCCGAAGCGGTGCGCATTGGCGGCACCGGCGCGGAAGGCGAAGACAGTGCGGAAAGTGAAGCCGCCCTGCTCGCCTTCGAAAACGAGAAGAACAAGTTCGAACGCAACCTGGAATACGCGCGCAACATCGCGCGCCAGGATCCGAAGATCGTCGCAACCGTCGTGAAAAGCTGGGTGAACGATGAACGCTGAAGGCGCAACCAAGAGCGCGCTGCTGCTCATGTCGATCGGCGAGCAAGAGGCCTCCGAGGTCTTCAAGTTCCTCGGTCCGCGCGAAGTGCAGAAAATCGGCGCCGCCATGGCGGCGCTCAAGAACGTCAAGCGCGAAGAGATCGAAGTCGTGCTGCAGGAATTCGTCAAGGAAGCCGAGCAGCACACCGCCTTCTCGCTCGACTCGAACGACTACATCCGCAACGTGCTCAACAAGGCGCTGGGCGAGGACAAGGCCGGCGCGATCATCGACCGCATTCTGCAAGGCGGCGACACGAGCGGCATCGAAGGCCTCAAGTGGATGGATTCGGGGTCGGTGGCCGAGCTCATCAAGAACGAGCACCCGCAGATCATCGCGACCATTCTCGTGCACCTCGACCGCGACCAGGCCTCAGAAATCGCTTCGTGCTTCACCGAGCGCCTGCGCAACGACGTGCTGCTGCGCATCGCGACGCTCGACGGCATCCAGCCGCAGGCGCTGCGCGAACTCGACGACGTGCTCACGAACCTCCTCTCGGGCAGCGACAACCTCAAGCGCAGCCCGATGGGCGGCATCCGCACGGCGGCCGAAATCCTCAACTTCATGACGAGCCAGCACGAAGAAGGGGTGATCGAGAACGTCCGCCAGTACGACGCGGAACTCGCGCAGAAGATCATCGATCAGATGTTCGTGTTCGAGAACCTGCTCGACCTCGAAGATCGCGCGATCCAGCTGCTGCTCAAGGAAGTCGAGTCGGAGTCGCTCATCATTTCGCTCAAGGGTGCGCCGCCCGCGCTACGCACCAAGTTCCTCTCGAACATGTCGCAGCGTGCGGCCGAACTGCTCGCCGAAGACCTCGACGCGCGCGGTCCGGTGCGCGTGTCGGAAGTCGAGGCACAGCAGCGCCGCATCCTGCAGATCGTGCGCAACCTCGCCGAGAGCGGACAGATCGTTCTAGGCGGCAAGGCAGAAGACGCTTATGTCTGACACCAGCTCCGCGAACAGCCATCGCTCGGCGTACCAGCGCTGGGAGATGGCCTCGTTCGACCCGCCGCCTCCCCCTCCGCCGCCGCCCACGCCCGACGAATCCGCGGCGTTCGAGGCCCAGCTCCATGCGCTGCGCGACGCGGCCCACCAGGAGGGGCTGCGCTCCGGCCATGTGGCGGGCCAGGCGCTCGGCTATCAGGCCGGGCACGAACAGGGCCGCCAGCAGGGCTTCGAGCAGGGCCAGGCCGAGGCGCGCGCGCAGGCGGCGCAACTCGCCGCGCTCGCCAGCCGTTTTAGCGACGCGCTCGAAACGGCGCAGGCCGGCGTAGCCGAGACGCTCGTGGAACTCGCGCTCGACATCGCGCAGCAGGTCGTGCGCCAGCACGTCCAGCACGACCCGACGGCGCTCGTCGCGGTCGCGCGCGAAGTGCTCGTGGCCGAGCCGCAGCTGGCCGGTTCCCCGCAGCTCGTGGTGAGCCCCGCCGATCTGCCGATCGTCGAGGCTTATCTGCTGGACGACCTTCAGGCGCGCGGCTGGAGCGTGCGCACCGACCCGACGATCGAGCGCGGCGGCTGCCGCGCGCAGGCCGCGACGGGCGAAACCGACGCCAGCATCCGCACGCGCTGGGAGCGCGTGACGGCCGCGCTCGGCAAGGCACGGCCATGGTGAACCACCCACAACCGCCGAGCCATCAGACCATCCACACGGGCGGTCTCACGCCGCTCGAGCAGGAACTCGCGCTCGCCTCGTTCGGCCCGCTCGCGAGCGACCCGGCACAGCTCGGCGCGCTACTCGTGGGCGACCTCGACATCCCGGGCATTCCTGCCAAACGCGAGGCACGCGAGCTGGGTGCCGCCGACGCGATCGACGCAATCGATGCCGCGCTCGCCGCGGACGCGGCCGGTGCGCCGCCAGGCCTGACGAATGACGGCGTGCCGGTCGTGGCCGACGCCCCGAGCGCCCCCTACGTGCCGCCGGCGAACTACGACCCGGCCAACCCGTTCCTGACCTCGTGGAACGCGCAACTGCGCAGCGTGCGCGAGCGCAATGCGCTCGCCCTGCCGCTGCGCGGCTGCGGGCGTCTCACGCGCGCGGCGGGCCTCGTGCTCGAAGCCGTGGGGCTGCGCCTCGCCGTGGGCGCCGAGGTGATGATCGAACTGCCGCCGGGCAGCTCGCTGCCGATGGCCGAAGCGGAAGTGGTCGGGTTCGGCGGCGACAAACTCTTTCTGATGCCGACGACCGAAGTCGCGGGCCTGTTGCCCGGCGCGCGCGTCTGGCCGCTGGAAACCGCGCCGATCGCCGACCCGAAGGCCGGTGCGAAACGCCTGCCGGTGGGCTGGGGCATGCTCGGCCGCGTGGTCGACGCCTCGGGCCGCCCGCTCGACGGCCTGGGCCCCCTGAATACCGAAGCCGACGCGCCGCTCACCGCGCCCGTCATCAATCCGCTGAACCGCGAGCCGATTCACAAGGTGCTCGACGTGGGCGTGCGCGCGATCAACTCGCTGCTCACGGTCGGGCGCGGCCAGCGCATGGGCCTGTTCGCGGGCTCGGGCGTCGGTAAATCGGTGCTGCTCGGCACGATGGCGCGCGCGACCAGCGCGGAAGTCATCGTGATCGGCCTGATCGGCGAGCGGGGCCGCGAAGTGAAGGAATTCATCGAGCAGATCCTGGGCGTTGACGGCCTGGCACGCTCGGTGGTCGTGGCCGCGCCGGCCGACGTGTCGCCGCTGCTGCGCATGCAGGCCGCCGCGTACACCACGTCGCTGGCCGAATATTTCCGCGACCAGGGCAAGCACGTGCTGCTGCTCATGGACTCGCTCACGCGCTATGCGATGGCCCAGCGCGAGATCGCGCTCGCCATCGGCGAGCCGCCCGCGACCAAGGGCTATCCGCCTTCGGTGTTCGCCAAGCTGCCGGCGCTCGTCGAGCGCACCGGCAACGGCCCCGAAGGCGGCGGTTCGATCACGGCGTTCTACACCGTGCTCACCGAAGGCGACGATCAGCAGGACCCGATCGCCGACTCGGCGCGCGCGATTCTCGACGGCCATATCGTGCTTTCCCGTGCGCTCGCCGAAGCGGGGCATTATCCGGCCATCGACATCGAGGCCTCGATCAGCCGCGCGATGACCGCGCTGATCGACGACCAGCATCTGAACCAGACGCGCGCGCTCAAGCAGATGCTTTCGCGCTACCAGCGCAACCGCGACCTCATCAACGTGGGTGCGTACGTGAGCGGGCGCGACGCCGTGCTCGACCGCGCGATCGCGCTGTATCCGCGCATCGAGGCCTTTCTTCAGCAGGGTTTTCGCGAAACCGCGAACTATGATCAGAGCGTCGAGATGCTCGGCCAGCTGATCGGAGCCAGGACATGACGAAACAGACCGCGCTGCAAACCTTGATCGGCCTCGCGCAAGACGACGTCGACGCCGCCACGCAAAAGCTCGGCCGCGTGCAGCGCGAGCGCGTCGAGGTCGAAAAGCAGCTCGAGGCGCTCATCACCTACCGTGACGAGTACCACACGCGTTTCACCGAATCGGCGCGCAGCGGCATGGCCGCGGGCAACGTACGCAACTTCCAGGCGTTCATCGACACGCTCGACGCGGCGATCGAACAGCAGCGTCGCCTGCTCGAGCAGGCCACCGCGCGCGTGGAGGCCGCCAAGCCCGAATGGCAGCGCAGCAAGCAGAAGCTCGGCTCGTACGAGGTCCTGCAAACCCGCCACGACGATGTGCAGGCCCGCAAGGACGCCCGCCGCGAACAGCGCGACGCCGACGAGCACGCCGCCCGCGTGCTGCGCATGCGAACGTCGCAACATCCGTAACACGTAATCCGTTTTCGAGGCCGCCAGTATGTCGCTCCTCTCTTCTCTTTCTTCGCTGTTCGGCGCCGCCACGGACGCGGTGTCGGGCAATTCCGCATCGAACGCCGTGTCGAACACGGCATCGAACTCCATCAGCCAGGCCGATGCCGCCAGCCAGGATTTCGCGCAGACGCTGCAACAGCAGATGAACGCGCAAAGCGCGCAGGCGAACCAGAACGCCCAGGCGGCGCAAAGCGCGCAGTCGAATGCGTCGGCGCAGTCCAATTCGAACACGTCGAGCGGCAGCGCCTCGCAAAGCAGCAGCACCAGCAGCGCTTCGCAGACGTCCAGCTCGAGCTCGAACTCGAGCCAGGCCACGCAGGGCACGTCGAGCGCCGATCGCCGCGCCGCCGCCGCGCGCGCCCAGCAAAAGCAGGCCGCCGCCGCAGGCGCGCAAGCCGCCGCGGCTCAGGCCCAGCAGGCGCAGCAAGCGCAGCAGGGCCAGCAGACCCAGGACAGCACGAGCACCGACGCGAACGCCGACGGCAGCCAGACGAGCAGCGACAGCACGCTCGCCGGCGTCGCCTCCGCGGCGGCAGCAGCGGCCGCCACGGCAGCCACAGCAGTTGCCGGCGCTGCAGGCGACGGCACGGCCACGGGCAGCGCCGCGACCAGCACCTCGAAGTCGGTGCACGACGCCCTGCAAGCGGCGCTCGCGCAACTGCGCGGCGGCGCGGGTACGCTCGCCACGCATGCGGTGAGCACGGCCGGGTCGGCGGCGAATAGCGCAAGCACGGCCAGCACGGGCTCGGGCTCGAACATCGTCAGCAGCTTCGCCTCGCATTTGAGCGCGACCGCCCAGAGCAAGGCGTTCAGCACGGCCGCGAACAGCGGCGCGAGCGCCGACGCGGCCAAGGGCGCCACGACGGCTGTCACCGACGCCGCGAAGGTCGCCACCGACGCGCTCACGGCAGCGGCGCAGCAGCAGGCCGGCGCCGCCACGCAGACCGACGCCACGGCGAGCACCGCCACGACCGACTCGCTCGCCGCGACCCAGGCCGCAGCGGTCGCCGCCGCGACGGCCGCGCAGGCCCAGGCCGCCCAGGCGGCCAGCGCAAGCACGAATCCGGCGGCGGCGGCCGCCTCCGCGTCGATCGCGCCGCAGGTCGGCACGAACGACTGGGAAGACGCGCTCAGCCAGAAGGTCGTGTTCCTCTCGAACGCGCACCAGCAGTCGGCGGAACTCACGCTCAATCCGAAGGATCTGGGACCGCTCCAGGTCGTACTGCAGGTCTCGGACACCCACGCGCATGCCCTCTTCGTGTCGCAGCACCAGCAGGTGCGCGAAGCCGTCGAGGCGGCCCTGCCGAAGCTGCGCGAAGCGATGGAGCAAAACGGCATCGGCCTCGGCAGCGCGAGCGTGAGCGACGGTTTCTCGCGGCAGATGAACCAGCAGGCGCAGCAGGACGGCAGCGGTTCGGGCCGCTCCGGCCGTTCCGGTTCCGGCTCGGGCAGCACGCTCGCCGCAACGGACGCCGCGGACGATACGAGCAGCGTCGCGAGCGTCACGACGCGCTCCGTCGGTCTGATCGACACGTTCGCCTGACCCTTTCTCCCTACCCTGCCTGAACCGCCCGGCGCGTTCGACACGTCATGGGCCACGCAGCCGCGCCCAGCGGCTGCGTGCGCTGACATCGCGCCCTTGCGCGAGCGGCTTGCCGCGGCGCGCAACAAAACCACGAGATAGCCGGAATTCCCCCGTCTATTCCTCCCATCGCTGAAAGGCAAAAGCCGGAACAATGCAGCATGCCCGGACTGACCACCAGGTCGGTGCCCCGGACCCTCGCAAGCATCCAGGCTGACTTTTCGACATGGCGACCACCACCGCATCCCAGCAAGCCGCGCCCCAGGGCGCGAAACCCGGACCGATGAAGCGCATTATCGTCATCGCGCTCATTGCGATCCTCGCCGCCGCCGCGGCGGGCGGCGCGACGTGGTTCTTCATGTCGCGCCACGCCCCGAGCGCGCCGGCCGCGCCGGCCGCCGCGCCCCCGGCCGTGTCCGTGTACTACGCGCTCGAACCGATGACCGTCAATCTGCAGTCCGACGACGGCGAGTCGCACTACCTGCGCATCGGCCTCACGCTCAAGCTCGACAGCCAGGCCACCCAGGACGCGCTCGTTGCGCGCATGCCCGAGATCCGCAGCCGCCTGCTGCTCGCGCTCTCGAACAAGCATCCGTCCGACCTCGCGCCGCTCGACGGCAAGCGTGCGCTCGCCACGGAACTCGCCGTGCTGATCTCGCAGCCTGCCGGCGCGAATGAGAAGCCGATGCACGTCGACGACGTGCTGTTCACCGAATTCGTCGTCCAGTGAGCGTGGCTGACATGATTCCCGCGATGGAGGGCCAGTCATCATGACGATGGGTCACGACGAGTTCATGTCCCAGGAGGAGGTCGATGCCCTCCTCAAAGGCGTCACCGGCGAAGTCGATTCCGACTCGGGCGGCTCCGACAACAAGGGCGTTCGGCCCTACAACATCGCGACGCAGGAACGGATCGTTCGCGGCCGGATGCCCGGCCTCGAAATCATCAACGAGCGCTTTGCGCGCCTGTTGCGCGTCGGCATCTTCAATTTCATGCGCCGCACCGCCGAAATCTCGGTCGGTCCGGTGCGCGTGCAGAAGTACAGCGAGTTCACCCGCAACCTGCCGATCCCGACGAACCTGAACCTCGTCCACGTGAAGCCGCTGCGCGGCACGTCGCTGTTCGTGTTCGACCCGAACCTCGTGTTCTTCGTCGTGGACAACCTGTTCGGCGGCGACGGCCGCTTTCACACGCGAGTGGAAGGCCGCGACTTCACGCAGACCGAGCAGCGCATCATCGGCAAGCTGCTCAACCTCGTGTTCGAGCACTACACGAACGCGTGGAAAAGCGTGCGGCCGCTGCAGTTCGAATACGTGCGGTCTGAAATGCATACGCAGTTCGCAAACGTTGCCACGCCCAACGAGATCGTGATCGTCACGCAGTTCTCGATCGAATTCGGGCCGACGGGCGGCACGCTGCACATCTGCATGCCCTACTCGATGATCGAGCCGATCCGCGACGTGCTCGCCTCGCCGCTGCAAGGCGAAGTGCTCGACGTGGACCGCCGCTGGGTGCGCGTACTCTCGCAGCAGGTGCAGGCCGCCGAAGTCGAGCTGACGGCCGACCTCGCGCAGGTGCCCGTCACGTTCGAGCAGATCCTGAACATGAAGAAGGGCGACGTGCTGCCCATGAACATCGCGGAGCACATCACCGCCAAGGTGGACGGCGTGCCCGTGATGGAGTGCGGCTACGGAATTTTCAATGGTCAATACGCGTTGCGGGTCCAGAAGATGATCAGCGCAGCCGACACGATGAAGGAAGGTGGATATGAGTGACATCAACGGCACGAGCGCAGACGAGCCGGTGCTCGACCCGGGTTTCGAGGCCGCGGCGCAGGAAGCGGGCGGCGACTCGATGGACGACTGGGCGAGCGCGCTCGCCGAGCAGAACAGCAACGACGTGCCGGCCGCGCAACCGACGGCCGTGTTCCAGCCGCTCTCGAAGGTCGATTCGACCAAGACGGCCAACGACATCGACATGATTCTGGACATTCCCGTCCAGATGACCGTGGAGCTGGGCCGCACCAAGATCGCCATCCGCAACCTGCTGCAACTGGCGCAGGGCTCGGTCGTGGAGCTCGACGGCATGGCCGGCGAGCCGATGGACGTGCTCGTGAACGGCTGCCTCATCGCCCAGGGCGAAGTGGTGGTCGTGAACGACAAGTTCGGCATTCGTCTCACCGACATCATCACGCCGTCCGAGCGGATCCGGAAGCTGAACCGATGAAACCCCAGGCTGTTACCGGCGCGGCTTCTGGCAACCCGGCTGGCAACCCTGCTGGCGCCGCTTCTGGCACCGGCATGCAGCGCACGCGGAAGTCCCGCGGCGCACGCATGCTGCGATTCTCGTGGCGCCTCGCCGTCCACCTCTCGCTCGCCGGCGCCGCCGTTTTCGCGGTCATGAGCGCGCGGGCCGCCGACCTTCAGGCAGTCAACGAAGCCACCCGCGCGGCATCGGGTGCTTCGGCCGCCTCCGCCGTGATCGCCGGCAGCGCGGTCCCCGCGCTCGGCTTCGGCGCGCTCGTGCAGACGGTGCTGGGTCTCGCGCTCGTGATCGCCGTGGTGTTCGGCTGCGCCTGGCTCGCGCGGCGTCTCGGCCTGCAAGGCGGACCGAAGAACGCGCTCGTGAAGACCGTGGGCGGCGCATCGCTCGGCGGCAAGGAGCGCGTGGCCGTGGTCGAGATCGGCGACACCTGGCTCGTGCTGGGCGCCGCGCCCGGCAACGTGCGCCTGCTCCACACGCTGCCCGCGGGTGAACTGCCCGCAGGCGTCGCGGCAGCCGCTCCCAACGCCCCCGCCCTCTCGGGCACCTTCGCACAGCGCTTTCGTGACGCGCTGAAAAGCGAGGCGAACAAACGCATCAACGCGCGTTTCATGCGTCACGACGGCGGAGCGCAGTAAATGCACGGCAGTTCCCTTCATGCGCCGGGCGCAGGCGGCGAGGTCCGCGCGCGCGCGGCTACCCTCGCGAAGATCGCCAGAACGGCGCTCCCGTTCGCGCTGATGCTCGGCGCGGGCGCCTTCGCCCTCGCGCTGCCGCACCTCGCGCACGCGCAGAGCGCGGGCGGCCCGCAAGGCCTCCCCGCCTTCAACACGAGCCCCGGCCCGAACGGCGGCACGACCTACTCGCTGAGCGTGCAGACGATGCTGCTGCTCACGATGCTGTCGTTCCTGCCGGCGATGGTGCTGATGATGACGAGCTTCACGCGCATCATCATCGTGCTCTCGCTGTTGCGCCAGGCGCTCGGCACGACGACCACGCCGCCCAACCAGGTGCTCGTGGGCCTCGCGCTCTTTCTCACGCTGTTCGTGATGTCGCCGGTGCTCGACAAGGCCTACAACGACGGCTACAAGCCGTTCGCGGCCGGCACGATTTCGATGGACGACGCCGTGGCGCGCGGCGTCGCGCCCTTCAAGACCTTCATGCTGCGCCAGACCCGCGAGTCCGACCTCGCCCTCTTCGCGCGCATCTCGCACGCGGCGCCCATGCAGGGACCCGAGGACGTGCCGCTCACGCTGCTCGTGCCCTCGTTCGTCACGAGCGAGCTGAAGACGGGCTTCCAGATCGGCTTCACGATCTTCATCCCATTTCTCATCATCGACCTGGTGGTTGCCAGCGTGCTGATGTCGATGGGTATGATGATGGTCTCGCCCGCGACCATTTCGCTGCCGTTCAAACTCATGCTGTTCGTGCTGGTGGACGGCTGGCAACTGCTGATCGGCTCGCTCGCGCAGAGCTTTACCTGAGGACACAGACATGACGCCCGAAATGGTCATGACGCTCTCCCACGAGGCGATGTACGTGGCGCTCCTGCTTGCGGCGCCGCTGCTGCTCGTCGCGCTCGTGGTGGGCCTGGTGGTGAGCCTGTTCCAGGCGGCCACGCAGATCAACGAATCCACGCTCGCGTTCATCCCCAAGCTGGCCGCCATCGCGGTCACGCTCGTGATCGCCGGCCCGTGGATGCTCACGACGATGCTCGACTACATGCACCGCATCTTCACGAGCATTCCGCAGCTCGCGGGCTAGACGCAGCTCCGGCCGCCCTTCTGCGCTTTCGGCGCACGTCTTTCGGCACACGATGTTTACGGTCACCTACGCGCAGCTCAACGCCTGGCTCACGGCCTTCCTCTGGCCGTTCACGCGCATACTGGCGCTCGTGGCGGTCGCGCCCGTGCTGGGCAACCGCTCCGTACCGACGCGCGTGAAGATCGGCCTCGCGGGCTTCATCACGCTGATCGTCGCGCCCACGCTCGGCGCCATGCCGCAGGTCACGGTGTTTTCCGCCGAGGGCGTGTGGATCCTCGTCAATCAGTTCCTGATCGGCGTGGCGCTCGGCTTCACGATGCAGCTCGTGTTCGCGGTCGTGACCGCGGCGGGCGACATGATGAGTCTCGGCATGGGCCTGGGATTCGCGAGCTTCTTCGACCCGCAGGCCAACACCAGTTCGCCCGCGCTCTCCTCGTGGCTGAACATGATGGCGATGCTCGCCTTCCTCGTGTTCGACGGCCATCTGCAGATGCTCGCGGCGCTCGTCGCCACGTTCCAGACGCTGCCGGTCACGGCGAGCGTGCTCGGCGCCTCGGGCTGGCAGCTGATCGCCAACTATGGCACGACGATCCTCACTTCGGGCCTGCTGCTCTCGCTGCCGGTGGTGGTTGCGCTGCTCATCACCAATCTGTCGCTCGGCATTCTGAACCGTGCGGCCCCGCAAATCGGTATCTTCCAGATCGGCTTCGCGCTCACGATGCTCGTGGGCCTGCTGCTCATCCAGCTGATGATGCCGAACCTGATTCCCTACTTCGCGCGCCTGTTCGACAGCGGTCTCGATCAGATGGGCCGCGTGGCCGGCGCGCTGCGGCCGCACGGTTAAAACGCGCTTCGCACGATGTGCGCGCAGCGCAAAAAAAGCGGACCGGAGTCCTAATGCCGTTCAGTTAAGGTCCCGTTTCAGGTTCCGAACGGTGTAGCGGAAAGGTCTGGACTTGACGGCCCGGGCGCAAGAGCGCCCGGGCCGTTTTTTGTTGGCAAGCTGCTTGAGCCGTTCGC